>JBCCNJ010000143.1:0-10582 GCA_039025905.1 Pseudomonadota bacterium | reverse complement strand
TTGTGCTGTGCCGGTCACAATCACCTGATCACCCGACTTGATATTGCCCGTTACCGTGACTCTGTTGCCCATGATCTGGCCGGCCTCAACTGTGCGTAGGCTCGCTATCTCCTGGCCTTCGCCGTTTTTGGTGACGATATAGAGTGCAAATGAATTGTCTGGCCCTTCTACCATGGCATTGACGGGTACCACCAGTACCTGCTGTGTGGCAACCGCCGATGTGTCCAGCTCCAGAGACGCGATCATGCCAGGCCGCAGAGCGCCATCGGCATTGTCGACGCTGACAGACACCTCGAAAATACGTGTACGTTGATCAGCAGCCGGTGTAATCTCGGTCACCTCACCGTTGAAGGTTCGATCGGGGAGCGAGGCGGTTTCGATTTTCAGGCGGCTGCCCAGCCGAACGTCACCCAACACCGTATCCGGGACACCAAATACGACCTTGACGGTGTTGGTATTGGCGACCACAAAACCCACTGTACCGTTACGAACCAGGGTGCCTATTTCGATATTGCGCTGCTGGACGATGCCATCCAGCGGCGCGATTAACGCTGTTTCCTCGAGCTTTAGGTTAGCTTCATCCAGCTGAGCCCTAGCTGCCTTTACCGCAGCATTAGCCGTGGCATACTCCTTTTGAGCGGCATCGAAATCCGGCCCGGTGATGCTTTGGGTTTCGTTCAACGCCTGGGCCCGTTGATAGTCCTGATCGGCTTTGCGTGCAGCTGCCAGTGCTTTGTCCAGGTCAGCCTCTGCTTTAGTCAACTGGTCTCGATACTGCTCATCCTGCACTCGAGCCATAATGTCGCCCGTGCTTACTGAATCGCCTGCCTGTAGAAGTCGCTCGCGTGATTCTACTCCTGGCACCAGTTTGATAGTGTCGATATAGCCGTCGGTACGGAAGGCCACATCAACCTGTGTTTGCGGCACGACTTGAGCTGAATAACGCAACAAGGCGTCGTCGGAAAGCGACTGGGCAGCCTCGACTCTGACTGGCGTCGCAATGGGCTCTGGTGGGGCCTGCTTGCTGCACCCCGCGTTGTTCAGCAGCGCCGACAAGGCCAAGATAGATGTAACGGTCTTAGATATCTCCAACAGCTCTCTCCAATTCAGCCTGTGCTCTGTACACTGACAATACCGCGCGGTTGTAAGCATTGTTGGCGCGATCCAGATCAGACTCTGCGTCCAGCACGTTTTGCAGCAGAGTGGCTTGCTGTTTGTACTGGTTCATTAGCACGCGTAATTTGTCCCGCGCGGCTGCCTGAGATAGGCGCGCGACCTCAACCGCTTGCTCTGCTTCGGCGATGGACCGAAAGCTTCTACGGACATCGATAGCGACCCTGTCCTTGAGATTTCTAGCACTGTTTTCTGCGCTCTGGATGCGCGCGTTTTTGCTTGCCAGTTCGCTTTTTTTGCGACCCCAGTCGAAAATCTCCCAGCGCGCCCGCAAACCCACATAGGCCTCGGTATCTGGAATCAGCGCCGTATCATAGAGCCGTGTATAGCGTAGGCTCAGGTCCAGATCCGGAAGGTATTCTGCCTGTTTAATGTCATATCCCAATTCCGCGTCCTTCACTTTGAGTTCCGACTCACGCACTTCTGGGCGCTGGCTCATCGCCGTCTCCACGGCATCGTCTAAACCGCCAGTGACCAGCACTTCGGCGGGCAACTCACTCACGCGGAATGGCGTATTGATATCGCGAGAGAGCAGGGTATTCATGCGCTCTTTTTGCGTGCTGAGCCTGTTCATCTGCGAGTTGGCCTCCAATTCGCGACGGGCAAGTCGCGCCTGGGTCTCCAGTAGCTCGTATTCGAAGGCAATACGCTGTGATACATAGTTCGATACCAACTCAACCAAAGAGGTATAGAACACGATGGCTTCGCGAGTGGTGGCAAGAGTCGATTGAGATTGCAAAATATTGAAGTACTCTTCTTTGACGACTCGCGCGACATCCTGCTGGGTAAGCCGCACGAACTCGGTTGCCATGTCCTCTCTGACTTCGCCCTGTTCGATGCTTAACCCCAGTCGGTACTGCTGAGCGAGCGGTTGTGTGATACCGGCCGACACCTGCTGAGTCGTGCCGCTATTGCTCTTGATGGTGATATCTTGTGCTGGTACCTCACCGATGACGGGATAGTCTCCCCATACACCTTCTTCAAAAATGTACTCTTGATCCTCCAGGTGATGCGACACCCTGCCGTTGACATCGAGCCGTGGGTAGCGAGCGGTGCGCAGTGCTTGCACGTCGTCCTTGGCAGCCTCACGCTGCAGCTCGGCGTTTGTGACCGACGTGTTATTCGCCAGTGCGATGGCGAGAGCTTCTTCCAGACTGAGAATCTGAGCGTGAGCGGCGAGTGATGCTAATAGGAATAGTGGTGCACAAACGAGCAGGGCTACAAACCTAAAAAGACCCATCCAAGGCCTCCCTGTACTGGATAGTGTTGTCATTATTTGCTGCGAGACCATAGCAAACTCGGTGCTCGCTTAACAGTGAATGATTGCATGACGCCCCCCGCCGGCTGACTTGCTTTGATTGCGGTGTTTGCGAGGTGGCGGCTACGAGCCGCCGGATGTTCGGCCAGAGGCGCTCGGCCAGAGGTCCTCCGAAAATTATTGCCAATTGGGTGATCTTTTCTCCAGGAAAGCGCTCAGCCCCTCGCGTCCTTCTGCGGAATCTCGTACCTGTGCTATCAGCTCAACCGTCTCCTCGATTAATGTATCGGATATCTCGGCATTAGCGACTCTTGAGGCAAGGTCTTTTGCTAGACCCAGTGCCTGCGGCGCATTCGCAAGTAGAGATGAAGCGAGCTTGGCAACGGCAGAATCCAGCGTATCTTCAGCCACAATGTCACTTAAGAAGCCGATCGCCCGCGCGGCCTCACCCTGCACAGGCGATGCACTCATAAATAGACGACGTGCCGCCTTCTCGCCGATCGTCATCACTACATAAGGGCTAATCGTCGCCGGCACCATACCCAGCTTGACTTCACTCAGCGCGAGCCTGGTGTTTGCGGTGCCGATAGCGAAGTCACAGCAGCTAACGAGCCCCACGCCACCGCCCATAGCCGCGCCCTGCACTCTAGCGATTGTCGGTTTTGTAGTTTCGTTCAAGGTTTTCATTAGCAGAGCGAGCTTAGCGCCATCGGCTAGATTGTCCGCGTAACTGTTCTCGCCCATCCGCCGCATATAGTTGATGTCACCCCCGGCCGAGAAGTTTTTGCCGCGCGAGGCGATAACGATGACGCGCACCGAGGGATTTTTTTCTGCATCTTCCAAGGCAGACGTCATCCTGGCGATCTGGTGATCATCGAACGCATTGTGAACCTCGGGTCGATTCATGGTGAGCGTAAGCACGCCCGCTGCAGTGAGGTTTTGTTCAAGTTCCTGGGGCATAGTGAATCCGATATCAGTTCATTCAGTGGTGCGCAGCGGCAGTTGAGTTGGCAGCCCGCGCCCGTCGGGTTGTGGCTCCTCACTGTAACGCAATACCCAAATTTCGATAAGTCTGCTGCGGGAACCAATAGCGCTCTGGGGTGTCTTTGGCACAAGAATTTTGCCAACTGTCAAGGGTGTGATTCCCTGCCAACTGGCGTAGATTGACCCCAAAGTATGTTTTTTAAGCAACTGGAATGCACGGGACAGCTCAACATGTTGATTCGGGGATCGCGCAAATACTTGAAAGCTATGGAAAAGGCCGAGTCCTACGAAGAGTGGAAGCAGGCCGCACTGGCAGCTGATAAAGCGTCTGGCGCTGATCGCTGGCGACGCCGGGATCAGTCATCTCAGTTCGATAACATCTCAATTCGGATTCGCCTCGACCGGTTGCGGGCGCTTAGGGCGAGACATGACTATCGTGGTTTGCTGTTCACTCTTAATGAAGGCATACACGGCAATATGGGTGGCATGGGCAAGCCCGAGCTTTATGAGCGGGCGGCCTATGGCACCAAGTATTTGATTCACGACTACGTCGAAGAAATCGTGGACGCCTTGCAGTTACTGGCGAGTCCAGGAGTCGACAATATCAGCCAGGAAGACAAGCTCGAGTTCTTCCGGCGCGCGCATCACTGTTTTGGTCGCTCTGCCTTGTTAATGAGCGGCTCCGGCACCTTGCTTTACTTTCATGTGGGTGTAGTCAGGGTGCTCTGGGAGCAGGGATTGCTGCCGAACATTATGTCCGGTTCCAGTGGTGGGGCGATCGTCGGCAGCTTGCTTTGCACGCACAACGACGAGGAACTGAAGACAGTTCTCGACCCGCAGTTTCTGCTGGATGAAGCGGAACGTGAGAGCAGTCTTCTTGGCGCCGTAGCCGGCTTGAAGCCTCGGCTATTGAAAGTCGAGGAAATTCAAGAGCAGATCCAGCGCCTGATCCCTGACATGACATTTCAAGAGGCTTACGAACACACAGGTCGTATGCTCAATGTCTCAGTCGCACCTGCCGAGACCCATCAAACCTCGCGTTTATTGAACGCCACTACGTCACCGAATGTGCTTATTCATAAGTCGATCATGGCCTCTGCTGCAGTTCCGGGTGTGTTCCCGCCTGTAACGCTGGAAGCTAGAGATAAATGGGGCGATAGACAACCCTATCTCCCATCCCGTAAGTGGGTTGATGGCGCAGTCAGCGATGATTTGCCGACGAAAAGACTGGCGCGGCTTTATGGAGTCAATCACTACGTCGTTAGTCAAGCCAATCCGGCGGTACTGCCCTTCGTTACCGATGGGCGTCGCCGAGGTGACGCGCTGGCGATTATCACCAATGCTGCGCGGCGCACAGCGCGTGAATGGATGAATGCAGGCGCCGCCATTTTTCATCGCCCTCTCAGCAAAGAAACCTCCGTTTCCAAAGTCGCGAATGTCTTTCTGTCCATGGTGAATCAAGACTACGTTGGCGATGTCAATATCATTCCAAAAGACCGGCTCTACAACCCGTTTAAACTGCTCTCGCATCTGTCGGTTGAAGATATTGTCAAACTGGTTGAATCGGGTGAGCGGGCGACCTGGCGCAAAATAGAAATGATTCGCGTGCAGACCCATATCAGCCGCACCCTGGAGACGATTCTGGGCGATCTTGAAGCCGAGCAGCGCAAGCATACCCGATCGGCCAAACCGAAACGCAAGGCCGCTTAGGGCATTTCAGTTGAACTAATTGACCCTCAGACTTGTCTTCGGTGTAAGCAAATGTCAATTTTTCTAGTCGTCCGGGTCATTGTTTCGCCAATGCACTGACGGCACAATCCGGCACCTGATTTATCACTGCCACGACACAAACATTCACGGAGTAATCTATGAGCCATTCCGCGTATATCTACGACGCTGTGCGTACACCCCGCAGTAAAGGCAAACCCAGCGGTAGCCTGCATGAAGTCAAGCCCATCGATCTCGGCGCGGGACTCTTGCGCGAGCTGCAGTCGCGCCATGATCTGGACACAGCTTATGTCGATGACGTCGTCATGGGATGTGTCACGCCCATCGGTGAACAGGGTTCCGACGTGGCGAAAATGATTGTGCAAAACGCAGACTGGGACGAATCAGTACCGGGTGTACAGCTGGATCGCTTTTGCGCGTCGGGGCTGGAAGCAGTGAACGCGGCCGCCCAGAAGGTCGCCTCCGGCTGGGAAGACCTGGTTGTCGCGGGTGGCGTGGAATGCATGTCCAGGGTTCCCATGGGTTCCAACGGTGGCGCCATGGGTAGTGATGCAGGATTTGCGCTAAAGACCGGCTTTGTACCTCAGGGCATCGGTGCCGATACGATTGCGACCCTTGAAGGTTGGAGTCGCGAAACGGTCGATGCCTACGCTCTGGAATCACAAAAACGGGCCGCCGCAGCGCGTGATAGCGGCTATTTTGACCGCTCAGTTATACCGGTTAAGGATTGCAACGGGCTCACCATTTTGGAACGCGATGATTTTATTAAGCCCGATACCACGATGGAGGGCCTTGCCGGCCTTAACGCATCGTTTGAGATGATGGGCCAGTTCGGCTTTGATGACGTGATACTGGCCAAATACACCACGCTGGATGCCATCGATCACGTTCATACGCCCGGCAACTCATCTGGCATTGTCGATGGAGCGAGCGCGGTACTCATCGGCAGCGAAAAAGCCGGAAATGATCTGCGTCTGACACCGCGTGCGCGTATCGTCGCAACTGCTGTACTGGCAACGGATCCAACAATTATGCTGGTCGGACCGGGGCCTGCTGCTAAAAAATGTCTCGATAAAGCGGGCCTCACGGTAGCAGATATCGATCTTTGGGAAATCAATGAAGCGTTTGCCGCCGTTGCGCTGCGGTATATGAAGGATTTAGAAATCGATCACGAGATCACCAATGTTAACGGCGGTGCTATCGCGATGGGACATCCTCTAGGTGCCACGGGCGCAATGTTGGTAAGCACGGTACTGGACGAATTAGAGCGACGTGACCTCAAGCGCGGGATGTTGTCACTGTGTGTCGGTGGCGGCATGGGTATTTCCACGATTATCGAGCGCGTTTAGTGCTGCCGGATTCGAATCCAGCAGCCACAACAGTTAAGAGAAGGTAGCGATTATGAGTGTATTTAAATACGACAAAGATGCAGCCGGGATAGTAACGGTCACCATGGATCAGACCGGCCCGGTTAACGCTATGAATGCGGAGTACCGCGAGGCAATGAGCGCCACGGTAGATCGCTTGGAGCAGGAAGAGGGTATCACTGGTGTGATCTTCGCTTCGGCTAAAAAGGTGTTTTTTGCTGGTGGCGATCTGAATGAACTGCTTGCCGCTGAGAAAGGGAATGAAGCCGAATTTTTGAGTATGCTGCGACAGACCAAGGCGGTGCTCCGTCGCTTAGAGAAACTACCGGTACCGGTGGTTGCGGCAATCAACGGCGCCGCGCTGGGCGGGGGTTTTGAAATCTGTTTGTGCTGCAATCACCGCATCGCTTGGGATGACAAATCCGTGCAATTGGGACTACCCGAGGTGAGTCTGGGGCTATTGCCGGGCGGTGGCGGCGTTGTCCGTATGGTCAATCTACTGGGTTTGGAAAAAGCGCTGCCCTATTTACTAGAAGGCAAAAAGGTTGCGCCGAGCGCTGCACTGGCAGAGGGCATGATTCACGAGGTGGTGAGCAGCCGTGAAGAACTAGTGCCGAGAGCCAAGGCCTGGATCCGAGAGCAGAAGGATGCTCCCGATGCGGCGGTGCAACCCTGGGATCACAAGGGTTATAAAATTCCCGGCGGCAATGCCAATTCTCCCAAGTTAGCGCAGCTGCTGATCATGGCACCTGCCATGCTGCGACAGAAAACACGTGGCCTACTGCCCGCGCCTGAAAAGATCCTGGATTGCGCAGTCGAAGCCGCGCGCCTTGACCTGGATACGGCACTGGAGATCGAGTCTCGCGGTCTGACCTATCTGGCGGTCACCCCACAAGCCAAAAACATGATCACCACCTTCTTTTTCGGCATGAACAAGGTCAACGGCGGTGCCAGTAGGCCACAAAATGTCGATAAAAACCTGACTAAGAAAGTCGGTGTTCTGGGTGCGGGCATGATGGGCCAGGGCATTGCCTATGTGTCCGCCATGGCCGGCATTGAGGTGGTATTGAAAGATGTCAGCCTGGAGGCCGCAGAGAAAGGCAAAGCATACAGTGTGGGATTGCTGGATAAGCGAGTTGCCAAAGGCCGTATGAGTGAGGAGAAAAAGGCTGAGGTGCTGTCGCTGATCACGCCAACAGCTGAGGAAGCTGATCTCGAGGGCTGCGATTTGGTTATCGAAGCGGTGTTTGAGAACCTGGCGCTGAAGCACGAGATTACTCGCGCAAACGAAGCTCGTCTCGCGAAGGGTGGCGTGTGGGGCTCCAATACATCTACGCTACCCATTACGCAACTGGCTGAAGCGTCGGAGCGCCCGGAGAACTTTATCGGTATCCACTTCTTCTCGCCGGTAGACAAGATGCCGCTGGTCGAAATCATATGCGGCAAGCAGACATCCGACGAAGCGCTGGCCAAGGCCTTCGACTACACCCGCCAGATTCGTAAGACACCGATTGTGGTGAACGACTCACTGGGATTTTTCACCTCGCGCACATTTGCGACCTATCTGGATGAAGGCGTGCGGCTGCTCAGCGAGGGCGCGCACCCTGTGCAAATTGACGCGATGGGTAAGGCGATCGGCATGCCGGTCGGACCGCTTGCCGTTTACGACGAGGTGAGTCTGGAACTGAGCCGCAAAGCCCAAGAAACCTGGAAGGAGATGGGTGTTCAAGATAAGTGGGGCGATGGCAGTGTTGCTCGCGGTGTGGTCGATACCATGATCGGGGAGTACGGTCGTGGAGGCCGGCATCACGGTGGCGGCTTTTATGACTACGCCGATGACGGTTCCAAAAAGATTTGGCCTAAGCTGCTTGAGCTCTATCACAATCCTGAGAGCAACGTGGATGAGCAGGATATGAAAGATCGACTACTGTTTCGTTCGGTCATCGAATCCTTGAAGTGCCTGGAGACAGGCGTATTGCGTTCGGTACCCGATGGCAACATCGGCTCCATCATGGGGATCGGTGCGCCGGTCTGGACGGGTGGCTACCTGCAGTTTGTGAACACCTACGGCTTTCAACGCTTCGTTGCGCGCTGCCAGGAACTGGCGGAGCGCTATGGTGAACGCTTTCAAGCGCCGCAGATAGCCATCCGGCATGCGGAGTCTGGCGAGCTGTTGGAATAAGACGATATCCAAAACCGTAAGGATAATGAGCATAACAGGGAGAGGTAGCTAATCGTGCGAGCGTTTACAGAAGAGCAGGAAATGTTTCGAGGCGCCTATCGCAAATTTCTCGAATCCGAGGTGCAACCCCACATGCCTCGCTTTCGAGAACAGGGCATAGTCGACCGAGAGATCTTTCTGAAGGCGGGCGAGCAGGGCTTTTTGATGATCTGGCCCGATGAGAAATACGGTGGCCTCGGCGATAAGGACTTTCGCTATGAACAAATTATCATGGAGGAAACCTGCCGCGCGGGCTGCGGTGAGTGGTTCAATACCCTGCACAGTCGACTAGTCGGCCCCTACTTTGAAAATATCGGCAACGAAGAGCAGAAGCAGCGCTTCTTACCCGGCTGCGTTAGCGGCGAAACGATACTGGCTGTGGCAATGACGGAACCGGATGCGGGCAGTGATCTGTCGGGTATGCGCTCCACCGCAGTCGATAAGGGTGACCACTTTCTGTTGAATGGGTCCAAAACCTATATTTCCAATGGCATCAACGCGGATATCGTAATTGTCGCTGCCAAAACTGACCCTGAAAATAACCCCTACTCGCTGGCGCTTTTGATTGTTGAGCGTGGCATGGAAGGTTTCGAACGCGGACGTAACCTGGACAAAATGGGTATGCACGCTCAGGACACTGCAGAGCTGTTCTTTAATAACGTCAAGGTGCCGAAAGAAAACGTACTGGGCGACCCCAGCCAGGGCTTCATCTATCTGATGAATGGACTGGCCGAGGAGCGATTGATTTCTGGAGCGGGCTCTATCGCAAGCGCGAGGCAGGCATTTAATCTGACACGTCAGTTCGTCATGGATCGCAAAGTGTTTGGCAAGCCTCTCTCAAAAATGCAGAACACTGAATTTAAGATGGCGGAGATGGATACCGAGATCGACATCATGCAGGTGTATGTCGATCACAGTGTTGCCCTGCATAACGAGGGCAAACTCACCGCCAATATGGGAGCGAAAATCAAGCTGCAGGCAACTGAAATCGAGTGGCGGATGCTCGACTTAGGTGTACAGCTCCATGGCGGCGCGGGTTATATGATGGAGTATCCCATCAGCTATATGTTCACCAGTGCGCGTATAAACCGCATTTTGGCTGGTAGCTCCGAAATCATGAAGTACATTATCGGACGCGATGTTTTTTCAGACGATTACGCCAGCATTTTGGATTAAGCAAGGCTGACGCTACCACCCTCAGCGGTCGTCAACGCGACCGCGCAGTGCCTTCAATAGCCCACGCTTCGCCTTGTTGTCTAGTCTTTTGCGCTTGGCTTTCGCACTGGGCTTTGTCGGTCTCCGGGTCTTTCGGGCCACGGTGGCCGATACTAACAACTGTCGCAAACGCTCTAAGGCATCGGCCCGATTTTTGTCTTGACTGCGAAATCGTTGCGCTTTCAAGATCAGGACGCCTTCGTCCGTCAGACGGCGATCGCGCACATTCAACAGTCGACTCTTTACAGCCGCCGGTAGGCTAGACGCGTTAATATCGAAGCGCAGATGGATCGCGGAAGATACCTTATTAACGTTTTGTCCACCTGGACCTTGCGCGCGGACACCCTGCAGCTCGATCTCAGCCAGGGGAATCGCCAAATCCTCCTTGATTACTAATAGCTTGTCTCTGTCGCTCATGGTTTGCACACTTATGTAGCAGTTTCGGGCTGCGACGCCGCGATCGTTCGATCATCTCAGCTCGGATAAAATGCGAATGTCCAACTGGGATTGAAAATCGGCGAATCGTATCTGCTCTTTAATGTAGAAGCCAGGAAAGATCAAAGAAACGAGTCTGCGGCGCAGGGGTGAGACGACTGCATATAAGCGACAAATGAAGGCCACAAGCCAGGGCGACTA
>JBCCNJ010000142.1:0-10674 GCA_039025905.1 Pseudomonadota bacterium | reverse complement strand
GGATGACCTCCGACACCATCGGCAACAGCGAACAGATGCACGCCTTGGGTCGAATCCTGCAGCATGAGCACGCGATCCTGGTTCTCCTCCCTGCCACCGATCGCGGTGAAACTACAATACTCCAGGTTCACAGAACGCAGCATGCTGTTGCCCAGGCAATGGATTCAAAAAGCGCGGCGACACTCGCGTCGTGACAATTAAGCTTGCTCATGTTCGCTTTCAGAAAAGCAATGCACACTCACGCTATCAACATCTTCCGAGTAGCCTTAACACAATCTACACAGCCGCCACACTATGGCCCGGCTGCTCATCTCTCATAGTAACAGCCACCGCCGTGTTTAGAGATAGGCTCCTAATCCATCAATAGTTATGAATGAAAATCGCCGCTCGCGCCACCAAATTCTAGGTAAAGCCAACATCTCATTAAGACAAAGTTGCGCCGTTAGAGGCACATGATCACGGGATAAGTTATCTCAGTTCCATTGCTGATATCGACAATTACGAAACAGTACCAGCGCAGGACGCCTCAGCGCTTAAGCCGTGCAGCCGGCAAACGCCGCCACGCCTTTCTAAGAGCTTCTATTGTCGATGAGCTTGCTCTGATTCATGCTGACGCTATAAGAGTGCGACATCCGTAAGCCCTATCTAGCGGGAGATGCTAAGCGCTTCTCTTGCTATGGGCATGTCTTAAGGAAATCGGCTATCGAATCAAGTGCCAATGCGAAGCCCTTCTTATCATGCTGCAGTAATGGTTTCAGCACATTCCGCAGATCCTCCGAAAGCTCTGCAAGAAATGCAGCCTGGGCAAAATCGTCCAGTTCGCTGGCCTGATGAAAAAGGTCTTGTAGGGATTGCCAGTCATCGGTCATCAACTGCTACTCGACCCAGAATCTCTTTGTATTACCTTCGCAGGCTGAATCTAAAGGTTGTCAATAACAAACTGTGCGATGAGGTCGGCGATTCCGTCACTGAGTTCCTGCCAGTCGAGAACATTAAAGCTCACCTCGTAACGGCTTCCATCCGAAAATTCCACCGCGCCAAGATACTCCTCGTTCTCGATGGCGTAGGTAACACCCGTGACCGCTGGAATCGCTCGGGACTGGGCATCCACCGCCTGGCGAGCCTGATCAATAATCTCCTGGGTAGGTAAGCGGTCGATAAGCTCCTGGGCACTGACAACCAACTCACTGGTTTCCGGGATCTGATCAATATTGTTCGCGGCCGTCAGGATTTGATCTGCTTGAGAGCTGGACAAGATCGTTTCGGTAACCCTGCGGGTTTCACTGAAGGTAATGTTTGGCCCAACGATATCGACTTCGACGCTGACGGTGAACGACTCACTGAACGTCCTGTTAGCGTAAGCCTCGCGCAGCGCGCTTTCCAAGGTGTCGATTAAGTCTTCGTTATTGTCCTCAAGAGCACTTCGCTTCAGCTCCCGTAGCGAAGCGATATAGGGTTTGATGCGATCCTCAGCTTCATCTTCCGCCTGCTCCGCCGCATCTTCGGCGGCGTCATTGCGCCGGGTGTTTGAAATAAGACAGCTTGTTCTGCCGCTAATCGGGTTGGTGAAGCACTCGTTGCGATCATTGATTTCAGCTCTTACCTCGTCATACACCTCGTCGTATACCAGATCCGGGACATCATTCAGCTCATTTATCGCTGCATCAGCAATACCGGGAATACTGTCGCGCAGGCCGCGTAGGCTGAGCTCAAACTCGAAATCAGCAACGGCCTGTTCTAGGTCGGCAATCGCCTGCGCAACTCGATCCTCCGCTCGATCGAAGGCACCGCCAATCTCAGATTCCACCAGTTCAGAAAAATCAGCCGTCACACCCACGGTGCCGAAGGTGTTTCCATCTGCGAAACGCGCGGTCAGAGACAGCGTTCGCTGACCTACTATGCTGCCTCTTAATACCAGCTCCTGTGGTGTCAGGCGCATACTGCCTTCGATTTCGGCAGCCGGTAAGATAGAGGTATAGGACCCAGATAAATTCAGCTCCACGCTGCCATCGCCTTTAGCCAGAAGATCAAAGGCCACGCCATACTCCGGGAAGATAGGCATCCAGTCGGGCAGCCAGCTAACATCCGGCGCAAGTTCTGCTGCGAGTGTCAGTATCTGCCTGTTCTTGCTTACCTCAACTGAGGCACTGGCCTCAGCAAGGTCAAACTGAAAATAGTCTCTAGCGCTAAAGCCAAACACGCTAATGGCCACCTCGGCGAAGCCATTAACGCCAGCCCTATAGGCAAATGGAGAGCTGAAGGGTTCCGCAAGGTCAACATCAAACAGACTGGGTTGGGACGTCACCTGCTCGCCGGTGACGTTGAAGACATCCAGGGCCTTAATGCCGATGCCCTGGCTAATGGTTTTATACATATGCCCATCAAAGCGATAGACCCTGGTATTACCCTCGTAATACGGCACAAAGGGAATCAGACCCTGTTCTGACATCGCTTCGCCGAACGCACCCTTGAGTGGGGTTTCACCGTAGCGGTACTCCATATCGTCGTTGGGATCGAGAATCATAATAACTTTGCCACTTGCGGGTGTGTCGAAAGTCACTTCCTCCAGCTCAAGCTTCGGTTCTTCATCACCGGGTACGGGGACGTTTTTTGACACCGTGATACCGGCACTCATCAGAAAGACCAGATATTGGCGCTCCTCTCTGAGATTGATGGGGATCTCTTCGTTGGCGTTGATTTCCTCTCCGGTAAAGTAGCCGATCTCGGCCAGCACGTCGGCGCCAATCAGTTCTACGTTATCGGTGATCTGGGGCGGAAGAATGCCTTCACCGCGCATGGCCTGTAAATCACCTTCGGCACTGAAGGTCAGAGTTAAGTTTGCATCTTTGAATAAGCGGCTGGGACCTTGGCCGGTATTCAGTTCCAGATTTCCATCCAATATCAGACCATCCTCTGTTTGCTCAACGTCGCCCTCGGTGACGATGTCCTCTTCCGTAATGGTTGGAATGGGCTCAAACCGTGGCCTGAGATAAAACACATCGTCGCCCGCCAAAATAGCCAACAGACTGGGGACAAGATCGAAGTTCGCGGTTGAGAGAACGCAGGGCTCATAACGACCACCACAGAACCCCGCGGGCACCTGCTCCCACCCCATAAACGCAAAGCCTTTGTTAGGTCTGGCAATGAATGTCTCATTGAAAAACTGATCCACCACGTCAATATCACAGTTGTTTCTTGGCAGGCAGGTGATGGCCCGGGACTCGGTAATGACTTTGCCTCCTGGCGGGACCTGAATCTGTAGCTTACAGGCTGACATCCCAAGCATAAGGAGGAAGGCGAAGGTAACGGCCAACAGGGCGCGGCATGCATAACTTTGCCTCACGCTTGATTCCACGGTTTCCCTATCGCAGCAGGGCATATCGACGTTGGCCCTCTTGCTTAGCAACATGAGATGTTCTCCAAATCCATTTCTACCAATAAGGACGAGATTTGCTCAGCAAAGCGCTAACGATTTCACAAATTCTTTTAATTGCTATATTTATCAATATGTTAAAAGTGTTACGGTGGCGCAAGATTAAGCGGGGAAGGCTGACGACAATATGAGCAAAGCAGTAACCCGGCTGCTGCACGAGTGGCACAATGGCAACGCAGCCGCCCGTGACGAGTTGTGGCCGTTGATGTATGAGGAGCTGCGGCAACTGGCTCTACATCATATGAATGACCAGCGTGCAGGCCACACGCTGCAGGCCACTGCGCTGGTCAATGAAGCGTTCATGAAACTGGCCTATTCGGATTACACCGCGGCCAATAAGCGCCAGTTCTTTGCACTTGCCGCCAAGGCCATGCGCAGCATATTGATCGACCATGCCCGAGCCAAAACCAGCGCTAAACGCGGCGCAGGCGCTGTGGCGATCGCGCTTACGGAGGAATTGCCAGCGGAGACCGCCGACCCCTCAAACGTGCTGGCCGTTGATGAGGTTTTGGAGCGACTTGCCGCAAAGGACCAGCGCAAAGCCGATATCGTTGAGTTGAAGGTATTTGGCGGGCTGTCCTTCGATGAAATCGCCGAAGCGCTTGACCTTTCCAACGCCACAGTACGTGCAGACATGCGCTTTGCCCGGGCGTGGATGGAAGCGGAACTTGCCAGCGACCAATAGAGCACACCCTCGCAATAGGCTGGACATCTAGCCGATGGGCTTAGCCACGGCAAAGCAAGCATCCAAATCCTCTGAACAGCAAGCCCTCGATACTGTCTCAATTACCACAAAATCGGACGCCAGAAGGGAACAAATTTGATTCGCAGCAGTCAGCTTGAACAGTCGAATTGATGGCAAACAACCCCCACACCCCAAACCGATTGGCCGCAGTGTGCGCAAGGTCGCATTATGGAGTATTCGTCAATTGCAGTTTCTTAAACCCCTCAGGAAAATACGGTGAAGCCGTTCGCCAACGTGGTTCGCATGCCTTCTGCCTTGTCTGTGATCTTCCTGCCACTACTCATCTTGGCGGCATCGGTGCACGCAGAAGAAAATCAAAAAGCGGATCCACTACAGCCCGATGCCATCGAAGCCAGTGTCGAACCGGTATCGCAAGCAACGACTCCAGATGCGCAGGAGAATACCGCTACCGCCACCAACATGCGTTTGGATGAGGTTTTTGAGTCGCCCGCAACGGAAGCTGTGTTACCGCAGGTGCAGCCGCTAGAAGAGGTGATCGATCCGAGTATGATTGAGGCGGCGCCGCAGGATTGGAATTCTGTCGACTTTCTGTTGACGCCCGACGAAATCCTTAGACATCCCAACAGTACTCGAACCCTATTGGGCACCGACATACCCCCAGCAACGTCCACACGTTTGATCTGGGAGCCCTCACGAACCTTTGCAGGCATGGCCGTCGATACGCCCGTACTAGTCGTCAACGGTGCCAGTGATGGTCCAACATTGTGTCTCACGGCAGCCATTCACGGCGATGAACTCAACGGCATCGAGATGATCCGCCGCATCATGTTTAACCTAGATCCCGAAAAGCTGCACGGCATGGTAGTGGGTGTGCCCATCGTCAATCTGATGGGGTTCAGTCGCAGCTCCCGCTACCTGCCCGACCGACGCGATCTCAACCGCTATTTCCCCGGCAATCCCACCGGCAGTGTGGCAGCCCGCATTGCTTATGCTTTCTTCAACGATATCGTGACCAATTGCGATCTGTTGGTCGACATTCATACGGGCTCCTTTTACCGCACCAACATGCCGCAACTGAGGGCAGATATGGGCAATTCCCGCGTCGCGGCCTTTGTCGAGTTATTCGGGGATATACCCGTGCTTAATTCCAGTGGGAATCAGCGCACCCTGCGTGCTGCGGCAGTGAGAGCGGGCATCCCCAGCGTTACTCTGGAAGCGGGTGAACCTATGCGCATGCAGCGGGACATGGTGAATGTCGGTGTGAAAACCATTAACACGCTCATGGCAAAGAGCGGTATGTACTCCAAGCTGGGGTTGTGGGTAAAGCCCAAGCCAGCGTTTTATGACTCCTTTTGGGTGCGTGTGAATTCATCCGGCATACTGTTTAGCGAAATCGAGTTAGGCGACAACGTCGAAGAGGGCGATATTCTAGGCGCAGTCAGTAATCCAGTGAGCAATGAAAAAATCGAAATCGTGTCTCCCTATTCAGGTAGGGTACTGGGCATGGCCTTGGATCAATTTGTGATGCCAGGTTTCGCGGTCTACCATATCGGCATTCGCGCCGAAAAAGGCGAGCAGCGGCCAATCGAAAATGAGGAAGAGACCGTTGCGGAATCCAGTCGCTTAGAGGATTCAGCGGAAGAAATAGAAGCGGATGAGTCTGAAGGACCCTTGGGAATGCTCATGGAAGAAGAAGTCTTTGAAGACTGAGGATTCGTTTTTTGACGCGTCGCTCTCGTGTTTATTTCCTAGAGGTCAGACACCATAAAAACAAGCATAATATGACCAACTCAAATTAGGTCAACCACGTCAGGGACAACAACGCGAATATGCACCGACACTTTTTATTTTCTGCTCTACTGTGCTTGACGCTAACCGCCTTCAAACCACCTGGCGTTTTTGGTAACTCGAGTGACGACGAGTTGTCGATTAAAGTCACGCCCATCCAGGCCAATCTGTATCTGTTACAGGGTCGCGGCGGCAATGTTGTGGCATCTATCGGAGACGATGGTATTTTGATCATCGACGATGATTACGCCGAGTACGCGCCTGCCTACCAGGAAGCGCTTGGAGAGCTTACCAATAGCGAAGGCGTACCGCGCCTGATTATCAATACACACTGGCATGGAGATCACACTGGCAGCAACGGCTACTGGGGAGAGAAAGGTTCCGTTATCCTAGCCAACACGCAAGTGTATGCGCGCATGTCCACCCAGCAGCATATGGCATTCTTCGACCGAACGGTTGAGCCAAGTCCTGCCATCGCCCTGCCTATGGTTACTTATGGTGACGCTATTGAAGTCCGCTTCAATCACGACACGCTGAAAGTTCAACACTATCCCAATGGGCATACGGACGGCGATAGTATCGTGTTCTTCACGGGCGAAAACGTGGTTCACATGGGCGATCACTATTTCAAGGATGTGTTTCCCTTCGTGGACATCGGATCCGGTGGCAATGTACTGGGCTTCACAGCGAATATCGAAGCGGTTCTCGCGTTGATTGACGACAACACGGTGGTGGTTCCTGGGCATGGTTCGCTGGCCACGAAAGCGGAGCTGCAGTCGTATCACGACATGCTGGTTACCACCACGCAAATGGTCCAAAGCCAGCTAGCCCAGGGCAAGACAATTGAAGCCATTGCAAAAACGGGATTAGGTGAGCGTTGGCAGAGTTGGGGCGACGGCTTTATCAGCGAGGCAAGCTGGATAGCGTTTATCGGCTCTAGTTTGCCAACAGCACCGTGATACTGCCTCACAGCGCTTTGTTGTCAGCTCGGCTCCGGCCTAAATTTAATGCGAAAACAGTGGTTGGCAATGCAAAGCCCTTTTATACTTGGCGCTCGATTTTCAGCACATCCTCTACGCGTCCGTAGCTCAGCTGGATAGAGCATCAGGCTTCGAACCTGAGGGTCGGGGGTTCGAATCCCTCCGGGCGTGCCACTTTATAGAAGCCTGCCACGCGTTGCGTTACCTACGGTCGCGTCATCGTCCCGCGCAACGCGCATCAGCCGGTTGGGGATGCAGCGTCAACTCTTTGTTCCGCTATCCTTAAAAAGATGTGAGTAACTGACTATGCCCAAAGCTGGAGATTCCGAGACTAGCGAAATCGATAGAAGTTATACGAGTCGAGGCCGCTTGAGACTGTCGGATAAAGATCTAAATTATGATGCCAACGCTGGGTGGCTCACGCTTAAAGATGCGGGCAAACCGACAGCGGAGATCTTTCATACCTATTATAGTGAGAGCGGCCGCGGTAGGAGAAACCGTCCGATAACATTTGTATTCAATGGCGGGCCAGGCGCTGCATCTGCCTATTTGCATATAGGAGCTGTCGGCCCAAAGCGCGTAGCCTGCGGAAGAGAGGGCGAGCTCCCAGCCTCACCCGCCAAGCTGGTAGATAATCAGGAAAGTTGGCTCGCTTTTACCGATCTGGTGTTCGTCGATCCAGTGGGCACCGGTCTCAGCAAAGTGCTCAGCGAGGAGGCAGTAGACGAGAACAAAGCGCCAGCGCCGAAGGACACGTTCTACTGGGATGTAGAGAAAGACCTGGATGCACTGTGCGATTTCATAGCTGCGTTTCTTTCACAAGAGGGTAGGTGGAGCGCACCGATCTACATTGCCGGCGAGAGTTACGGTGGTTACCGCAGTGCTCGCCTGGTGCGAATGCTGCAGGAAAAGACAGGCATTGGACTCAGTGGCGCAATGCTGATTTCGCCTGTCCTAGAGTGGGACTGTCTTTTCGCGAGCCGCTTCAACGCGCTAGCCGCGGCCATTCGGCTACCTTCCTATGCTGCAGCGGCGCGCCGCCACGGTCGCGCCGCACAAGCGCGAAAGGGCGAGAGTTTAACTGCGTTCTTAAGACGTGCTGAAACCTTCGCGCTAGAGCAATACCTGCCCTCACTTTGTGCCCACAGTGGTGATGGCAAACTCGGCGATAGCCTTTTGTCGGAGCTGTCAGACTGGATTGGGCTGGACATAAAACAACTCAGAGCTCACGACGGCATGTCGTCCATTGAACAGTTTGTACGAGCACTGCTGCGGGATGAAAAAAAGGTATTAGGCCTATATGACGCGGGTACTATTACGGAAGATCCCTTCCCCGGCAGTGATAGCTTCCGCGGCATAGACCCGACTTTGGGAGGGCTCAACCGAATCTTTACTGTCGCCGCAAACCAACATTTGCGTGACAACCTCGGTGTCGAGAGTGAACGGCAGTATGAATTACTCAGTTACGACGTTAACCGGCGCTGGCAATGGCGCAATGAAACAACGGGCAGCCCGGTTCCCAGCGGCGCACTTGAAGATTTGGCAATAGGCTTGGGTATGAACCCGGGTATGCAATTAAGCATCGTGCATGGCATCTATGACCTGGTGACACCCTATTTCGAAAGTGCGCACATGATTCGACAATTACATCGCAGCAGCGCTTTGGCGAAGGCGATTAAGCTGCATGCATACGAGGGCGGCCACATGTTTTACATGTGGCAGAAATCGAGACGTGACTTTACCAAGGACGCGGCCCGCCTTTATCGATAGCTATACTGCACAGCCAATTTGGTTATGCGTTCATTGTGCTCATAGCACGGAGCTTTGCAGCGTAACATCTGCCCGGCCCCAGACGTTATCAAAGCGTTCGCGGGCCGCCATCGCCTCTTCGGGTTTTCCCTGCGCCTCCAAACTGAGTGCTAGGCCGAACAACGACCAGCCATTGCGCGGGTACTGAGCGAGGTCGGCTCGGAACACCGCTTCCGCCTCAGCGTTATCCCCATCCAACAGCAAGGCATGTCCCAGGCTTTGCCTGGTGGGGTAATACCAAAACGGCGGCTCTGTGTACGGCAATTTGTCCTGTATGACCACGGCCTCAGTGAATTTTTCAATCGCTCCAGAGGGGTTGTCTTGCGCCAGGGCAAGCTCGCCCTCGGCCAGCAGTTCTGCAATCGCCAATATCTGGCTGGCGGGGTAGTCGTTGCCGTCCAGTAGCCATATTGATTCATTCTCCATCAGTGGCTGCATAAGTTGGATTTCCGCCTGCGCAGCATCCACCTCTCCCAAACGCGCAAGCGCAACCGCTCGCGCATAACGCCAGATCGCATTAGAGTATCTCAACTGTTCTGCAGGCTGCGGCTCTTGCAAAATTTCGTCCCACCTGGCGAATCGCACAAGTGACAGTAGTGGCACAGTCTGAAAAAACTCTATTATAGGAAAGGCCTCAATTTGCTCTAGAGAGATATTCGCCGCAACTTTACGACCCGCTTCTATAGACACCTCGCTACGCCCTTCCATTGCAGCTGATGCCCAGAGAAAATGAATGTTATGCGGGTAATACAGTGCCGGATAGAGGCCTTGAGCTTTGCATTGAGCGATGTACTCTTCGTCCACTTTGGCCGCCCGCACATTGGCCTCAGAAGCATCGTAGTAGCGGCCAATCCGCCAGTAAATGTGGGAGGGCATATGAACCAGGTGTCCTGAGCCGGGCACCAGGTCGGCTAGCGTATCGGCTGCCTGCTCCGCTCTTCCGGGATTGGAAGAAGCTTCCACAGCGTGGATATAAAGATGCAGAGTCAGTGGGTGCACGGAGTTGCGCTGCATCACCGTCTCCAGGGCTGAAATCACTTCAGAGGTACCGGGCTTAGGGTTATCCGCATCCAGCCAATAGTCCCATGGCATGGTATTCATCATGGCTTCTGCAAACATGGCCTGAACGTCATCATCGTCAGGATACTTTGCGGCCAGCTCACGCATCGCCTCAGCGTAGGCTAAATCCAGTGGGTCTCGATCCGTATCCGGATCGCCGTTGTAACGCGTCGCCTGCGCCGCAACCAAATCGCGCTCGCGTTCGGTCATCCCCTCCTGCAAAGACAGCGCTTTTTGAATCGCGCTGTGCGCAGCCACGCGATCATCGGGGAGCATGATAGCCTTGCCCTTACTTGTCACATTAATGTTCGGACCCAGCGCTAAGGCCTCACCCCAAAAACACATACCGCAGTTAGAATCGAGCCTCTGCCCGGCTTTAAAAGCCCTTACTGCTTCAGCGTGATTGAAGCCGGCAGCCATGACCATGCCTTGATCAAAATAGCGCTGCACCCAAGGATCATTAGTTGAAATTGGAAAACTAAAATCGCCCAAACCCGCTAAAAGCGGTGCCTGGGCGCGACTAATTACGTCGGCCTGAATATCTTCTTGCGAGGGCTCGATCGGGGCTTCCAGAATGACTTCTGTTGCCTGTGTGGTCTCAAGCTCAACCTCGCCGGGGTTGTCTTTAGAACTGCATCCACTCAGCCAGAGTAATGCGACCATCCAAGTGAATAAAAAGCGCTTCATTTTTGCCTCCTATTAACACTGCGGTTATGTCAACAGATCTCACGCACAGTATAGTAGTTCATCATCCACAACGTACAACTGATCTCCCACACCCTGTGCTTGCGCTAAACTGAGCGAAATCTGCGATAAACAGCAGCGCATATCGCTCATCGGGCTCGTATAATAGCGAAATGTCTGTGCCTCAATTTCTACAGAATAAACGCATAGTATTC
>JBCCNJ010000141.1:0-10849 GCA_039025905.1 Pseudomonadota bacterium | reverse complement strand
GCAACCGGTGGCAATGCTTTGCTGCTGAACCTGGATGAGGACCCATCGCCGTGAAGTGACTGGTTTGCCACGTTGGCTGAAACCGGACATGCGCTTTCCGGTCCAATTTATAATGTCCGATTTTTGCGCATTCGGTATCTTCGGTATTACCACAACAAGACCAGGCGCAGTTATTCACCATCTCGTTACTGCTGAGTCAACTCGCGCGAGCTGATGACGGCATAACCATCATCGTTGAGAACGCAGAAGTAGCCAGCATGATCCGCCTTATCGATTCATGCCAAGCAATGCCATGTTGATGTATTTTACGGCGCGCTCCCACACCATCTCATGCCATTGTGGCTCATTGGGATAGAAGGCATGAATAAATTGCTCTTTAATACGCTCGCCCAGTTCGCTGTCTAGTTCGCCTCTTTGTCTGAGCCAGTTTTCTGCCCTCAGGGCTTCCATTACCTCAAGCACGGGCGAGGTGCCATATTCGAGCGCAACATAAGTGACCTCGGCATGAGGCAAGAGCTCTGGCATCGTTCCCCCAAAGGTACCCGCAAGCACCGCAGAGCTTGAGCTTCCGGCATCTGGGCTGGTGGCAGCTTCACCATAGCACTGCTGCGCGCGGGGCAATTGATCGCCAAAGGTAATCAGTTCGACCTCTCCATACTCACCCAGGCCAGTGTGGACATCCAAAATGGCGACCCGTTGCGCGGCTTTGCACTGCATCGATAGAACGTCCTCTACCAGACGTCTCGACCAAGAGGGTTGGGCACCCCCAAAAAAGAGCCCCTCAGGATATTGGTATTGTCCGCCCGTCAGCGCAGCCTGATAAGCCGCTGCACCCTTATCAGCGATATAGTCTTTGATGCCCTGCTCCGCAGCCGCTCTAGACTCGCCATCCCATCCCTCTGGCAACACCAGTGCCTGCACGTCCGCGTAAGCTGTGTTTATCGGTAGGGGTGCATCAAAATCAATAAAATTGCGATTCACATCAATGTTGTCTTCGTTAACGCGGCGGTAATAGGAAAAGCCATAAGGATTAAGCCCATGTATTAACAGTACCTTGATGTTGCCGGGCAGCTTGTCAAAGAGGCCCATTTGCAAACAACCTATCTGTATACCCGAACCGCAATAGCCTTCTATACCGTGCGTGCCACTCACCAATACGATGACATCTTCTGCGCCTGGGCGACCTATTTCGGCAACATCGGCAAACATAGCCTCATTGTCTATGCCTAATAGCGGGTGCTCATGACTTTCGAGATGAATCGACTTTGCTTCACAGGCACGTAAAAACGAATTGCGGGCTTCGCGATAGGTATCTGAAAAACAATCTGAGAGATTCATTGCATTCCCAATGTTCGGATTAACTTGTCTGTGATAATGCTCGCCGACTTACCTATGGTGTTTCAACACCACTAGGCTGCAAAATAGTGGGCGAGCTCGGATAATGGACTACAACCGACTGCGGCGTGACCTTCGTCGAGCAATGATTGCACCACACATCGGTATGGATGTTTGCGCCGCAGGGTTGATGGCGAATGACATTCCATTGTTCCGGCGCATCTACCAAATGATCCAGAGCCCATGTTCGCATCGCGAGGACGGATGGCAGTAGGTCTAACCCCGCAGATGAGATTCTATAGGGCGATTGCTTACCCGCATCGGCTCGCTCCAGGACGCCTCCCGCAACGAGTGATTTCAAGCGCGAGGTAAGAATATTGTGCGCTATGCCGAGCTTGGCCTGAGCTTCTCTGAATCGAAACTGCCGCTGCAGTGCGCCATAGGTGATGAGCATCGACCATCTATCGCCCGCAACATTGAGCACGCCCGACGCGGGATCTTGTCTTGTCGATACCGATGCCGGGTCGACCACCTTCTTCCAGCCACGCACGTTAGACTCATCCCCAATTGCCTGATTGAGCGGAATGATTGGCGGCCAGATCAAATCTTCCGCTCTAACCTCATCACCGCAAGTTCGACAGACCGCTCGTACGCTAAGCGGGTGTCCACAATCAGCGTGGAGAAGTGTCACGTCGCTTCTAACATCCGTCCATTTCTTGCCCCACTCGATCATGTTGAGCGCGATGGGATAGACATCCATGCCACGCTCGGTCAAACGATACTCATAGCGAGGCGGTGAACTCTGATAAAGCTCTCGAGACAGAAGGTCTGATGCCACCAGATGTTTAAGCCGCTCACTGAGGCGTGCCTTCGGAATCCTTAGGCGTTTACTGAAGTCATCGAAACGAGTCGCCCCGAAGAAGGCCTCCCGCGTGATAAGGAACGTCCATGCGTCGCCAAGAGCGTCTACGGCGGCTACGAAGGGATCCAGCTTGCGCGATAGCGGCATAGTTACGATGTCAGGTCAGTTCCATCTTATTATGCCTTTTAATGAAATGCTTGCAAAACGATACCAACAAAGTTTAAAGTCTCGTTATGAAAGCATAATGTCGATCACAACCTGAACGTTGATTAACTGCCAGATCTCGAGCGATTAGGGCTCATTGCTGAAGATCAGAGGCAGCTTGGTATAGCGCATCACCCGATGGCATCTGTCGCCCGGAGATCTTGGCAGGAATGCTGTTCGCCCTTTTGGTGTACTTCGCTCGGCCGAGGGATTCTGGGACCACGTGACAGGTTAGATTGAAACAACAGCCAAGTAATCAGGGCTTGTAACGGGCTAAGGAGAATACGATGGAATCAGATAGAAGGGAAAAAGGCAGAGCACTTGCAAAGCGATACTTCGGTGGCGAGATAACGCCTGATCGCGAAGACGATCCGTTTTTTTTTCCAGCGCTGGAGCATCTGTTTGGCGAAATCTGGACGCGCGAAGGGTTAAGTCTTCGCGACCGAGCGTTGGCGACGATCTCATCCCTTCTGGTACTTGGAAGAGAGAGGGAGTTTGGCATCCACCTACACGGAGCCATGAACGTCGGCGTCACCCAACAAGAGATTGAAGAGTTGATCGTTTACCTGGGGTACTACGGCGGCTTTCCGACAGCCGCTTCAGGCAGGGAAGTGTTCAAGAAGGTTGTTGAGATGAGAAACGGCGCGTGATTACTGGCACAACCGTGACGTAAGAGGTGCATCGTGAGTTACACACTACTCGGATCAGTGCTATCGCCCTTTGTACGCAAAGTGCGAATTGCATTCCTAGAAAAAGATATTGAGTTCGCATTGGATCAAGTTGTGCCATTCCTGGCTTCTGAGTCTTTCACAGAGATCAGTCCCTTGCGTCGTGTACCGGTTCTTCTCGATAGCGCACGCGGTCCTGATTGGTCACTGCCAGATTCATCCGCAATCTGCCAGTACCTGGAGCGAGAGCACCCTACCCCCGCTTTGTATCCTGCAGATTCGGGTTCCTTTGCGCGAGCGTTGTGGTTAGAGGAATACGCAGATACCGAATTCTCCAATACGATTGGTCAGAAAATCTTTCGCCCTGTAGTCGTCGAGCCGCTTCTGGGCTCTGGTCCCGACGTTACTGCGGCGGAAGAAGCCTTTAACACACTTCTACCTAGCTACCTGCAGTACTTCGAAAAACAGCTTGGAACAAAAGCGTTCTTTATCGGCCAGAGAATGACGATGGCCGACGTTAGCGTGGCCGTTCACTTTCAAAATCTAAGGCTCGCAGGTTTTGAAATTGATCCGAGCGTGTATCCAGGCTTGGCTGATTTTGTAGAGCGGATTTTAGCGCGACCGAGTTTTCAAATCTGTCTGGTGCAAGAACGTGAATTATTGGAGCAGGAGGGATTCGAAGTCACTCCGACCAATTGATTTCAATTTTTTGCAGCGCTACGCCCTTCATCGAAACGTGCACTGAAAAGCTAACAGACTATACCTGAGTACATGTACTCAATTTGTTCTTCATAGCGCGGCCGAGTTTTCACCGCTGTATAGCGCAAGAGCGCGAGTTTTTAAGCTGCATGAGTTCGAAGCGACACTGGCAAGTGTTTTCTGTTTATCAGGCAGCACATACTGTATGAAATCAGTCTCTGATTCATGAGCTGACTTAGCGCATGAGTACATGTACTTATTTTGTTCGTTAATACGGCGCCTTGTATCACAATACTATCTTTATTTGATCTCAAAAGACGCGCTCCCATTCAGCAGCACAGGAATAGTCTCTATACTTTTGGCAAAGAAATCCGTATGACTTCTAGGGGAACAACAATGCAATACGCTCGCTGGATATGTGTTATCTGCGCACTGCTCGCACTCAGCGCCTGTAAGATTCGGATCATTGCGCCAGAGAGCGGCGGCGTCATTACAGAGTCGGGCGCGTACACCTGCAACAGTGGTTCAACTTGCAATATCGATGTGGTCGATTTCTTTTTTAATGAGACATTTGTCGCCGAGCCATTGAACGGCTATGAATTCCGATTTTGGCGAAGAGCGGATCGTCGATTCTGCGGGCGCGATACGGAGCCCTGCACTGTCTTCACTGAGGGACTGGACGCCTTTGACAATCTGGCCATGGTGATTGAACCATTCCTCATATCGGAAGAGGAGATTTTCTTTCTAGAGCCTGTGTTTCGCTCCACCGGCATCATTCTCCTGCCGATGACCCAGGACAATATGCAGGGGCAATGGGATGGAGAAGCGGCAATCACCTCACCCACGCTCCCCGGGCTAGCCTGTCGTTGGGATATAAGGGTAGAGATAGACGGTTCAGAGGCGCTGATAAACGCGAATCTAACATTCGACAATACGCCCCTTATCTGTGAGAGTTTTCAGGCACGAGGCGAGGTCCGTTTCGGAATCAACGGTACACAAATGGTTGTATCAATCGTCCAGGGTTCAGACGACTTACTGGGGCCCGATGTGCTGAGCTTTTTGGTCAGTGAAGATGGTTCCGAATTGGTTTCTGAACTCAACTTTTTTGCTGAAGGAGCAGAGGTTGTGCAGACACTCACGTTCGGTCGGCCCTGATCAACTTAGATCAAACCAATTTCGTTTACGCACTTTGGAAGAACAAGCCCTGGAAGGCTTACTCGCTCGAATCCGCTTTGTTCGGGCGTCGATTCGCCATTGCGAAAAAAATCAAAAGACGTCACGACCGACTGGTGACCGCCCAACCCAAGTGATTTATAGCGGATAGCCCAGCGGTTGTTTCGCAAGATTACCGCCTGGCAAAGAGGAAGATTACCGCTCTACCAGTTCCACCCGCCGGTTTTGCTCCCGACCTGCATCGCTGTTGTTAGTGAACACAGGAACCAGCGGACCGACACCATGAGCCTCTAGCCGCTCAGGCGCAATCCCGTAGTCACGCCTGAGCGCCTCCACCACAGCCTGCGCACGATCAAACGAAAGTTTTTGATTGTAGGCGTAGGTGCCTTTGGAGTCGGTGTGGCCTACCACAAAGAACACTTCTTCGGGATTGCTTGCCAGGTACTCTGCGATGGCGTCTAGCGCGGGTTTTGACTCGCTCTTGAGGGTCGCTTTATCAAAATCGAAGACAATACCGTCCAGCACTACCCGACCATACTCTTGTATATCGGAACCGATGGCCGCTGCATCCACCACCACGAGTCCGGTTTCAGCAGACTCGACCTCGACGATGTCAATCAAGGTACCAATATAGTTCTTAGAGTGCTGCTCCACGTACACGACGACATAGACCAAGCCTGCCGAACGCTCCTTGGATGCCACTATGGCACCAGCGCCGCCAGAAGACGATGTGCCCGAGAACATGGTGCCGATCGCCCCCGGCTTAGCGGCGGGATTGGCATTGAAGGTCACCTCCATCCACTGCCTGGAGCCAATCGCCGTACCTTTACGATCTAGAGAATAACCTTGCCCGAGAATGTCAAAACCCTCGGCCTCTAGCGCATCGAGATAGTTTTTATAGATTTCCGAATAGGTTCTGTCATCACCTTCATACTTGTAGAAGGTGCGCGTTACTCGACCTTCCGTCTCGATCCAGTCGCTGATCGCTCGGTACCCGGTTACGGGCCCAACCGCCACTTTGTAGGGCTGGTAGTTTTCAATATGCTGCCAGGCGATGACTTGACCAGGATAACGCTCGAACATGGGGTGCTCGATAACACCTTCTATGTCCTGTGACTTTGCCGTACCAACCAATACGCACAAGCAGACGGATATTGCCAACAAAGCTCTATACATCTGATTTCTCCCGTTGATCGCGATACGAATTATAGACCTTACACCGCGCACCGAGCGCTTCTTTGTCGAAACAGACGCCTATCCATCGCAAAAATAGAGTGATGACTCAAAGCCAACAACCAGGATGACGTGCGGGCATGAACTTATGGCGGGATGAGGTTCCCAATGGATTTCAGTTGAAGTATCGGGAGAGTTACTTATTGCGCTTAAAGAGACGCTTGATCCCCCCCCATACCTCTTCCCCTAGCAATACTACTGAACCCCAAAACAGGAGTTCACCTGCTATCAACAGAAAGGTCGTTGCTGCTGCCACTTGCGCCAAAGTTAGGTCGATGAAGGGGAGCAGGGGGATCATCCCCCAGGCTATCATCGCTAAGGTCAACACGGTATAACCAACCGCTTTCTTCAATCAAAACTCCCTCAACAGGTGGTGGCTGGATTGGGACGGCCACTCGGCAGACCCTCTCAACAGCGCCATGTTGGTCAGCGCTCTTAGGTCCTGCATCAGTTTGCTCGAGGGCCGATACACAGACGAACTCGCTCAAAACCAAACATAGGTACCAACCGTGCCCTTGGGTGGCAATATGCAGCGCATGCTCAGAAAATTATTATTGCGAACTAGGTTGATAGGTGCCCAGCTGAGATCGCCCGTGTCGCCCGCTGCAATGTCCACTGTCTTACCGGTTGTTTTGATAAGATTGAACTCAAGATCGTATTCTTCGAGCGCGCATGAAAAGCGCTGTATTGATGTACCTGTATTGCCCAATCTAATGACAACGGCAAAACTGGATTCTTCACCGTCGATTATGATCGGGCAGACGATAGGGAAAGATGAATCTGGCGAAAGATTGATCGCGACACCATCTTGTTCTCGATAAAACCGTCTGGTGTCTTCACCGCCAGGGTTTTTTGCCGAACAGATATAGCCATTGGTTACCATCTGAGAAAAGCCAGATGAAGAATAGAATCCGAACAAAACAGTGCTCAACACAAGACTGCAGGTTACGCAGTAGCCTCTAATCATTTGAAGAACTCCAAAGTCAATTCACATTTAAGCGTAGACTATAGGCATTACACTTTGAAGCGAGCGAAGTCTTTTTGCTGCTCTAGCGTCAAACCGAGGCGCGGGGCGTCTGCCAATAGGCTAGCTGGACAGGTGCCACCACGATAAGGGAAGGTGCGCCCATGGTTGCCGGCTCATACTTCGATGCCAACCAGGTCAAGGCACTCACCATGCATTGACGAGAATACGCTTAAGATGGTTTCAAAATAGTCGGCGAGGCGCACCCAAAGTGTTTAGTAGAAAAATACTAAAACTAGTAATATTATACTTTTATCGCAAGCTTTTTGTGCCTAACGTGTTTAGTGAATACTGTGCCCATGGAAGACCGTGCTAACACTCCTAATCGTATACTAGACGCTGCCCGAGTGCTCTTTAACCAAAAAGGCTATGCTGCCACGACCATGGCAGAGATAGCTAAGAGTATCGGCATCTCTCCCGGCAATCTGACCTATCATTTCCCATCCAAGCGAGACCTTGTTGTGGGCTTGCGCGCACGAACACAGGCGGCCATGGATGCCCGCTGGCAGGCCAAGGTAGCTGGGGCAATTGCCGACGACTACATCGAACATCTGCTATTTGCTATTCGCCTCACCTGGGATATTCGATTCCTGCTGCAGGATCATGCGCTGCTATCAGATGCAGGAGACTCCTTAGAAAATAGCCCCTACATGCTCTCGGACTACGAAGAACTGACCGAGCTCTTGCAGCGCATTGAGGCAGAAGGCCTTTTCCGCAAAGAGCCTAGCCTGGATATTGAGGTCCTGAGTAGTGCGCTATGGATGAACAGCCGTTACTGGATGGACCATTTGCGCGAGCTTGGAACGGCGACGGGTGCGCCCTGGCAAGACCTTGAGGCCGGCATTCGCCATCACATTGCCCTGCTGGGACAGTTTCTTAAGCCGAAGGCTAAAAGCGAATTCGAATCCGCGATGGAATCGGCTCTGCGCTTTATGAAAAGCTTCAACTACGATGCGGCGAGTGGAACCATTCCGCAGATCGCGTGAAGGTGTCTAGCTTGCCTGTACTAATCCAGGCAGGATACCCCTGAAACGCCGCCTTCAGCTCTTCTTCGCAACTAGAAACAGGCTATTGGACCGACCATGCGTCCAGTGTTCTTGTGCCTCAAAGCCTGCCGCATTCACTTCGTTCATAACCTGATTCGCATGCAAAAAACTCACATATGGCGCTTTGCCTATCCATTGCAGCACCGGAATAACCGGCCGGAGAAACCACATTCGATCTGCCAGGCAAACCGTACTCGATATGAAAAGGCCACCGGGCTTGAGTAGACGTTGAATTTTATCCAGTGTCGCCGTGCGATCCGGCAGCAGGTGTAGCAGGTTCAAAACCAACACCATATCGTAACTCCCGTCGGGAGCATCAAAGTCTTCAACACCGGCTTGCATGAAGCTAACGTTGTCGATACCGCCTTGCTCAGCCTTCTCGCGACCAATGGCGATCATGGCATTAGAGACGTCCGTTGCCACGATGCGCGCCACATGCGGCGCATGCTCCAGTGCCGTCGAACCCGTTCCGCAGCCAAATTCCAACACCTGCATATTCGGCTGCATCAGCGCCTGGGTAGCCGCGAGCTTACGAGCGTAGCTCTCAGCGTCGGCGATGGGTTGCCTGGCATAACCGGGGGCGACTCGATCCCAAAATTCGGGTGAAGTAACTGTCACTGCGGATTCCTCAATTGCTGTTGTCTGTTCATTCCCGGCTATTCAACCATACGTTTATGATGTGTAGAATGCCGATTTATGATGACTTGATATACAAAAATAGATGAACTGGGACAACATCGCATTCGATTGGAATCAAATCCGGGCATTTCTCGCGGCGGCCGAAGAAGGATCACTGTCTGCCGCCGCTCGCGCCTTGCAGCAAACGCAGCCGACTTTAAGTCGCCAGGTTACAGGGCTGGAACGGTCGTTGGGCGTAACCCTATTCGAACGCGGGCACCGCAAATTGCAGGTGACCGATGCGGGGCTCGAATTGCTGGAGCATGTGCGCGTCATGGCTGAGGCGGCAAATCGAGTGTCGCTCGCTGCTTCCGGTCAGTCCCAAGCGATCGAGGGGCGGGTGAGCATCACCGCGACCGAAATGCTGGCAACGCACCATCTGCCACCCATACTGCGCAAACTGAGAGCGCGCGCACCGGGGATTGTGGTTGAGGTCGTCGCTTCCGACCAGGTTCGTGACCTCATACGGCGCGAGGCCGATATCGCCATTCGCCATGGCGAACCAACACAACCCGATCTTATCGCGCGGCGCATCGGGTCGCTGCGAGGGCGCATCTACGCCGCTCGTCGCCTGCTGGATGAAGTTGGTGTACCGAGCAGTTTTGACGATCTTGCAGATCAAGATTTCATCGGCATCGACGATACCGAGGGCCTTATTCAGGGACTTGCAGAGCAGGGTCTACAACTGCGTCTCGAACAGTTTCGAATTCACACCGGTAGCGGCAACTGCATGCTGCAGCTCATCCGCGAGGGACTCGGTTTTGGCTTACTGCCTATGGATACCGACGGGATCTTTGACGATCTCGTGTGCGTGTTGCCACAGTTATTCAATCCTGAAATTCCAGTCTGGTTGGTGACCCATCGAGAGTTGCGCACCAGCCGCCGCATCCGCGTTGTCTACGATCTGCTGGCGGAGGAACTCAAGACGCTTACCGAAACTGTTGTCTAGCCCGGTCGAAGCCGAGTTCGTTTGGCCAGGATAAGAAGATCAATCTTCGATAATCATCAAACGGACGCGCCCGCTGTTCCCGACTCCAATTGGTCTAAGCGCCATCGCAGCGTTTCTATTCTGTCTTGCCCGAAGAAGGGCTCGCCGCGAACAACCATCGTCGGCACACCCCAGTGCCCCGCCGCTTCCAGGCCCTGATGGTTCTGTTCAATCTCATCCAGATGATCGCCCTGCTCTATCGCAGCGAGCATGTCATCTAGCTCTAGTCCTGCTTCCGCAACACTCTCCCTAAGGTGGCTACCTTCATCCCAACCCACAGTACCGCCCATGATCAAACGCGACACAGCGTCGATAAACTCAAGGCCTTTCCCCCGGCGCTGCGCTTCCACCCCAAGCTTGCAGAGTTTGTAGATGAGCGGCTGATCTTCGGCGACCTCCATGGTCGTCAAGTCTTGAACCACAGGATCAGGCTTGGGCGGAAACACCATGGGGATGCCGAGAAATTCACTGCGCCGCTTGCTATCGTTGTAGATGTAGAGCGCGGGCTTTAGGTTATTCGGATCAAACACTGTCTCCTTGGCGCGCACCGCCAGTGGCAACACCACGCTGACATTCACGGCTACGTCATAGTCCCGCCTAAGACGGAATAAGTCGGGAACAACCAGGTAGGAATAGGGGCTTCGAAAAGACCAGTAAACGTCGATGGGTTCTTTCATACCGTCTCCTTTGACAGTAAGCGGGGGTCAACTCTTACTCTTACTCGCACGAGCAAGGTTATGGTAGCGCATCCTAGAGAGAATGCCGGCAAGATGTAAGCGGGGTTTGCCCGACACCTCATGAGACCATTTTCATTTTCTGAGCGATGCGCTCAGCTACCATCACGCAACCGAGGTAGGTGTTGCCACCGGGAATGGTGGGCATGACGGAGGCATCGGCTACGCGCAAACCGCTTACGCCAAGTACGCGACAGTCGCCATC
>JBCCNJ010000140.1:0-10985 GCA_039025905.1 Pseudomonadota bacterium | reverse complement strand
TGGACGCCGGCGATAGTGGGTCTGGAGGACTGCCGATAACAGAACGCGGTGTTGGCACGGTGTGCACGAACGACACGGAATGCGAAGGCATCGGTTTCTGTCTCTCGGATGGAATTGGACCAGGGTTCTGCAGCAGCGCCTGTGGCGCGGGAGAGTGCGGTGAAGCCTACAGTTGCTGCCACTCTTGCTCATCGGCGACACAGGCAGTTCTTCCATTTACGGGATCCGCCTGCCTACCGAGTAGCGCCGCCGATCAGCTCACTGCGGCTCCGGCGTCATGTAGCTGTGAATAGTCGCACCGCAACAAGATCCTAGCTGAACATTAATCAGTTAGGACGTGCGATTGCCCCTACCTGGGATAAATCTACAGCCGCAAGTTGCAGATAAAAACGCTCCGCCGATCACGAAGGGTTATGGTATCGCGTTGGCATCTAGCAGTCGGCACGCTGTGCGTGCGAGTTAATCCGCGCTTGCGGACTGAGATTCCTGCGACATCAACTCAATCTCACCTAAGCGCCAAGTTTTATCAATCCAGGGCTCCAGCGGACCGTACAGTCTGAAGATCGTGAACCAACTTTTATCCGGGACTGTTTCAATCCATTTGTGGTCCGAATAGGTTTTCAGAACCCGCCCTAGATAAACGTAATTGCAAGCCACCCTTGGGTTATAATCTGCACTTTTATCATCTACGTGTGTACATGGCTGAAACGACGAACAAGGTCGGCTTCGTTTCCCTGGGCTGTCCCAAAGCCCTGGTGGATTCTGAGCGGATCCTGACCCAACTTAAACTCGACGGCTACGAGATTTCCCCAAGCTACGAAGGGGCGGAGCTGGTGGTGGTCAACACCTGTGGCTTTATCGATAGCGCAAAACAAGAGTCACTGGATGCGATCGGTGAGGCAATCAGCAAGAACGGCAAGGTTATCGTCACGGGCTGTATGGGCAAGGGCGATGATGCCGAGAAGATTAAGGCACTGCATCCCAAAGTCCTCAGCGTTACGGGCCCCGCTGCATATGAGGAAGTGGTCGGTGCGGTCCATGAGTTCGTGCCACAACCCCAAACGCACGACCCTTATACAGACCTGGTACCACCCCATGGTATTAAACTCACGCCGCGTCACTATGCCTACCTGAAAATCTCTGAAGGCTGTAATCACCGATGCAGCTTCTGCATTATCCCCTCTATGCGCGGCGATCTGGTGAGTCGACCGATCGGCGAAGTGATGGATGAAGCCGAAGGCCTGGTAAAGGCAGGCGTGCGCGAGCTACTGGTGATTTCTCAGGACACGAGTGCCTACGGAATCGATACGAAATACCGTACCGGCTTCTGGCAAGGACGCCCGTTGAAAACACGCATGCAGGAGCTTTGCGAGGCACTGGGCGAGTTGGGCGTATGGGTGCGTCTACATTATGTTTACCCCTATCCCCATGTAGACAAGGTGATACCATTGATGGCCGACGGCAAGATTCTGCCCTATCTGGACGTACCGCTGCAGCACGGCAGCCCCGATGTGTTGCGCCGCATGAAACGCCCCGCATCTGCAGAAAAAGCACTCGATAGAATTCGACACTGGCGCAGTGTCTGCCCTGACATCACACTGCGCAGCACGTTCATCGTTGGCTTTCCCGGTGAAACTGACGCGGAGTTTAACGAACTGCTAGATTTTATCGAAGAGGCTCAACTGGATCGCGTGGGATGTTTTCAATACTCACCAGTGCATGGGGCGGCGGCTAACGAACTGGCGGATCCGGTGCCCAAGCCTATCAAGCAGGAGCGCTGGGAGCGCTTTATGGCGGCGCAACAGAAAATCAGCGCAAGCAAACTACAAAGCAAGGTCGGGCAAACACTACCAGTGCTGATCGATAGCGTCGATGAGCAAGGTGCTGTGGGTCGCTCTAGCGGCGACGCGCCAGAGATTGATGGCCATGTGTATCTCAATGGCATCACCGACTTGCATCCCGGCGACATGGTAGAAGCCGAAATCACCGGTGCGGATGAATACGATCTTTGGGTTGACTAAGCCAAGGCACTTAAGCGCTCATACAGACCTGATCCATGAATCTCCTGCTCTTTACCGAATCCGACCGCCTCGATTCACGACGCATCCGGGTCACCGATAGGCGGCTTGATCATCTGCGTGGGGTACTCAAATCCGCGCCGGGCGATAGTATTCGTGTGGGTGAACTGCAAGGCAAACTCGGCATAGGTGAGCTTCTAGAGATCGACGACGAGCAGGCCATCCTCTCGGTAGAGCTGAATCAAGCGCCCCCCGCCCGCATGCCGCTATACCTGGTCCTGGCCTTGCCCAGGCCAAAAATGCTACGCCGGATTTTACGCAGTGTCGCGGAATTGGGCGTCGATCAAATCCACCTGATCAACTCCTACCGAGTAGAAAAGAGCTACTGGCAAACCCCAGTGCTGCAGCCTGACATCGTCAATGAATATCTCATGCACGGGTTGGAGCAGGCTCAGGACACGATACTCCCCACAGTGTATTGCCATCAGCGGTTTAAACCGTTTGCCGAAGACGTGCTGCCAGATCTGATAAAGGATCGTCGAGCACTCTTGGCTATGCCAGGTGATCATCCAACATGCCCCAGGGAAGTCAGGCAAGACTTGTTGCTAGCAATAGGGCCGGAAGGTGGGTGGATCCCATACGAGATAGAGAAGCTACGCGAGGCCGGCTGCTCGCCTGCATCGATTGGCCAACGGGTACTGCGAGTAGAAACCGCTGTAGTTGCCCTGCTAGCGAGATTGCAATGACTCAACGACCGCCGGTTGCGACCAGGTGAATCAGAGCGCCGGGGCAAGGGACTACACCCGCTCAATCAAGAGCAGGTGTACATTGAAAAGGTAGAATTAACGCTGCCGACGGCGGCTGAGCGCAAGTCCCACGAAACCGGCCATCATTAGCGCCATTACACCCGGGACCGGTACAGCACCACCGGGTCTGACGATCACATTGATCGACGTTGAAATGATAGGACCTCCCGGCGCCATTGCTTGAAGCTGTAATGCAAATTCCCCGTCACCGAGGGGAAAGCCAGGGAGAAAGCCATAGTTAACGGAATTTTGGGCGACATTATTGGAAGCTAAGTCCGAAGTTGGGTCAGCAAAGAACATACCGCCCCCGTTTGGCGTTGAATTGTTTCCGAGATAAGCACCGGTCGATATTAAACCGACAGGATCATAGGGAACAAAGTTTATGGCGGCAGTCGGATTATCATCTACCAGCAATGTGAACACCCAGGCATCCAGGTTCGAGCCATTACCATCTACGTTGGAGTTGATACTCCAATCGTAATTCCACATCGCCCGATCCGCCGGTGCATCAGCTTCGTTGCTGTCAAAGAAGTACGTACCACTCGGATTCTCTATGATGCCCACCCCGATTTCATCGTTCGGCTGGCCGGTTGGTCCATAGCGAAGCTTCGCTCGAATCCCCAATTCTAAGGAGCCAGAAGTTTCAACCGTAAAGCCACGATTGCTATTTCCTGTGCCAAAGATGATATCGGGTGTAATCATTCCGGCCGCTGCAAAGTTGGAGTAAACGGCAGCACTAACGAGCAGAGTGGTCGATAGCGTAAGACGCTTTATCCGGTGGAAGAATGTGCCGATGGCAAGGCTATTAGATTTCATAACGGTTCCTGTTGAGTTGATGTCACACTCTTTCGGTGCTGTGGAGATGCAGGATACCGGACAGAAGCAATTTTCATACCGATAAAGCGAGGTAAACGGACTGCTTCGATAAGATTCTGATTTTTATGGCAAAAAAATAGAGCACAGATTGTTGGCGCAGATACTTCTGTCGGTGCATTCGCTGTTTGTAAAATATTCTGACAGCAACCAGTCTCACCTTTTCGTGGCCAAATCAACCAGGCCTAAACTGCCATTGGCAGGAAGTCACTACGAGTGGGCCACTCTGTGCGAGTTGGTAGGCTTAGAGCTTGCGAGCTTGTGAACCGAATCTCATTGATTGACGTTACAGCAGTGGAGAGCGCTCACGAGCGTTTCCAGCAGTCCAAATCTTGCTCCCAGCTAGCGAGTCTCTGCGGGTTGATATTAGGTTCGACTGCCATTTGTCCTGGGCTAGAACTGATCTAAAGCGAGGCGAGCACCACTACCAGGCGGTGCGCAGGTAAAGGTCACTTGATTGCCACTACTCTGCGCCTGTGTTCGCAAGTCTGCAGTCGTTATCGCGCCCCCATCGGTATCGAGGTAGCGGCCATCCGGTTGCCATAAAGCGGAGTAACGCAGGTCATCCAATACGCCGCGGGCGATCAGGTCACACTCTGGCAGCGGACCAGCAACAGCAGCGCGACTCTCCATCAAATCCAGACGAGACAAGGTACTGTCGCTGGCGGCAGATGCGAGAGTCACCTGTTGTCCAACGATAGGGGCCATATTGCTATCGGCTGCCATCACAAAGCGGACGATATCGGCCTGATTCTGTAGGGCTGGCGCAGGGAACTGAAAGGTCGGCGATGCAAAAAAATCTCCCAGAGTCGCAATGGAGCCGTCGTGGAGATAACCAAAGCCCTTAATCTGGGCACCGAGATTCTCGCCACTGCCCAGCTGACCCGAGGTGCCGAACATCCCCACTTTAGCGTAGGCGTTACGAAAGTGTGGAATCTTGAAGTTCTCCGCAATACCGGCGCCCTCAAACGTCATTAAGCCGTTGGTACCAAACTGACGTTGCGCCGGGTCTAGCGCATGGCAGTGATTGCAGCTGCCTATGCCGGTGATGTTATCGACGTCAAAGTAAATATCTCGCCCCCGCGCTTGCCCCGCCGTTAGACTGTTATCCAACAAACGCACAGGGTTAGGTGGCGGCGTTAGAGCCATCGCAAACTCGGTAAAGCGCTGCATGTCCTCGTGTGATAATTCCTCCGCTCGTCCCACTAACTCGACGAACGCTGGATTGAACTCTTTGAAGGCAGCCGCCTCCAGGCTCTCCATCTGCCCGTTCACCATTTCGCGGTTTTTTCCCATGCGGTCACCGCGCCAGTGTTGGGGGCCACTATCTGAGATACCCCTCAGGGTTTGAGTGGTCATAGGCCCTTTCATGGGGTGGAAAAACTGTGTGGTGATAGGGCTGCGATCTACGTAGGGATTGTCGTTGCGCAACATGGCACCATCGGGATTACCGAGATCCCAGGCCAACTGATCCATGTCGCCAAATATATGGCAGCTGCCGCAGGATGAGGTGCCGTTGGCCGAGGTTTCTTTAGCGTCGTACAGAAAAGGCCTGCCCGATACTACCGCTGCCGATTCGGGTGAGAATAGTGACATGGCGTCCAATTGAGAGCCATTGCTGGTATCCCAAAGCGATATGCCATTATCAAATCGCGTGTACAGCACCATACGTTCGCCATCCGCGGACAGCGCCAGCCCGGCCGGACCCCCGGCGGTTTCAATGTGCAGTGTTGCGTTAGGCTCGTAGGAACCCGATTTCAATGACTCAGTGGGAATGGCAGCGACGGCGTTAGAGCCAAAAGCGGCGACATACAGGCGCTCGCCATCAGGGCTGACTACCATCGCCGTGGGTTGACTCAGGCTGCGCTCGACGACTGACTTTGGATAGATGTGGCCTTCTTCGACATCAAAATCAACATGGGCATTCAAGTGATTATGGGTGACACCGGCAGTGTCCACGACGCTGATTCGGTTCTCGGCAATGCGACCTCGCACGGTCGTGGACGTTTCGCCCGGACCCTCAAAACGGATGTGGTTGAGCGATTCCAGGTTGCTGACGTAGACCTCGCCAGCAACAGGGTTGACCGCAAGATTGAACAACACCGTGCCCACCCCGGCAACGCGGCGTTCCACCGCTGGCACCTCAGCATCAGCGTCTATCACAAACAGATCGAGATCTGGTAAATCAAATGGCACCTCGCTAGACCAGTTCGTGCCAGCCTCATCCTGCCAGATACCGCCACGCTTCTGTACGATTAGGCCGGTGTCGGGCTGCAGTTCGCCCTCGACGCTGGTGACGGGCGCTGGCTTTGCGTTCAACACCACGTCTTGCGACAGTGTGGTCGTCTTGTTCCCGGAGAGAAAAGCGGCCGCGTAAACAGTATTACCATCTGCGCTTACTGCCAGGGCCCGCGGCGTATCAGCGAACAGGCGCAATATGGTCACGGGATTGCCATTTAGGGTGTTATCCAGGTCTGCCAAATCATAGACCCACACATCGGCGCGGCCTATTCCCGCTCGCGTTAACTCGTTTACACCAAAGTTGGGATGATTCTGGCCCCGATACGCAGCTGTAATAAAGGCGCGTGAATAATCTGGCCCTGCAAATACGATATCTCTGGGTTCGTCGCCAACCTGTAGCGTTTGAATCACCCGCGGAATGCCCTCGAGATCAACAATACTGACCGAGTCACTGAGATGGTTCACCACCCAGGCCTTGCCGTCGCTGGCAAAGGCCACCGCAACCGGATCTAAGCCCACCATCACCGTCGATTCCAGGATGAACCGATCGGCCTCCAGCGTGTAAATCTCCAGACAGTTCGCGGGCGCATTGGTGACCAGCAAACGGCGACCATCCGCACTCAATGCCAGCGGTCGTACTGGCGCGCTTTCAAACAGCACATAGCTTTCGGGTGCTTGATCGGCGTTCACCGATGCGCCACCAGAACCACAGGAAAAGGCACTTGCTCGATTCGTCGGCGGTTCGCTGGAAACCGGGGGCGGGCTTGATACGGGCGGTGCAGGGGCGGGGTCGACTGGCGCAGGCGGTGATACTGGATCAGCTATAGATGCCGTCGAAGATCCGCCTCCGCCACCACCACCGCAAGCGCTCAACCCCGCGAGGGTTAGTACGCTTGCAAACACTGTCACTCTAAGTCGCAATTTCACGGAGCGACCCTACAGCATATGCGGGTATTATCCAAGACAACTGTCCAAAGCATCTAGAACACACACTATTCTTATGGGAAAGACTATAACGGCATGCTAAACGACAAAAAAGTGATCAACATCCCAGTCTTCTAGTTGCAGTACAGCCAAATTGAACCAGCTTGATGTTTCGGTGTGATCGCTAGCCCGCTGCACCGCTGCGGCTAGAGTCGGCTCGCCTCGCGTAACCACTCTGGAGGTAGCGAACCCATATCATCGCCATACTCTCTGTTGTGCAAGACCGGACGCGAGGCGGCATTGAAAAAGACTTTGCAAAACTGGGTAGTAGGATGCGACGATGCCTCGCAACACATTCCTAGACTTGAAAAAAAATGCGAATAAGAACTGGACATACCGCGGGCACTGCACTGTTCGCCTTCATTGTGACCTTGGCCGGATTGTCACAGGCTCATCAACACGAGTCTCAGCTGCCCGCTGGCTCCAACACCGTGTTGACTGCACCCATCTCAGGCTCGTCAGGGCAAGAAGCCATCATATCGGATGTGATTTTTGAACCGAACTCTTCCCTGCCTCTGCACACCCACCCCGGGGAGGAATTTGTCTATATGATCTCGGGAACGGTCTTTTACATTGAGCAGGGAAAACCCGACCGTGCCTACAGCGCGGGAGAAGCTTTCGTGATTCCCCCCGGCGTGGTACACGGGGCGAGAGTGGGAGATCAACCAGGGCGCGCAATCGTCTTTCGGATTCACGTTGAAGGTGAGCCTGAGCGCACCCTGGTGAAATAGGTGCAGTCTTACATCTGACAAATAACACCGAGCTTGGGCGATACTTGCCCCGTACACATATCCGAATAGATAGTGGCAAGCCCTTCTAATCCATCCAGCTGTTTTAACTCTAGCCAATCGAGACTGGCGGCCGCGCCCTGCCCGACAAACCCCTGTACGCGACTGGGGAGCTCTTTGTCTTCGGCGCTGCGCTCCAGCATATAGCTGGGTGCGAAGAAGAATGTTTCATTTTCACCACCGCCGGCCAGATCCGCTTGTTGCTGGTCCCAATGCGTGAGGCCAACGCTCACAAAGTACTTCAGTTCATCGCCCAACTTCGCTTTTAGCTTCGCAACTAACTCAGCGTTGCCAGCCATATCGACAATTACCGTGGGCTTGATAGCCAGAGAGTCCAAGGCATCGTATGCCACTGTGTCCTGATAGTAGCCGAGGCCTTCAACAAAACCTTGATTTCCAGTGGATGTCAGACCTACTACAGGTGGCGTCTCATCCTGGGCGAGCGCATAAGCCAGCCCGATACTGGTTTTACTCGAGGCACTCAGTATCAATACCTGCTCGGCACCAAAATATTCGTTCACTTTCAAATAGTCGTACAGCAGATAGCCTGTCATATAAAGCGGACCTAACAGTGCCTGACTAACCTCCCTAGGTCGCTCTGCCTCTGCCTGCGCTGGCAAGCGCTGATAGCGGTTGTACAAGGGCGGCAGGCTCTGCCTGTGCGCTGAGGCATCAAACCAACTATCGGCCTTAGCGTTCGTTGGCATAAGTATCAGTTCAGTGGCGGGAGGTAAATAGCCATAGATGCGCTCACCCACGTCTACTTCTGCGCTGTTGGACTCAACCACATCGGCAAAACCCCAGACCGGAATAATGCCCTGCGTTTCTGCGCTAGCCGGGAAAAATTGCCAGTAGCCCAACATGTCTCCGGCTACGGCATAGGTGAGATTGTTGGCAGTAAACGCAAAAAAATCGATTTTAACGCGCACTTCACCCTCAGCGAGCGATCGGCCCTGCGCCTCTTGCACCTGAAAGGTTTGAAAGTTGCTTTTTTCTACTTCAAATTGTTTTGTCATTTGCTTGGCTCCCTACGCCGCATCCTTTGCGTGATATTCATTGTGAATTTTGTGCAAGTTCATCACTGCCTCTGGTCCGAATTTGCGCATCTTATTTAGCAATGCTTTTTTGTCATCGTCCTCCTTCGCATTTTGCACCATTCGACTGAAGCCATCGAGACGGTTGTCCAGCATCCAGGCTGATATGGACTCATTCTGCGACCACAGGTACTGGTTAGTCATAGAAACTGCCGTAAAGTAGGCAAAGTCGGTATCCGCCTCGGGCGGTGGCACGGGTGTGGTGACGGCATTCTTTTCTTCGTCATTGTTCATGCTCAATTCAATATGGGCCGCTAGGGCCGCGCTAAATACAGGTTGGTACGAGCGCAGCATTTGCGGGGTAATCACCTGACCGTCGAAGACCGGCACGCCCTCGGGCAGGTCATCGATGGGTCGCGCGGAGCAATCAACATAAACCGTATTCGCGCGGACCGGCAGTGTACCATTCTGAAAGCGTATCTCGTCCTTACCGAGGTGGGTGATCCGTCCTAACCTGATGACGCTGCTAATCCGCTGCAAGAGCCTGAGCTCTGCCTCAGAAATGGTCGCGCCGTGGAACATACCGGGCATCACTTCCTGATCAAGCCTAAGAAAATAACCGCCCGCTTCCAGTCGGGCAAATAAGTCAGGGTAAGATGACGCCGACGCAGCCGCCTCCATTAGCGCCAACTGAGCCCCGAACACGTCATTAAAAAACTGATCAGTTGGCTGGGTGTTTTTACGATTAAGAAGCCACGCATCGCGGGGTCTCACCCAATCGATAGTGTCCGGGTCAACGCCCATTTGCAGCAGCCAGAGGCAAGCATCGATGCCCGTTTTTCCTCCACCGATGACCATATAGCGCTCCGGCGCTTCTTTTAGCTGGGGCAAATCGTTCAGAGGAATGAACTTGACGCCCGGTTCGATACTGAAGTTGGGTGTATGCGTAGACGGGACCTTGGTCTTTAAAAAGGTCGCATCAACAATTTTCTTTCTGACTTTCACTTCATAGCTCGCGTTACCGACGATGGACTCGAAGCGCCCCTCGCCCTTGTAATCGCACATGGGAAAAAACTGCAGGCGGCCTGAGGGCAGAAACTGGTGACGCATGACATCATCAAAATACGCACTGACTTCGGCACCACTGGCGAGTTCGTTCAGACCATCATTCAAGCCGCCTTGCTCTAGACGGCCACCACTGAGTTCTTTCGAACTGACACCGTAAAACTGGGAGGGTTGATGCAACTGCACGAACGGGTAAGCCGCGTTCCAGTGTCCACCCGGCTTACCATAGCGATCCACCATAATGATTTCTGCATCTGATTCCGTTAGGACTGTATCCGCAAACGCCATGCCGACCGCACCAGCGCCAATAATCAAGTAGTCTGTTTCTAGTATCTGATGAGTCACTTCCTCTTACTCCCTGTATTTATCAACTCGTACGTCTCACATCACCGTATTGGTCATTTCACATCCGCTCATGAACGATTGTTTTTCGACAGGCTTCCTGCAATCGTTTCCCACGGCATACATGCAAGCGCTGTCCCCTCACTAAATCGCAGGGCTCGGCTGTCTCGCTAGCACGTCAAACAGTGCTGGGGACATTCAATAGGACACTTCAACCTGCATGCATCCTCTGCGAGACACTCTCAACGTTTTCAAACAACCGCGAGCGACCTCGATCAGAGTTGTACGCAGCCCTTGTGAGCAGCTTTCTATAACAGTGTTATGGCAAATCATAACGGTGTTATGGTATGCTGTCAACATGAGCGAGCCAGCTAACAAAGAAAAGATTCTTAAAGCCGCGTCTGCAATCCTGTTGGACAGAGGCTTAGGCAGTCTCAGCGTCCGAGCTATTGCGCAAGATGCGGGCCTGTCGACCATCGCCATTTACAGTCATTTTGAGAACAAACAGGGGGTGCTGGATGCCCTCTACATCGAGGGCTTTTCACTGGTACGTGAGGCCATCGAGTCCGTGCGCGACACGGAGGATCCCGTTACCGCTGCGATACAAAGTGGTGAGGCCTATCTCGATATCGCGCACTACAATGAGGGCCACTATCGATTAATCTTCGGTGAAACCGGTTCTCAATACTTGCCCTCCCCGGAGGCTCAACGCGCAGCTAACGAAGCTTTTGATGTGCTGGTTCGACACGTTGCGGCGTTGCTACCCCTAGATGCGAGCCCCGGAAGTAAGCAACGAGCAGCGCTGCGGATTTGGGCGACCCTACACGGCTATGT
>JBCCNJ010000139.1:0-10993 GCA_039025905.1 Pseudomonadota bacterium | reverse complement strand
CGTCGAGCTGTTGTTGACTAACCATCTCGTGAAGAATGATGTAGCCGTCGCGCTGCAGCTGTGCCTGCTGTTCGTCGACCAGATCGGTGTCGACGGCCATTGCTTCCTCGCTGCGGGTAAATCTATACGTGCGCGCATGGTCAACGTTTGCATAATTGTGAAATGAATCAACCTGGCGAAATCGGGAATCGTCGCGACCGCTGTTGTCCTTACTCATGCTACCTCCTGAATACCTAAGCCCCGGCGTACGAAGAACCAAATGGTATCTGCCAGCTCCGGAGGCGCCTTAGGTTTAGACTTGCATAACTCGCAGATCACGGCGGTGCGAACCGCCCCCAATGCCATGGCCGCCAATGTCTTAGGGTCAGAGGGGTTGCTTATCACGCCCCGTGATTGTCCTTCTGCCATATTGCGAGCGCCCGTTTCGATCAAAGCCTGCCAGCGCTCTGCGTCGACAGCAGCGACGGCGGGGGTACCCGACATACGCAGTATCACAGCGCTCGCCAGTGGGTCCTCTACAAGGAATTCTATATAGCGCTGAGTGCGTGCGCGTTCTCGAGCCTCCCAATCTTCTATATCGGAGAGGGGCGCCATCAATACCGAGTCTTCCACGCGGTCGTAAAAGTCGTTAACGACGGCGCTCAGCAGACCCTCTTTGGACCCGAAGTGGTGGTAAGCGAGACCTGCCGATACTTCGGCAGCCTTGGCCACCCAGGACATCTCAAAATCGCCATCTCCTTCACACAGTAATTGTTTGGCGGTGGCCAGAATGCGCTCTCGGGTGCGTGCCGAATTGCGTCTGGGAGCTGCTGTCACGCGGATCACCCTGATGAATTAGATTGATAGTGTAGGCAATAATTGAATTGAAGTCAATTCAATTGTTTGGTCCGGTGCAGAGTCGTACTGCCGAATCTGCGGATTACGGAAATTGTGAAAGCAATTCAGCGACCTTTCTGGCCGCGTCGGATGAATCAGCCGCTGTGCGGATACAGTATTTTTAGATTGCAGCGCTTGCTGACATCGTCGCGAGTCAGAGCGAATCGAGGGTGCTCAACGTCTCTTCCAGATTGAATTCGGTCGCGAGCATGCCGATGCCCTCTGAGTTGTCTGTGCGTAAAGCCTGCTAGCGTTCTATGGCACACTGTCGACCATTTGAAATATATCGGGGCTATCTGAGTCGTGGAAAATCTAGACACCTGGCAGCTGGTGTGCATTGGCATCCTGTTTGTCTGGAGCGGCTTTGTTCGCTCTGGACTGGGTTTTGGCGGCGCTGTACTTACCCTGCCTTTCTTGCTGATGGTGTACAACGCGCCGCTGGTTTTTCTACCGATCATTGCTATTCACCTGATGTTTTTTTCCTTTATCACGGTATGGCAGTCCCATCGCAAAACGCGAACTTACGAGCAATCCGAAGGCAAAAGCACCATCAACCTACCGTTTCTGCGTTACGCATTCGCCTTGATGATTGTCCCAAAATTGATCGGGGTAGCGGGTGTGATCACCTTACCTGCGGATATTGTCAGTAGTTTTATCTTTATAGTGGTCGCCGTATATGCAGTGAGTTATATCCTGGACCGTCCCATCAAGAGTAAGAATAAATGGGTTAACGCATTGTTTATGATGATGGGTGGGTATGTCAGTGGTACGTCACTCATTGCGGCGCCGTTGGTGGTGCCGGTGGCAGCGGCGCGCGTTGAGAATTACCAACTGCGTGATACCTTGTTCGTGCTCTGGTTCGTCCTGGTCGCGCTCAAGTTGGCCGCGTTTATTTGGACTGGCGTCGACCTGCAATGGCGTCACCAGCTTTGGTTACTGCCCTGTGCAACAGTGGGACACTTTATCGGACTGCGTTTTCACGACTATACGCTGCGCAGCGATACGAAAGTATTTTTTCGCTATCTTGGGATTGGCTTATTGGCTGTTAGTGCGGCGGGGCTCATACGGGTGTTTTAGGCCCTAACTTGCCCCGCGCTTGCAGTGCTATCTGCACAAAGTGCAGTGGGTACTTAGTAGGATGCTACCGGCTGATCCATTCTCAGCTGCAGCGGCGGAAAATCTTTCAGTATACGTTCGGCAGCGGCGTTGTACTTGTCCTGATCATGGGAGGGCTCTCCCTTCAGGCGTGATTGCACTTCGCTGCGCCAAACCGAGCGCTTCAGCGTTGGTGAAATCAGGTCAACGATAAACGTACCTTCTGTATAGTTCTTTACCGATACTTCAGTTTGCGTGCAGTTCCAGCAGTTATACAAGCTGTAGCGGTTGTAGCCGCCCCAGCGCGAATAACCGAACCCTGTGCTGGGTGACTGATAAGTGCGCACATCGGTTCTTTCGTTGAGTATTAACGTCCAGCTAATTAGCAAATCTGCCTCGCTAGCCTGGTCCTGATCGAGGACCCGTAAGCCCTTCAACTCAAATGCGTTTTCCAGCGCGGAATCGATTCGCTCGCGTTCCATATCGCTGATTGAAACGGGATTGTTACCGCCAACCATGCCGGATTCGTCGTAAAACGCCAGCGTTTTGACGTCGGTAAAATCATAATCCTGTTTGTAGTCAACGCGCGGTGTAGGCGGTGTGCTGGCACAGGCTGCCACTAAAGACACGGCTGTCACGGCCAAAATCGCGCGCAGACCAGTTCTCTTTGTCTGTTTCATTTAACTCTCCATCCTTGTCGGGTTACCTGTTGTGGACAAAAGTTCAGTGCATCGCAGTATGTGTACCGCAATAATCACTTTAGCCCAGGTGGTTAGTGGTCAAGGTATTGTAGCTCTTTGAGTCCCTAGGAACCTATTTGTTCCCCTGCTTTACAGGGTTTTTGAATGGCAATAATACGGTCTACGTGCATGCGCGGCGCCTTGATCCAGAGGCTTAGTTCAGCGTCTCGCTGCTGCTGCCAGCTGAGGTATATGGGGGGCAGAACATCTGCTACCAGGCCTTCCAGTTCAGCAATAGCCGGTTGTAAATCATGATATCGTCTATTCAACGCAGCGGCGCGAGGTTGCGTGCCGACTATAAAAAACTTTTCTATTACCGTGTCCAAGATATCTGCGGACTGGGGACGCAGTGGTGGCGTGCAAAGAGGGCCGCGAGCCAGTCGCGCATCGAGTATCTCGTTCGCAACGTCAAGTGCCAGGGATTGTTTGGCAAGTGCTAGGCGCAGCGCGCCGCCGTCTCCCTTGAGTATATCGCTCAACAATAATTCAACCGTAAGGTTGTCAGCAGCGAAATCGTCAGACAGCCAACGGCGTACGCTGTCGTTCAGTGCCGCCATACTATTCAGCACGCTGCTTCCCGTGTTGGCAGGATAATCTCCCACACTCGTAGGGGTTTTCCAGAATTGACGGAATTCGGGACTGGCCAAGGTTGCGTTGTAAATCAGCGACGGTAGTTGAGCGCGCTTATCGTCCCACGCGTCTTGTAATGTCGAGGCGAGCTCTTGCTTGCCATCTGACTCAAGATAGTCAATACACTCGGGAGCAAGCTTCAAGTATTCAAGTTCCAGCAATAATCGCTGGGAGGCACTAGCGAGCCGGCCTAGGCTGCTATTGCGCTTACCGATAGTGACCTGCAATTCACAACCGGTTAGGGATAGAAAGTCGAGAACGTCGATGTCACTGCCTTTGATATCGAGCGTTAGCTCGCGTGACGGAGGTAGTGCGGCTATGTCTATTGGCTTAATCTCTGTCGTATCCACCGACAGTGTCCGCGACAACCGCTCATGGTATTCGCTAAATGCATCTTCGAAGCTGCGTTCAGCACAGCCGGCCGCTGTAGCTAGCAATAACAGACAAAGCCAACGATAGAGGGTCTCGACCTTGCTCAGTAACATTGCCCTTGGAGTCGAGTATGTATTCCATGTTTGCATGGTGTAGTTATAACGCAACAGGGTGGTTGTCGGTTCATCACTGTTGAATTTGTTTAACCTGGTAAGTCAACGGAAGCTATAGACAGTCGCAGAGAGAAAAATATGTAAGAGCTTTCGCCTCTCCTGGTTGCCCATCGGAAATACATAGATAGAGGTGCGTGAAGATGAGCTCGATAACTAGCCAGTTGTAGAGCCGAGTTAATTTTCTACTGCCCTATCTATTTTCGACTCAGCGAGTTGTTGCTCTGCGTTCAGATTGCTCGCGAGCTGGATCGAACACCTGGAGTTTCTGCTTTCGCAAGAGGTATGGAGGTTGTTCTCGAAATCCTAGAGCGGCTATAGCTTAAGTTCGGTTTTCGCGCTTTCATACCATGCACGTAAGTTTGTGCAGTCCTCTGGTATATCCACCTTGACCCAAGCCATAAAATCGATCGATACCAGTAGATCAATATCGGCGAAGGAAAAATTCTCTCCGGCTATCCAGGGCCGATCGCCCAGTATGGTGTTCAGCTTGGGTAGCTGAAATCCAAGCTGCTTTGCGCCGCGCTCTGCTAGCTCCGGTATCTGGGGTAAGTCCAAAGGGCCGGGGAGCGCTCGATTAACCATCGCCTTTGAGCGGTTGCGAAGCATGCTGGCAATGGCGGCGAACACGTTTGTATGAAGGTAGTGGTCCCAACTAATAACCTCCGCTTTTTCCTTGGCCGTAGAACCTAGCAGCGGTTTGTCCTTGTGCAGTGCTTCCAGGTAGACGCAGATGCCAATGACTTCGGCGAGCAGCGTTCCGTCATCGAGTGTTAAGGCTGGTACCGAGCACTCAGGATTGATCGCGCGATATGCTTCACCTAACTGCTCTCCTGCCCCCAGGTCTATTTGCTGGGTGTCCAGTTCAATACCTTTGTACTGCATGAACAGCGTGAGTCGCCTCGGATTCGGGGCTGGATCATAGGTATACAGTTTCATGCGCGGTGGCCCATTGGCTGACGGGGGAGGTTTTAAATGGTAGGACCATTTGAGCTTTGATGCCAGTTGCTCAACAACTCGCGCGGGACAGAATAAGGCTCAATCCTTGAGTTTTCGAGACGCGTTTAACTGGCTATAATGCGCGCCTGCAAAATAGAGGACCACAGGGTGATAATGCGAATTATTCTCGGTTTGTTGGCTGCGAGCGTGTGTATCGGGGCGATGGCTGTGGAGCTAAGCGATGCCCAACGGGCAGCAATAGAAGAGCGTATTGCGCCTGTAGGTAGGGTTTGCCTGGTAGGCGATACCGATTGTGGCGGCGGCGGAGCGATGGCTGTTGCCGCTGGGCCTCGTTCAGGTCAAGAAGTCTACGATGCAGCCTGCATGGCCTGTCACACCTCAGGCGTCGCTGGTGCACCCATGCTGGGTGATGTCGATGCCTGGGCGCCCCGCATCGCAGAAGGAATAGCGGCACTGCATGATGCTGGGGTGAACGGCATTCCTGGCACAGGCATGATCGCCAAGGGTGGTTGTATGGACTGCTCAGACGAAGAAGTCATCGCTGCAGTCGATTACATGATTGAGAGCAGCCAATAGCATCTATTGGCACTTCTAGCGCTTGTGGATCTGTGAGCTTTCGCGCTAAGAGGGCCCGGGGGTCTATTTACCGAATCTAGCGGCACGGGTAGCGTTTTACACCGATCCACCGATCCACCGATCCACCGATCCACCGATCCACCGATCCATCTAATACCCTGGCGGAGGTGTGAACCCACGGTGATGCTGTTCCAGCATCTTGGCCACAGCCAGTGCGGTCCTGTCCTCGAGATAATCCGCTACCACCTGAACGCCGATCGGCATGTTTTCACTGCTTGTTGCGATGGGTACGGCGGTTGCGGGCAGATACGCGTTCAGTGTAAGCCCTGCCCATGCCAGTACTTCCCAATAGGGTCGGGATTCACCGTTGACCACAAGCGTGCGCGCGGCCATATCTGGCTCATGATCATGGGGAAAAGCGGTAACATTGGCGCAAGGACACAACAGTACATCAAAACTCTGGAAGAACCTGGCCCAGGCCTGTCTTATGTGCTCTCGCTTTTCGGCTTCGCGGCACCAATCGCCATGACTGCTCGCAATACCTCGAGCTTGCAACACCGGCACACTGACATCATCGGGAGAGGCATTCTCCGCGATGTCTCGCATTATGTTGTAGACCTCTTTAGGCATGCCTGCGCCCAGTACCGACATAAGAAGATGGATGTAGTTTTGGGCGTTAAGTTCGGCGTCGATTTCCGGTCTTGCTTTGCGATCAACCAGCGCTCCCTTTGCTTCTAGGGCGTCGGCGGCAGCATGTATGGCTGCCTGAATGTCGTTATCCACGGGAGCAATAGGATCATCTGCCCATACGGCTACACGCAACTTGCTAGGGTCCGTCGCCCTGGGCGCTGGCAAGTCGATTCGATAGGCTTTGGCATCCTCGTAATCGGGTCCGACAAGAATGTCTAGTGCTTGCTCGATGTCGCTCACGCTGAGACCCATTGGCCCCACCACTGAAAGATCAGACGCGGACAGTATCTTCTCTCCCGGCGGGAGATGACCGCGCTGAGAGACAATGCCGTAACTGGGTTTGTGACCGAACACCCCATTGAAGTGGCTGGGCGTGCGAATAGAACCGCCTATGTCACTGCCCAGTTCCAGTGGCGTGAGACCCGCCGCCAGGGCAGCGCCCGCACCGCCTGATGAGCCGCCGCAGGTTCGTTCCACATTCCACGGATTATTGGTCACCCCGTACACGTCGTTAAACGACTGCAAGTCAGCGCTCATATAAGGTACGTTGGTTTTGCCGAACACAATCGCGCCGGCGTCGATATAGCGCTGAACAGCGATAGCGTTAGTTTGCGGAATATTCTCAGCGTGGTCGGGAATACCGCCCACAGTTACGATCCCCTCAGTGCAGAAGGCGTCCTTGATGGTCATCGGCACACCGTGTAGCGGGCCCCAATCCTCACCTTTCTTGGCCGCTTCATCGGCTGCAAGCGCGCGAGCGCGGGCACGATCAACATCAAACGCGACTACGGCGTTAATCTTGGGGTTAAACTGTTCAACTCGAGACAAGAAATACGCCAGCACGTCACTCGAGCTGATGGTCTGGGCTTTGATCGCGGCGCTCAGTTCAAACGGGCTGGTGTAGCGAATATCCATTTTTGGGGCTCCCTTAGTTATTAGTGGGCGACTATACCGAGACTGCTTCGCTTTGCACAGAAATCGGCAAAAGAGGCAGTCAGGAGGCCATCAACGTAGTAATAGTGGCTTCAAAGCGTCTAGTAGCGCATTCGGTGCCTCGCTCGTCAGCATATGACCGACACCCTCAATGACGGTGACAGTAGGTTCTGGAAGCGCTTGCAGCAGGTTCTCTGCGCCGCGAGGGGGCGTCAGGCGATCCTTTTCGCCCAAGATGACTGCCACTGGACAGGTGATTTTGCTGGCGTCTTCCAGCCCTCGCTCATAGCTATCACAGGCATACATATCTGCGTTGAGAACGCCGGGAGCACTGCGTGCAAACAGTCTCAGCGTATTGCCCACCATCCACATACCTGGACTGGGACTCGAACCCAGAAGATGAGATCGACTGTACCCGTATTCGGTTAGCAGACTATAGGCGATGGGATCGTTTTCTTCGCTGGCGCTTAAGATAGCATCTGAAACCGGCATTGGCGCGGTGGTCCCAACCATGGCAATCGCGTTGATTCTGCTTGGATATCGCGCCGCGCAGTTCAGGGCGATCAAACTGCCAAGGCTGTGTCCAGTAATAGACGTGGCTTCAATTTCAAGTTCATCCAGCAGTGAGATGATGCAGTCACTTATCTCGGATATGCTGCGCCTTGGCCGCCCTTGTGAGCGGCCATGACCGGGTAAATCTGGCGCCAGTGCATTGCAGCCATGGCGAGCAAAATGCCGTACAAAGGGCGTCCAGATTGTGTGGTCCATGCCGGAGCCGTGTATAAAAACGGCACTCGCCTGATGCTTGAGGATGTCTTTATCGTTGTTATAGCAATAGATATTTTCGCCTGCGATTTGTAGCTTCATATTTAGGGCACCTCTAATTAATTCCATAGTACTTCAGCGTGACCTAAAGCGTGCTAGCAGAAGGCGCGAGTCGAAGGCCAAGGCTGGTTGTCCTTGGCGAGGCTCGCAACGCCCTGAGGTGCCATGGAATTAATCAGAGGTGCCCTAGACCTTTGCGCTAATGGTTTTTTCTGCGGCACGCAAGCCCAGCTTTAAATCGGCGATTAAGTCCTCTATGTTTTCCAGCCCTATTGAGAGTCGTATGGTGCCGGCGGCAATGCCCGCAGCATTGAGCGCAGCCTCATCCATGCGATGGTGTGTCGTACTCGCAGGATGAATCACCAGAGACTTTGCGTCACCTACATTGGCTAGATGGGAAAATAATGAGAGTGCGTCAACGAAGGCGATACCAGCGGCGCGGCCGCCCTTAAGTTCAAAACTGAAAACAGCGCCGCAGCCCTGAGGTAACAACTTCGCTGCCAACGCCTGATCTGCATGGCCATCCAGTTCAGGGTATCCGATGGTTTCCACGAGCTCTTGATCGCGCAGAAATTGTACGATTTTTCTAGTATTGCTCACGTGTTGCTGCATGCGCATACCAAGCGTTTCAATGCCCTGTAAAATATGAAAGGCCGTGGTGGGGCTCATGCACGCCCCAAAGTCACGCAAGCCCTCCTTGCGAGCCCGTGCAATAAAGGCAGCGGGCCCGTACTCTTCCGTAAAGACCAGGTTGTGAAACCCTTCATAGGGCTGGCTGAGTTCGGGAAACTTGCCGGAGGTGTCCCAATCAAATTTGCCACCATCTACCAGCAGACCACCGATGACGATGCCGTGCCCACTGAGAAACTTGGTGGCTGAGTGCATTACAAGGTCGGCCCCCCACTCGAGTGGCTGCATCAGGTAGGGGGTGGTAAATGTGGAATCCACCAACAGTGGCAGACCCGCATCGTGAGCGATCGCGGACACGGCGGGAATATCGAGTACATCCAGCCCGGGATTGCCCAGGGTTTCGGCGAAGACCAAGCGAGTATTGTCTCGAATCGCCGCTTGAAACGCCGCCGGGTCGCGGGTATCGACAAAGCTCGTCTCAATACCAAAGCGAGGCAGCGTGTAAGCTAGTAGATTATGGCTGCCACCGTATAGCGCAGCCGCCGCGACAATGTGAGAACCGGCACCCATGAGTGTCGCGATCGCAAGATGTAGGGCAGCCTGGCCACTGGCTGTTGCAATAGCACCGATGCCACCGTCCAATGCGGCGATGCGCTCCTCCAAAACTGCGTTTGTGGGATTGCTAAGACGTGAATAAACATGCCCGGGTCGTTCCAGGTTAAAAAGTGATGCGGCGTAGTCAGAATCCGGAAAGGCAAATGACGCGGATTGATAAATTGGGGTCGCTCTGGCACCGGTAGCTGGGTCTGGTTGCGCCCCCGCATGCAAAGCGAGCGTATCCATACCGGCGAATTTTGATGCTGTCATGGGGGCGTATCCTGATGGTTTTAGTCTAGTTCATTATATGCGCTAGCAGGTCTTGTTGTTGACCTGCTAGCGTTAGCTTGATCCGATGTATCTCGTGCTTTAGAGCATCAGTTAGCTTCGGCGCCCCGGAAGCAGACTACACTTGCTAATGACCTCTTCAGACGATGTTAGACAAGGAAAAACACCATGATAGATGTCTATTTTTGGCCGACCCCGAATGGCAAGAAATTAACCATCCTGCTTGAAGAATGTGGGCTCGACTATCGAGTGAAAGAGTGCCGCATTGGTGCCGGAGATCAATTTTCGCCAGAGTTTCTCGCGATTAATCCCAATACGCGCATGCCGGCAATCGTCGATCATGCGCCTGCGGATGGCGGTGAAGCCGTATCTATTTTTGAGTCCGGCGCCTGCTTGATGTACGTCGCAGAAAAAGCCGGGAAATTCGGTGGGGTAGATGATCGCCAGCGCTGGGAAGTCTGCCAGTGGGTTATGTGGCAAATCGCGAATCAGGGGCCGAAGACGGGGGAGTGGGGTCATTATGCACGCCTTGGCGAACGGCAGGGCGACCAGAGCTACGCATTGCGTCGATATGGTGACGAGGTACACCGAATTTATGGTGTGTTAAACAATCGACTCTACGACCGTCGATATTTGTGCGGCGGGCAATACACCATTGCGGATATGGCCTGCTACCCCTGGGCCGAGCGCTGGGAGGATCAAGGTATCGACATCAACGAATTCAAGTATTTTAAGCGCTGGTTCAATGAGCTCAGTGCCCGGCCCGCACTTCAGCGCGGTATGGCGGTTGGCAAGGAATTGGAGGTGGACTACTCCAAACTGCCGGAGGAGGAAGTGCAGCGCCTAATGTCCCTGCTCTTTAATCAGCGCGCGAGACCCGCACCTGATAGTGGTGGTCTCGAAAGCTAATGGGCTGTGATAACGCGCAGCGTCTTTATAGCGGTAAAGCATTGCTGGGCAGTCGGCGTCTGTGTTTGTGAACTCCCGTAGAGTGTTTGCAACGCTGGATGCTCTTTAGAAAGTACCGAGAGAGTACAGACTCCGAATGAACTGAGAGGCCATCTTTATTTGCGCAGCAGTTTAGCAACCGTGCTGGCGGTGGCGAGTAACAAACCCTCGGGATTGTGGATACGACCCTCCATAAAAGCAGTCTTATGGCCGCACTTAATAACAGTGCCCTCTACCAGCAGGCGGCCCGCCCTTACTGGCTCCAAATAGCTCGTTTTGATCTCAAGCGACGCGAGGTTGACAATATTCTCGTTCGTGGCGAACGCGGCATGAGTCATAGCCGCGTCCAGCATCGCCGTGACAAATCCTCCCTGCACGATATCTACAGAATGGCAGAAGTTCTTACCGATATCGAATTCAATTGTGCAGCGACCGACAGAGGACTCCACATCGATAAATCGGCCCCCCATATCGGTCAAGAAAGAGGGTGCCGCGGCTTGAAATCGTTGCAGCCATTGCTGGTTGTTCAAGGATAACTCCAGGTATAAACAATTCTTGCAGCTTGCTTAAATGTACAACTAGCGTGCATCTAATAGTGGTTTGAAAAGAGTATGGATTGCGACAAAAAAAAGACCAACAGCAGAGCGGTTGGTCTTTTCTGTT
>JBCCNJ010000138.1:0-11538 GCA_039025905.1 Pseudomonadota bacterium | reverse complement strand
TTGATCCAGCCGCTGCTGGAGCAAGCCGTTAACCGTATGCAGCACATTATTCTGCTCGGACGGCAAAAGCGTAATCAGGAGAAGGTGAAAACCAAGTACCCGCTATCAGCGCTTACCGTAGTGCATAAAGATCAGGATCTGCTTGAGGAGATCAGTCGGCTTGAACCCTATCTCGCGGCCGAACTCAATGTGAAGACCGTGCGCTACAACCAAAACGAATCCGACTACATCGAATACTATGCAAAACCGAACGCACCCGTTTTGGGGAAGCGTCTCGGCAAAGGCTTCAAAGCCGTGAAGCAAGCGATTGAAAATCTGTCTGCGGCGGAGCTGGAAAGTTATCAGGATGAGGGCCAGCTGGTAATTAATGGCGAAACCTTAAGCGGTGAAGACATCTTGGTGTTCCGAGAAGCAAAACCCGGTACCGACGTGATTTCTGACCGTTTCATCTCCATTGACTTGCCTTGTCAGTTAAGTGAAGAATTGATCGAGGAAGGTCTCGCTCGCGAGGTAGTGAATCGCGTTCAGAAAACGCGCAAGGATTTGGGGCTCAAAGTCACGGATCGCATAGTTTTGGCCGTTGAAGCGTCGGATGACTTACATATCGCAATCAGAAACCACGCAGACTATATAAAGCGAGAAACCCTTGCCGAAGAGATTGTGGACGCCTCAGACCAAACGGAGGCAGTCGCCTTTGAAATCGATGGCAGGCCCCTGAGGCTGGGGATTAGCAAAGCCCCGAATCAACCTCATGCATAGCTGCAACAGGTTCCCGCGACCATTCTCTGGACGACCAATTTCTGTCGACAAAACAATAATATGTTTTAGACTTGAGAGCGCATTTGGAGAGGCTATCCATGCCCGTTGATCGAAGGACCCTGCTGAAAACCGGCGCCGGGGCGATTGCAGTTCTTCCCAATGTTTTTACCGGATCGCTGGCGTCAGCTGCCGGAACCGCCGAGACTTTGACCAGCTTTCTTACAGGCAATGGGTATCAGGGTTTTCCCCAAGCCGATCTGATTACATCACACAGCTTCAACGGCAGTGTGGCCTTTGATTATGTCCACGACTATCACGCCAATTCGCCTACGGGCGAGCCCGAGAAGTGGTTCGTGTTGCAGGATTGCGCCCGTGTCGAGGATATTGCCAAAAAGGATAAACCGGGCGTGCTGGCGTATTTCCACGTCCTGGCGTTCAAGAACAATGCCCCGGCATATCCGGGCGAACTTCTGGACCAGTCGCTCGAGTTTCTCATCCGGCAGGTTGGTTTCAAGCCCAGCCGTCTGTTGCTGGTTTCCACGGAAAAATTCCGGCCCTTTCTGAAACAGCTCGAACCGTTCGACATTGCCGAAGAACAGGTCGTATTTCGCAAGCTGAGTGATGCGCGAAAAGCGGGAGACGGATCCGGATTTTTCAGCCCAAAAGGCTACCCCGAAACACCTAAGATCCTGACGGCGTCTTTCCATTACATGCCGGAGGGCCAGCCGATGCCCAAAACCTCAAGCTACCCGCCCGGCGGGTATTTCGAGATTGGCGAATATGCGTTCAAGGACGAACAGGCGCCCTCGAGCAAGGCCGAGGTCGCGCTGTTCGGTGTCGAACGAATGGCAATGGCGCAGGGAAAGACGGCCGGAGATTTTTCATCGAGCCGCAAACGGCTTCTCGCAAGACTCGAGGAGGAGGCGGAGCGCCGGGATATCGCCTTGCCAAAAGCGTATCACGACTTTTCCGCGCTCTATACGTGAGACTGGTCCTCTTAAGAATAGTCACGGACAACGCATCGAAGGAAGCAACTATAATGGCCATTAGCGCTGATGACCTGCACCACCGTGACAGCATGTTGTTAAACGACTAAAGTACTCACAACGTCGAATATAGCTAGCCAAGCGATACGAGCGTATCCAGCGTTTGAATTCCAGGGTTCAGCAGCATTTTAATCGTCAATTTATCTAGGTTACATCTACATGGCATTTGATTACATCGTCGTTGGCGGCGGCTCTGCCGGTGCGACACTGGCATCCCGGCTAAGTGAAGACAGCAATAATAGCGTGTGTTTGGTCGAGTCTGGCGGTAAAGGCGAGCACCCGTTCGTACGGATACCTACGGGCTCCGTCCTAATGATTTCCGACAAATTATGGAAGTTTAACAACTGGTGTTTCTATACCGAGCCACAGAAGGGCTTAAACAACCGGCAGAGCTATCAGCCACGCGGCAGGTCTTTGGGTGGCTCGTCTGCCATCAACGCGATGGTCTACATTCGCGGCAATCGCAGAGACTATGATCAGTGGCAGCGGCTGGGATGCGACGGTTGGGGCTATGATGATGTTCTGCCCTACTTCCGTCTTTCAGAAAATAACGTCCGAGGCGCGGATGAGTTCCACGGTGCCGCTGGACCGCTGCATGTATCAGACCCTGAGTTTCCGCGTCCTATTACCGATGAATGGATAGCCTCCGGTCCCGACGTGGGCATTCCAATCAATGCAGATTTCAATGGTAAACAGCATACGGGAATTGGTCATTTCCAAACCACCACCTATCACGATGGCAAACGCCTGAGGGAGCGCTGCTCGTCGTCTGCAGCGTTTATACAGCCCAATCTCGACCGGCCGAATTTAAGCGTGCTGACACGATGTCATGCCACACGCGTCCTATTCGAGGGCAAAAAGGCAGTCGGCGTCGAGTACGAAAAGAAAGGCAAGCGAGTCACGCTGCAGGCGAATAAAGAAGTCATACTCTGCGCAGGTGCCTTCCAGTCCCCACAGTTGCTGTTGCTCTCAGGCGTTGGTCCTAAAGATGAACTTGAAAAGCATGGCATCCCTATAGTGCATGAACTGCCAGAGGTAGGTAAAAACCTGCAAGACCATATTGATTTTATCGCCGGCTACAACGTCAACACAAATAACACCTTCGCGTTTGCTGTCGTCGCCATGTGTCGATTTTTTCTCGGCATATTTGATTGGTTCATCAGACGCAAAGGCCTGCTAACCAGCAACTATGCGGAAGGCGCTGCATTTTTCAAGGCAGACGGATCCACAGAAGACTGGCCCGATATTCAGCTGCATATGGTACCTGGGAAAGTCGAAAATCACGGGCGCGATTTAAAGCTCGGTTACGGTATTTCAGTGCACACCTGCATTCTGCGCCCCGAGAGCCGCGGCGACGTCTCACTGAAATCATCCAACCCGCTAGACCCACCGCGCATTAATACCAATTTTCTCGGTGATGAACGCGATGCCCAGACGCTGTTGCAAGGCGTCAAGCGCACACGCGCCCTGATGGCTGCCCAACCTATCGCCAAATACATCACGGGTGAAACTACCTTAGCGGGTGTGGAGACTGATGAAGACCTGATGGAAGTCATTAGAAATAAGGCAGACACCGTCTACCACCCTATCGGCACCTGCCGTATGGGCAGCGATGACGCGTCTGTTGTGGACCTTGAATTGAAGGTCAGAGGTGTTGAAGGTCTGCGGGTTGTCGATGCTTCAATCATGCCCAGACTGATTAGCGGTAATACCAACGCCACTAGTATTATGATTGCTGAGCGCGCCGCTGACTTTATTTCTGGTCACAAGCGCGTGTAACGATTCGAGCAATTGGAGTTACGCCGTGTATCGTCTTTTTTCGGATCTTATAAGGAATATCTTCTGGTTCGACATGGGCCGACTATCTTTGACGAACTGGCCGGTGCGATAGCGGATGTGCTCACATCGAACGACTTCTATAACCAATACGCATCGTATTTTAAGGAGTGCAAAAGCATCGATGGTCGCTTTGATATCATTTACTCGGCTGAAACACCCGTCCACATCCAGGAAGAGTTGGCGGCTCTGATCTTCGTTCCGCTGGCGCCCGGCGTTCGTTTTGAAAACTTTGTAGCGGGTCGCTTAGAGCAGCACCGCTTGGGTTTCAAAACGCTGCGAGATTATCTGGCGGCCAACTTAACCCTGGTTTTCCGCTAGCTCCTGCGATGTTCCTTAAACAGTTACCTGAATATATAGCGCCAGGACGCCGCGATACACTGATTAAATTGCGCTGGAATATGAAATGCGCCAACATTAATTATCCAACTCACTTAGAGACTGATGCCGTAGAAATGAACAAACGCTACTCAATCACCGTACTCGCATTCCTGCTTATCAGCGTTGTATCCACCACCAGTTGGTCACAGAGGCCCGATAGACAGGGGTCACAAGATTATCCACTGGTTTCTCGCTTTCAGGGGTTCGCTATCGATAAATACGAGGAGATACAATTCGATCGCTACGCCCTCCCCCTTGGCCCTGCTATCGACCGGCAAACATTCGGGGAGGCGCTCAATCTAGAGGGCGCGATCACCAAGATTCATTACGCGTTCCCTCAGCCTCCTATTCCCTCGCTCTACCAGCTGTATAAGAGTTATGAAGGTGTTTTTCAGGCAGACGACGTAGAGGTCCTCTTTTCCTGTTTTGAGGATGAGTGCGGTGAGCGTGACAAGGATTTAGTACGAAGCGCTGCAGACCAACGGGTATTGCTAAACGGCTTCATGGCGTTCGGTGATCACGCTTACCAGGCCGTTAAAATGAATGCCGGTGGTCAAGATATCTACGTTGCGCTTTACCTGAAGCAAGAGCGAGACAATGTCGCGTACGAGTTGCACTTCATCGAAGTTGAGAGCATGAGCACCGAGAACATCACCCTGGCGGATATTCAGGAAGGCATGACATCGACCGGGAAACAGGCCTTCTACGGGCTGTACTTTGATACCGGTGAATCGACGCTAAAAGACAGCTCCGAGACTGAGCTTCAGCTCTTGGCCGATTATTTAGGAGACAACACCGATACTGAATATTTCATTGTAGGTCACACCGACAACGACGGCAGCTATCAGTCTAATCTCACCCTGTCTTTCGCGCGTGCGCAATCCGTAGTTAAGGCACTACAGGATCAGTACGGGCTCGATGTCAGCAAGCTTACGCCTATCGGCATTGGACCAGTTTCCCCCGTTGCAGCCAACCTGACTCAGGATGGAAAAGCACAAAACCGTCGCGTAGAGCTGGTGTTAAAGTGATCTCGAACAAAGGGATCCGCGCCACATGGCGTTGAAACCGACACAATCACTTTTAATGGACCCTAGATGTACACAATTCCATCGCTGACACGCGGTCTCTTATTGCTCTTTCTGTGCTATGGCTATGCGGCAGCGGCGCAATCAGACAGAAATCCAGACGGTCTCGTCTACATCTACACAGCCAACAATAATACGCAAGGCAGTTGCCAGCCTGAGCGGCTAGACATCGCTAACGCTGAAGGCTTCGACCTGCACGCGGTGAGAGGCGAAAGCGTCTTCTCGCTGCCTGCCGGAGACACCGTGATACCTTTTCAGTCTGTGTTCGGGTGGTTCGATGATGATGGCTACTCAACCGATCGCGCCACCAGCCTGCTGAACTTTGAAGGGCCTTGCAGTGACTTGGTGATCACGGTTTCCATAACGCACTGTGAGTACGGCCCGACTAAGGGCTTTACGGACGGCGCCTGTCCCGATATTCAGATTTTGGGCGCCGACGCATTTGCGGGCATTGATTTCGTCCGAGATGACTTAGCTGAGGAATAGCACCGCAAAATTGTTTAGTCTCCCGCGGAAGTTTCTATCGGGCTCTCTAAGTGACTGAGAGACCACCCGCACTGATACGAGGCCGTTGCCGTAGTCGAGCAATCGGTCTTATAAACTGCGTACTGACCACAGCCTATAGCGCTTCTGGTATTGCGATCCATTTCCATTATTTGGAGATAAGACTTGGGGCAATCCAGGTCATAAGAAGCCTGGCTCTTTAAATTGACAGCGGCAGGTCCGCAAGCCATTAGTAGCAAGACTGATACCAAAACCCATACAGTTTTCATAACACCTCCCTTTGTTGAAAGGTCTAAACTCAAGGCACAAAAGACCGCCATGCACATCCAATGTGCACACTTTTCTTTGTGGGTATATGCGGATTCAAACAGCTTCTGCACTCAGCCAAGGAACCCTTATTTACATCAAGGTATTTGATTACAACTCAAGGGCCTAGGTTTTGGCACTTTCGTGCCCGCCTTGTTGAGCCGCATTTTCCGACGCTCTATGACAGCACTGGGCGATTTGAGTTCCCAGAATATTTCTATGAAATTCAACGTATTAGGCGTCTAAATTCCGGTATTTGGCTAGCAACATACAGTGTTCGTATCGGCCGAGAAAGAATGACTCGTGACGATAGAGATGAGTCCAGCGCGTCGATTTTGTTTCAAACCGTAAAGCGCATACAGGCTGAAGTAGGAAAATAGTGTTTATTTAACTTTCCGAGACAAGCGCGTTTGCTGTGTCCGATGAAAATAGAGATCGACCCGGTAGCCCTACACTGCTGTTTCCCAGACGCGGTAGATATTTTTATGGCTAGAGAGCTTGCAAGCTATTTTTTGAGCTGCTCAAACACTTTGATACTGCTAAGGCCTGAGTGCTTGCACCAAAAATTCTTGAGCTTGTAATTCGATCGCGCATCGTCTGACTAATTCAACTTTTTAGATAGCCAAGGCATTTCAAGTCACGTATCGTTTTTGAGAAGTAAAGGACTTTTAAACACATCGGGGCGAGTTGCAATGGTATCTAAAAGTGTTTTTGGTAGCTTTGTTGCTGGACTAGTGTTTTCCAGCCTGAGCTCCGCGTACGACTATATTCCTCAAGACCAGCTTCCTGAGTGGTTCCAGACCGAAATGCTCAAAGATACCACTGTCACAGAGTCCAGTGTGCTTGATCTAGGTACTACTTCCAAAAATGCACGCGTTCTTGGGAAGGCGACGCTGGTCGCAAACCGAAATGACGCTCTCTATTATCATATCGATGTAGAAACCAGCTCTCCCGTTGAATGCTACGCGTTTTCGGCGTCGGAAGGGGCAGCTAACTCGCTCTACTCGGTATTGCGATCTACTGCCGAAGCCCTGGCTGAGACTAATCAGCTTCAGCTTGTATCACTGCTGAACTACGCATCAGACGTTGGCGTAGTTGGTTCAACCGCCTATCTTGGCCTCGAGCTACTGTATGTCATAGGCGAGCAAGACGATCCATCCACAGGTTTGTTGAAAGGACTTGTCGCTCAAACAGGCGATACGCTACAGATTTGTCTCCATCATGAGATTGGCTATCGGAGCGCGTTTTTTTCCGTCTTCAGGTCTTTTGTTGACGTGTTTGCGTCCACGAATCAATCTGCTGATTTTTTTAGAACCGTTTACAAGCATTCATTAGGCGATGTTCCGATTGGCTACGTGTGGGAGACTTTCGCACTCGATGAAGACGGTGATGTTCATCATCAAAGCGTGCAGTCGATGCTAATGCCGGTGGATGAGAGTTCAGTTAGCAGATCGGATTTAGTGATGAGTGAATGGAGTTCACCTGACGGCTCTCTCATCAATTCTAGTGAGTACACGATCGAAAATGGTGATGTATCCTCTGAGTTCGCAGTTTTTCGCCACGATGACGCATGGCATGTGGAAGGTCAGATGCAGGGTAAAGAAATAGAGACGACATTGGAGTATGACAGTTGGTTACTGTCAAGTTTTGGTCAGTACCTTGAGACCGCCATAATACGCACTACTGAAAAATCTGAATCAGAGTTTATGATTTTTCTTGCCGAAGCCGATCCCACAGCCGCGACTCCGATAATAATCAGCGAAACCAAGGATAAGAAAAACGCCAATATGCAAATGCGCTTGGGCCCCATGGTCTTTTATATGGATGTGGACGCGGGAGGGATCGTGCGGGAGACACTGTTTAAGCAGGGTCCTATTTCGATGAACATGCCTTTGCTGTATAGCAGCGGAACGCCTCTGCTACAATGAGAATCGTTGCCCTTTTATGTGCCTTGTACTGTAGCCAATCTCTGGCGCAGCTACCGACACTTTCGGAAATCGAGCTACAGCGCCCTGATAACCTGATGTGGCCAGTAGACAATCCATTGCATCTTGAAATTGTGGTTGAAGACGCCGACACGCTAATGGCTCATCTGGCTCGGTATCGAGGTGTAACGGCAGTAAAAATAGGCCCTAGGCGCGTTTCACTCTCGCTTTCACAAGACTTAGTGCTTGATGAGTCCCCTCAAGATAAACACTCCCACGAAAGTTTTGTGATTGATATCGGAGAGACGAGTACACAGTCTTTTGTCTCCGAGTTCACCGATGACAGGAGTGAATCCATAGCGGCGAGTGATATAGAGGTATTTGTTAATGCATACATAGACGATATGACTTACATTCACGGGTTTCATATTGCGTCTAGAGTAGCGTCTGATCGCAGTGGAGATTGCACAGAATACGCGGTGCTCACGACCGCTCTGGGTCGTGCCGTTGGGATGCCTTCGCGGTTGATATTTGGGATCGTGATCTTACAAGCACACGATACGATTTCTGCCTTCGGGCATGCCTGGACAGAGATTTTTGATCGGGGAAGCTGGCGACTGGTGGACGCTGCGCTCCACGAGGTACCCCCATCCAGTCGCTTTTATTTACCAACAGATGAGCTTAGAAACGAAGGCCCCGCTTTTGGTTTTTCGATCGCGACATCAGTTGGTACGTTTCCGCATAAGTTAACCCTTTCCGGTGCGCTCGCTTCAAGGTCCCACTAGGCGATGCATTAATGTCAGCCAAAGGACACTGACGCCTGCTAGAGCGTCGCTCCAATTGGTCAGTCAACGTATCTAATATCCACGCCATAGGTTAGCGGCACGCCGCGCATGACCTGGTCGGCACCGATCAAATCCGTGAGTTTGAACATATGCGTTCGAAATTCCTTATTGGTTAGGTTTCGACCCCATAATGCGATCTCCCAGTTTTTAGCGCTGTCCATCCAGGTGCAGCTGAGATAATCCAAATAATCCGGTGTATGGACCTCAGCAAAGGGTTGCATTCCGAAGTCTAGCGCTTCCAGAGTGTCATGCCCGAGGAGGGAGCTCGCGGCGCTCCCCGCGTCACCCTGGCAAGACTCGGATAATACTCTTAGGCGCTAGTTGTGCTGCACAGTTCCTGAACTAAACCCATGCAACAATTCCCGCAGACCAATGCAGCTAAAGTAGATGACACCCGCCGCCAGCGCTGACTCTGGGTGCCTCTCCCACTCCCCCGTTCCGCGATCGGGATAAATCTCTTTCAGCGTCGCATCGCTTAGACCAAGCTCCGGCCAGGGTACAAATAGCGAGAGTATTACCGCTAGCATATAGAACATCACCGCAATGACAGAACGTTGTTGCGACTCCGTTTTGGCCTCAAGCGGCCGGGTTACAATGGGAATCCAGCGAGAGAACATGACAAAACTGTAAATCCAAAACAGTGTCCAACTTTGAAAAGCGTAGGCGAAGGTAATGCCGAACAAGCTATAAAACGCAACGGCAAGTAAGGTGAGTTTAATGTTCTCCCAGCGCGAACCGGTCTGCGCGATGGACGCCATCACGACCCCGGAATGAACCAGGATAAATTCAAGCACCATGATGCCGACACCGAGGCGTACCCACTTGCCCTCCTCGATCAGCATGGGATTCCACCAGGTTGCCATCAATGTGCCCGCCATGACGAAGCACGGGACAGCCTCAACGATGCCTTCGATCGCATTGCGTACTTTCACAGGGGGAGGATACGTAAAACAGCTTTTGGTAGATATAGTGCCTAATTCATATAGCCCGGCACTGTTCGCGAACAATGGCGCGTCTGCAAAAGTCACACAGCCAGGCGCCCGTATCTTAGGCAAGGTCGATCCGACTATTTGGTGCTCAGCTTTGGCGCGAGCTGTTCGACCAGGAAGTCGATCAACACTCTGACTTTGGCCGTCAGCACATTGGATTTGGGATAAACCAGCCACAGAGCCGAGCCATCCTTCACTTCGTACTCGGGCAGCACGCGCACCAGGGTTCCCTTCTCTAGGTCCTGTTGCACACTCCAGTAGGAATTCATGGCGATGCCCACGCCTGCCACTGTAGCGACACGCATGCTAGTGCCATCGTCACAGCTTATCCGTGCCTTTGTTTCGCGCGGAGGAAACAGACAGTCCGGGTGGTCATCGACAGCCGACAGTGTTCTGGGCGGCCCATTCATAAAAACGAGCAGCTGATGCGAGCCCAGTTCATCGGGCGTGCTGGGTTTGCCGTTTCTGTCTAGATAAGCGGGTGACGCACACAAAATCCGAGTATCGTCAGCGAGCTTTCTGGCGCGCAGGCTACTGTCCTCGATGGCGTAATTACGCAGCGCAAGATCGAACCCGCCTTCGATCAGATCGGCTTGTGCGTCTGAAAACTTCAGCTCCAGATTGATCTTAGGATGTCGATTCAGAAACTCTGGTAGCAGGGGTGCGATATACAGTTGAGCAAAGCTACTCGATGCTGCGAACCGCACTGTACCTTTAATCTCTTGGGTACTCTGCCCCATCGCGGCGCGCGCTGCGGCTTCCTGAGCGAGTATCTCGCGGGCAAAGGGTAGAAACTCAGCGCCCTCTAGAGAGAGCGATACCTTGCGCGTAGAGCGGTGCAATAAATCTGCACCCAGCTGCGTTTCCAGTTTTGCCAGTCGCGCGCTAGCAACAGCAGGCGCCAAGCCGAGCTTACGTCCGGCGGCGCTGATATTAAGCATATCCGCGGCCTGAACAAATAGTCTGACGCCCTCTGTATCCATTCTTACCCCCCTCTTTCTTATGCGCTCACCCCGATTAGGGTCAGACTCTGGGCTTATATTATATGGAATTTACGAATAATGAATTAGTTTTCGGCCCGTTTTAACGTAATAGAAAGGCTATTAAGGTAGTTCCCATCAAGTTTGCGACCTCTACCTGGGTCTGCATCAGCAAGAGGAGATCAGGACATGAGCGATATGGCGACAGTGAACTACCACGTAAGGAGTAATCAGCCGCAGGCATTCTTTTTGGATGCTGACGGCATTGCTGGACGCTTGGAATCGCCTGAGTTAGTGCCAACGCGAGTTGCCGTACAAGATTTACGAACAAATGGCTCGTCCCTGCAGACAGTGAATTTCGAATCTGATGGGGTCACTTTTGTCGAGCACCGCTCCGAGATTAAGCAGTTCGAGGACGATAGTGCATGGCAAACTGTGTACGACGCTGAGTTACAAGGGCTTCTGGCACGGGAGATCGGAGCTGTGGAAGTGGTCGTTTTCGATCATACGCTGCGCACCGATAGCGAGTCGGCGATCCGTCGGCCGGCGCGCAACGTGCACAACGATTACACGCCACAAGCGGCCGAACAGCGCCTGACTGATGTTTTGGGCAGTGAACGCGCACAGCGCTTCTCCAATGGCCACTATGGCTTTGTTAATGTCTGGCGCCCGGTCGAGCAGCCTGTCATGACCAGCCCCTTAGGGTTTATCCGACCTCGTTCTATGCAGCCTGAGGATTGGGTGACAATCGATCTCGTATATACCGATCGCAAAGGCGAGATTTTGGGTGTAGCAGCCAACCAGCATCATGAATGGCTGTATCGATCTCAGATGACACCAGATGAAGTCGTTATCTTTAATACCTATGACAACGATGGTCTG
>JBCCNJ010000137.1:0-11574 GCA_039025905.1 Pseudomonadota bacterium | reverse complement strand
TGCTGGTTGCTGGTTGCTGGTTGCTGGTTGCTGGTTGCTGGTTGCTGGTTGCTGGTTGCTGGTTGCTGGTTGCTGGTTGCTGGTTGCAAACAAGATGATCCCATAAGCTGGTGTCAGCAAGTGGCGCAGTGCTCTATGGGAGGCCTCTACATCCCGATGCTCTTGCCAGACGAATTCGCATGCTTTTATTTTGCTCGGTTTTGTCTTACGTATCTGAATCCGCTGGCACAAGTCGCGGGAACATGAGATCGATCACGCGTGTAATTGTCTCGGGTCGTTTCGGGTGAATATGCCCGCCTTCTACCCACAGTACCTCGTTTGGTTCACCCAGCGCTGCGTGCAAGGCACCTACCGACAACTCCGGCATATCATCGTCATCCAGGCCATTAATCACAATCACTGGCCGCGGCGCTACCTCACCCACCCAACGCTCAGGTGTGAGATGGGGCCAGCCCCCGACTCTCGCTAAAAAATTTGATATTCCAGCACGCAACGCGCCTGGCCATACTCTTCCTTCCAGGCCCCTATCGATCACACGCGCCGGATCACCTGCACCGTGTATTAGCCAGAGGCGACTGATGCGCTCGTCCAGCGCCGCCGGCACCGAGGCGAGAAACGCGCCGAAACTCACACCAACCAGCTCAACTGACTGTGGGTTTAGGCCGGACTGGTCATAGAGATAGTCAATGGCGAGCATCACCGCGGGTGTCGTGTCTAACATCGCCTGCTGAATCTTGTGCAGGTCCATTGCGATACCCATACGGCTAAATTCATCACTGCCCTGATATAGGTAAGACAAAGCAGCGACAGCCACACCATGGGTTTCTGGAAACATCATCGCCGCGGCGCGACCCGACTCCTGACCGGCGATCAATACCATGACGGGATTGCCTGGCAACGGCTGGTCCGGTCGGCGCAGAGCTAACTGCACTTGCAGACCGCTGCTGGAGGTCAGTGTCATTTCCGTGAGCGTACTGTCCTCCAACTCGTAAAAGCCCGTCTCCTCGGCGCTGACTAAAGTACCCTGGCGCTCCGCAAAGCCAGGTACGGGATCAGTCAGAACAGGATACAAAACCCAAAGCGACAGACCGGCCACCAAACAGGACAATGCAGCTATCGTAATTAAAAAAACCTTCATAGCACTTGCAATCGTTTTCTCTGAAACAACAACACAAAGATAGGGTTTCTAACTATCTCGGTGCTCTTAGATAGACGTCAACAGAATCTATCCCTAACGACTTCATTATCCCGGCGCGAAATATTGGCACAATTCGGCATTTACGACGATGATTGACGTTTTTAATGAACCTGATATGGTCTTAACCCACTCAAGTTACTACATTTTTGGGAATTGCCGCGGCACGGGGCCCATGTTCCGGCAGTGTTATCCATAACGACAATCGAAGGACGCGTAACCTGCCCACTCGCGGCAGATACATGCCTATTTTCCATCGCAGAACCCGACTTGAGCGAGTTCCTAATACTGCACGGCAAGGACGTCGCGCCTTGAAACACCCGCACCACAGAGCATTGGAGTACGCTATATGCGCGAACTAATCGAAAGCCTGTTCTCAGGTTCAGAGCACTATGAACTCTATATGGGCGTTATAGAAACGTTGGAGGGCATCATACGTGAATTTCCGGAAGATACCTGGAAGCGCAAAATGCGCGGCGACCCCGAACTGGAGGCGAAGCTACAAGACACAGTTTACAGCGCAGGCCTCATGGGTTTGGGCATCGAGGAAAAATACCAAGGAATGGGCGGCGGCTTACTCGGGCCGATACTGGTCACTGATATGTTGGCCCAGCACGGCCTCGTCTCTTTTGCGGCAGTGCTCACCAGCTTCTGCCGCGCGCCCATCTTGAACCATGGCACACCGGCACAGATCGAACGCTATGCGGTGCCGTCGATCACCGGCGAAAAAGCGATGTGCATACTCGCTACAGAACCCGACGCGGGCACAAATACCTTCAATATCAAAACTCGGGCAGTACGTCGGGGCGATAAGTGGATTCTCAACGGCCAAAAAGCCTATATCACCAAGGGCGCTGAATCAGATTACGGTTTTCTTATCGCGCGAACCGATCTCGAAGGTCACGCTGCCCTGTCTGTATTTATCCTGGACATGAAAAGCCCGGGTATTGATATGCAACAAATGAATATCGCGATATCCGGGGAGGACCGACAGTACATGGTCTATTTCGATGACGTGGAAATGCCCGCAGATGCCCTGCTGGGAGAAGAAGGTGCCGGCGGTAAATACATGTTTGCGGGCCTTAACGCCGAGCGCTTGATCATAGCGGCCATGGGCACTGGCACGGCGGATCTCGCACTGCGCGAGACGGTAAAATACGTCAGCGAACGCAAACTGTTTTCCGGGCAACCGACCGGCAGCTACCAGTCCATTCAACACCCTCTAGCGCAGGGCAAAGCTGACACAGAAGCGGCCCGCCTCTTGATGTACCACGGCGCCAAACTGTTCGATGAAGGCAAGGACGCCGGAATGTACGCCAATATGGCCAAGCTGCAGGCGGCTAACGCTGCAACCAGTGTATGTGACGCCGCGATTCAGTTTCACGGCGGCAGCGGCATGGATGAAGATACCGGCATACCTGCGCTGTGGAGAACGGCTCGCGTGTTGAAAATTGCGCCCATCAATAACGAAATGATATTGAACTATATCGCTCAGCACGGTATCGGACTACCTCGCTCGTATTAACGTTATGTATGCGCAGAGCATCGACCCATAGGTAAGGTGACAGTGGACAGAGAGCAGGAAGCGCCATCGCATCCGGGCACTACGCTGCCACTGCCCTCGGCGTTCGCGATTTCTGTCGCTGTCGTCATCATCTTTGCCAGCTTCTATTTGTATCGTCAAATGACCGACGCCGAGGTACACCAGGACATCGTGATCGCGGCCGGATCTACCCGAGGGAGTTTCAATGAATTTGGTCAACTGCTAAAACAAATACTGGATGCAACCGGGAAGTTCGACAAGGTCACCGTGGTGAATACGGCAGGTAGCTTCGCCAACCTCGACATGCTGGCCTCGGGCTCGGCCGATTTGGCACTCACGCAAAGTAATGTGGCCGCTTTGGCAGATGCGCGCATGATCGCCGACATCTATCCCCAGTACCTACATATCCTGGTAGCCAAGGAACTGGCAGACCGGGTAGACAGTATTAGTGATCTCGAAGGCCTACGGGTGTCGGTGGGCCAGCCGGAGAGCGGTACCCGTGATCTGGTTTTGAGCATACTAGAGCACTTTCAAGTCACGCCGGGCGAAATGCTACCCTTGCGCCCCGGGGAGTCATCCGACGCGCTACTGGCTGGCGAGATTGACGCCGCATTTATCCTAACGGCGCTCTCCAACGAAAATGTCACTGAGCTCACGGACAGTGATACGGTTCGGTTCATCTCTATGGGTAGCGACGATGACGAACAGGGCGGGCGAGCCCATGCCTTAGGTGTTCTCATGCCAGGAGTGGAACACGCCGTCATCCCGGTTGGTGTTTACGGCAGGTTACCTTTAGTGCCAATCCACACTGTGAGCGTTGAAGCACTGCTCACCGTCAGGCCTGATCTACCGGAGCTACTCGTACGAGAAATTACAGAAACTCTTTTTACTTCGCGCACCCAGTTAAACGACCTGACAGGAAGCGCGCTTTATATCGCGCGAAGTCTGCGCGAAAACTATAGCCCGGCGGAGGCGCAAATTCCGTATCACGAGGGCGCTGTGAGCTACTATACGAGAGAAGAGCCTGCCTTCTTCGTACGCAACGCTGACGCCATCAGCCTTGTGTTGACTATTCTTGCCGGTATTTATTCCCTATTTATCGCAGGGAGGGAGTACGTTCGCAGGACGCTGAAGAACCGTGTCGACTCCTATCTTGTGCAAGTGGATCGTCTATCCTCAGATGTCAGTCGACTTACCATACCGCAGCTCAATTCGCGCAAGGCAGCACTTGAGCGCTTAAGGCGTGAGGCGTTTTCTGATCTAGTTTTGGAAAAAGTACTGGCGGACTCTTCGTTTATTATTTTGCAAAATCACTTGCGCGATGAAGTAGAAGACTTGACCACGCGTATTGAAAAAAATGCGGAGCGCCTCCATCGCCAGGTCGCTTCACGGCGTAAGTTCAGAAACTAGAGTCGCCGTGGCTACCGAAAAAGAGGCGACCTCGCAGCAGGACAGAACACTGCCGCTAGCCTCTACGTTCGCAATTTTGATTGCGATAGCGATTATTTTTGCCAGTATTTATCTTTACCGCCAAACGGTGGCGGCGGAGTCGCATAGAGACATTGTAATTGCTGCCGGTTCGCCTCGGGGCATTTACATTGAAGTCGGTGACCTGCTAAAGCGGATGTTAGATGCTTCCGATAAGTTTGAGAACGTCGCTGTTATCACCACCGCCGGAAGTGTCGCCAATCTCGATTTACTGTCCTCCCATGAAGTTGATCTGGCATTGGTAAGTAGCAATGTCGCCACCCAGGGCGATGCGCGCATGATTGCTGATCTCTACACGCAGTACTTACAAATTCTCGTGTCGCAAGACAAGTCTGCAGGTGTGGAGACAATCAAGGATCTTAATGGATTACGAGTCGCAGTGGGTCGCTACGAGAGTGGTACACGGAATCTGACGTTAAGCATACTCGAGCACTTTCAGGTAGAGCCCGCAGAAATACGGTCAATGTCACCAGGCGACTCAATCACCGCCTTGCGGGCAGGTGAGGTCGACGCAGCCTTTTTCCTTTCGGCTCTTTCGAATCAGACTATCGCTGACCTGGCAGCCAGTGGCGAGGTAGACTTTCTTTCCATAGGCAGTGCCAAAGATGGATTTAGTGGTCGAGCTCAAGCGCTTGGCTTGCTGATGCCCGGTGTAGAGCATGCGATCATTCCGGTCGGTGTTTACGGCCGACTACCTCAGCAACCCATTCACACTGTGAGCGTCGAGGCCTTACTCACGGCCCGATACGATCTGCCTAACCCGCTGGTGCGCGAGATTACCAAGACGATTTTCAATGCACGGAACCAACTGAACAAGCTTACAGGTAGCTCACTCATCATTGCCAGGAACCTCCGCGAAAACTACGAACCCGCAGAAGCTCAAATTCCCTATCATGAGGGGGCAGTCAGCTACTATACCCGCGAGGAACCGGCCTTTTTCGTGCGCAATGCCGATGCCATTAGCCTGGTGCTAACTGTCCTTGCTGGTATCTATTCGCTATTCATCGCTGGCAGACAATATATTCGCCGAACACTGAAGAATCGTGTCGACTCCTACCTTGTGCAGGTGGATCGCTTATCGTCAGGCATCAATGGGCTCACGGTTCCCCAGCTCAATTCTCGTCGAGCGGCCCTGGAGCGCTTGCGGCGCGAGGCATTTTCCGATTTGGTCTTAGAACGTGTGCTCGCCGATTCTGCGTTTATTATTCTGCAAAACCATCTCCGCGGCGAAGTGAAGGAGTTAACAATGCGCATCGAAAGGAATGCAGATCGGGTCAGTCGTCGGACAAGGACTTATCGCAACGCACGCGACTAGCGCTGTGTCCGTTAACTGCAGCCGATATAAGTGAATCAACAGCGCACACGATACCCGCAATTCAATACCACTCATCATTAGAGACAGTAACAGCCTATGGGACAGTCGCGACGTGAATTTATTGGTTTGATGGCAGGCACCGCTGCCAGCCCGCTTCTCGCCGACAAGCCCTCGGCGCAGCAGGCTGACTCAGAGGTGCAGCCGATCTCCAAGGCTGGTTACCGCATCCACCCTGCCATCGGTGTGGCGCGATTGGGGGATTCCGGATCCAATCTTGATAACCCATTTTCTGCACCCGACACCTACTTGATCGCGCCACAGGCTATTGGCGCGCTCCCCACAGAATACAATCCCGAGGACCCAAATGCGCAAGCACCGGCGCGTTCGTTCAAGGATCAGGCCGGACAAATACGCCGTCAGGCGGCACGCTTTCAAATATACCGTGATGACGGAAAAGGCGGTTCTACCGCACTCACTCTCGAGGACTCTGAAGTCGAGTCCATTCGCTGGACGGTGCATGTCGCAAACAAAAAAGCAGCGTGGTACAACTTCGCGGAGTTTGAAGGCAACCTGATGTTAGGGGCCGACAATAGCTATGACGCTCGCAGCGTGCCCCTTCGCAATCGCGTTATTGAGGGCGCGGCTCGTAAACAGCTTATCCTCGACCCTGGGCCTCGTCGTGTAACGGTGCCAGGCGAAGTTGCGCACTTTGACGACAAAGGCCCTGCAGCAACGGCAGACCTACCAGCCTACTCGCACGCATCGTTCCCCGGAAACAGCGGCATCAACAAACAGCTAGGCTATGAGGAAGACGGCCTCTATCCCTATCACATCGACACGCTGGGTGCGATGACGATGGATAAGACCGGTGGCTTGCTAGTATTGGGGGGCCAGGGAAGGGCTGGTGGTCCGAAAGGGGACCGCATCGAGTCCTTTGCGGGGGCGGACGGTTATTTCGATGATGTATCAGACGGGTCCGTTATCGCTGAGCTCACCCTGCGTTCGGGCGAGACGCTGTGGCTACACGCATGGGTGCTCACGGGCCCGCCAAAGGTCGCGCCCGAGCTGGTTAATATTACGACCCTGGACGATCTGATCTTTGACATGGCGGTCAGACATAAAGGGGCCGCCCCTGAACTCTACAATGCGTCCAACGGTTCATGGAATGACGCTTTTATTGTGGATTACCAGGCGCATATCAAGCCTATCTTCGAGCGTATGCAGCGCTACCAGTGGGTGGTTGACGTGGCACCCATGGTAGCCTTTGCCAACCCCCCTTTTGACCCCGGCGACAACAGCCCAAAACAGCTTGATGCGCGCAGACGCTGGTTCACCCACTTACGCACGCCTGGTGAGGGCGACACCTGGGAATTATCGCCGGAGCACCAGCAACCCCTGGCGGCAGACGGTTTTCCACTCATGCCCTTAAATTCTGGAAGTAACTCCGTAACCAATCACGGCATCTCCAAGTTCTTGTCCCTGACACCTACTCAGTATTTTCTGTTTAAGCAGTGGTCAGAAGGCCGATTTGAACGCAGCGGCGTGCAGCGTACTCGCTTGGCGCCACATTCAATCGATCGCGCATCGGTTGGCAATTGCGTGGGCTCACCGATGTCGCCAGGTATTGAGGTCACCTGGAGCATGAGCAACCCGGCGCTGTATCTGGATGACGATCCCTACCGATTAATCGTACAGTCGCCCGATGAGATCGCCCGTGCAGGTCTGGATCCTGCCCGCGATGAAACGCGCGGCGGCGGCTGTCAGCCAGGTGATCTCACCAAACGCCTTTCACCCCCGTGGCAGGCGGACTTTTTTCTCTGCGGCTCGCAGGATGTGAGTTTTTTAGATCCGCTGATCAACAAATCCACTGAAGGTTCGGAGCTTGAACACATTCCTCCGCCGCCCACTTTCGCAGCCGTATGGTGGCCTGCCCAAAGCCCGTTGCATATCTACAGCGGCGCCGAGAAAGCCGAAGCGCAGACCTTAGACGGAGGGATTAGCCTGGGCGCGAGAGCGCGTTTTCAGCGAGGCGTTAACACCTTTCTGCAAGCGATACTCGCATGGCGTTACTTAGGGTTTATCGTCAATCAAAATACTGGGCCCGACGCAGATGACCTGCCCTTTTTTACCGAACAGGAACGCAACTTCGATAAATTCCGTGCCGGTAAGTATGAATTCACCGAGTCTGGCAGATTGAAGACTGACGTGCCTACCGAGGCCGCTACCACGGAAGAAATGAGCCGCCACGCGCGCCCGATTCACTACTATGTGGGGCGAAAATGAGCCATGTGAAGTCCCCAGTTCTGGATTATTTCGATGTCGACATCGCGATTATTGGCGCGGGCCCAGCGGGCTGTGCTGCCGCACTGACACTGGCAAACCACACGACTCTAAAGGTCGTTATGCTTGAGCGGAGCGACCCACAGGAGCGGCCCGCGGAAATGTTGCCGCCCGATGCGGTCAAACTCCTCGCGTATCTACGAGCGCCCAAGGATCTTCTTCAGGCGCACCACAAAGAAGTTGCGCACCTTACTTCAGCCTGGGGCAGTGAGCAGTTGCAGAGTCATTCGCTGCTGTTTGCAGGTCGTGGACAGGGCTGGCAAATCGATAGACAGCGACTGGAGTTTCAACTTCGCGACTTGGCAGAATCTCGCGGCATAGCGCACTTAAGAGCTGGCCTAAAAGAGGCACGTCGCACCCAAGAGGGGTGGAGACTGATCACGAGTCAGCGGACTGATCTCAGTGCGCGCTTCTTGATTGATGCCAGCGGCAGAGCGGCGAAGATTACAAGAAAAGAAGGCGGTCACGCACATCACGCCGATGCCATGGCGAGCGTTTGGCGAACCTATTATCAACCCGATACAAAAGACCCCATCCCCGGTGGTACGACACTCATCGAGTCAGTAGAACGCGGATGGTGGTATTCCTCAGCGTTACCTGGCGACCGCATAGCAGCGGGTTTTTTCACCGATACTGCCTATCTACAAAACCATATCAAACAGGCACCGCAGGCCTGGAACAATTGTCTACAGGAAACACTGCATACTCTAAGGCGTGTTAGTGCGGCAACGGCGGTGAGTCCACTTCAAACGCAGCCTTGCGATGTACGGTTCTTCGAGCGCTCCCATAGCCACGATTGGGCTGCTTGCGGTGACGCAGCCCTAACGCTGGATCCGCTGTCCTCGGCGGGTGTCTCAATGGGGCTGATGACCGGCGCACAAGCAGCGCGCCTGGCGGCAGCAGCCTGCGCGGGCCAGACGATTGCAGAATGCGATTACTCGGCGCAAATACAGCGTCTTGCCTCCCATCATTTGCGCGAGCGAGTTGCATACTATCGGCAAGAAGATCGGTGGCCCGCATCACCATTCTGGCAACAACGCAGCGGCACCCAGGCGCAGGCTCCCGAGCCGATACCTGCAGTTGGAGGTTTGTGATCGACGATAGGCGATTGCCCTTTTTTATGACCCTCATTTTCGGGTCATTAGCTAGCGGCACCATCTACGGCTACAACGCCGGCGTATACACCGGCGTACTGCTGCAAATGAAAGATAGCCTTGAGTTAAGCGCTGGCGATCTGGGCAATCAATTCGCTGTTTTTTTCACGTTTGAAATCATCGGCACCTTGCTAGCACCCATGGCTGATCGCTATGGACGTAAACGTATGCTGCTCTACAGCGCAGCCGTGCTGACGCTGAGCCCCCTGCTGTTACTGCTAGATGGAAGCTACAGCATGACGCTGCTCGAACGCGCCTTCAGTGGCCTGGCCGGTGGCATCACCTTTACCCTGGGACTGGTTTTCGTTTCGGAGATTGCAAGAAAACCGCACAGATCACTGCTGCTGTCTTTCCTCATGATTGGCGTCAGCCTGGGCTACATCCTGGAATATGAAATGAGCCTGATGCTGATTGCGGGCGAGGGCTGGCGAATGGCGATCGCGCTGGCGTCTGTACCCGCGTTAACGCAATTAATTGGCTTGAGCTTCATGCCAGAGTCGCCCAGCTTTTTGGCCATGCGCGGGGAGACAGCGGCCGCCCAGCGCGCTTCCGACTGGTACGGCCTTGAGGATGACAAAAACAGTCTCACTACTCAGCCAGACGCCGCTTCACTCAAGCGGCTTTTTGTCGACCCGCGCAATCTCTTGGCGCTAAAGTTGGGCCTGCTGGTGGTCCTATCAGGCAGCATGGCAGGCATGAGCTTCATCAGCTTTGGCCCCATCATCCTGACGCAGCTAGGTGGCTTGCAGACCGAAACCTCTCTGGCGCTGCTTGAAGCCTTGGCCGTGATAGGCTGCCTGGTCAGCCTGACTGCATTGATCCCCATTGCGAAGGGCTATACCGCTGAAGTACTTGTAACGGGCTTGTTGATCTCGAGCGTGAGTTTAATGTGCATCGCTCTGGTTCGAGGTACACCTGTGGTGATCCTGTTTGTGATATTCCAACTCGCATTCAGCTTTGGTATCAGAACAACTATTTTCCAAATCCTGCCCCGCCTGTTAAGTGACCATGCCCGCGCCAAGGGGATGGCCGTGTTTAATGTACTGTGGTCGCTGCTGACAATTATGAACGCTGAAATTACCCCGCGGTCACTCGAAGTCTCTGCCAATGGCGTATTTACTGTCTATGGGGTTTTTGCGCTGGTGCTAGCAATCGCGTGCTGGGTATTCCTGCGGCCACACCTTCGCTCCTAATTGATCAGACGTCTGCAATTTCCGCTCTCGCGTTCTATAGCAGGAACGCGGCAAGCGAAATTACTTAGTTGGCTGTGACCGCGCCGCTCTCAGCGCTGGCTTTTTCGACCGGTACTTTGTCATCCAGAAATTCCAGAACATCTGCGCGGATCTGCTCATTCTGAAAGGGCAGTCTCGAGAGGCTAAGTACCGGTGATATGTGCCCCACCGAATACAGTTTGACGGTTGCATCCCCTCCCCCCGCATTGACCTTGTCTGCCAATTTTTCAGAGTGCCGTGGTACAACCACCGTGTCATTATCTCCATGCACAAGAAGCATGGGTGGCTCCTCACCGCTAGCAAAAACATAAGGACGCGTGGGCGCAAAATCGTCGAGGCTGCCGAAGATCCTGCGAAACTTATCGGTGTCCGGGGTGTAGTTGTACGGGCCGGAAAGCCCGACAAAGGCCTTGATCATTGAGCGATCAACGTTGCGATCTTCAAGGTAGTGATCATCGCTGACGAGAAGTGCAGCAATGTGTGCACCCGCCGAATGCCCCATCAATATAAACTCATCGATATCGGCGTAATCACCGATGTTGTCGGCAAGCCAGGCGACGCTGTCGGCAGTATCGTTGACAAACGCGGGGAAGACGCCCTCGGGATATTTGATGTAATCGGGTATGGCCACCGCATAGCCTTGAGCAGTGAGCGTTTCAGCAACGAAGTAGTAGTTCCCTCTTTCGCCTCGGCTCCAGCTACCGCCATAGATAAAAATCACCAACTGACCTCGATCTGCAACTGATGCGGGCGGAAGATACAGGTCCAGCTTTTGATCGTCTCGATCGCCGTAGGAAAGATCGCGGAATTCCCGAACATCACCGGACATATGGCTGGGCGCGTTGACTACGCTAAAGCCAGGATTAGAACAGGCGTTGAGAAAAGCAGTCAGCATGATGAGAACAGAAACAGTCGCAAGCTTCTTAAACATGGGGAGAGTCTATACCCTGTGGTCTGTGGCCGGTAGCGATGGGACAACAAGCAAACCAAAAATACTGCAGATTTTCTCGTGGCATATTACATCCCTTTTTTTAACCGAGCTTGTATGGCCTGGCCTCGATGCGCCCGCAACGCCCAAAGAGAACCCACCCTCACGCGGCTCTGTGCTGCCAGTGGCCTGAATTTGACACGGTATATGCAGGACTTACGGAGGGGAATAAGATCTAGATCTCCCCTGGTCATCTGCAGCTATTGAGATGCCTCACTGCAAACTGATAACGTGCGCGTCTTAACTAGTCAGTATGTTAAGGGACCACGGTATGCCGGAAACACCGAACTCTCACCTATCCATGTATTCTGAAATCTAT
>JBCCNJ010000136.1:0-11611 GCA_039025905.1 Pseudomonadota bacterium | reverse complement strand
GACCAAGATCACAGAAGTGTAAAATAACTCGATATTCAGCGCAATACTGTCGCTGCAATGCGACAAGTTTCTTAAAGCTCGGATTTATTCCTTAGAAAACAGGGGATAAGGCTGTCGCCAAAATGCGACAAAACTACTGTCTGTCCTTAAATGCATCGGGCTGAATGCTATGCCGCTTTAAAAGCTTATAAAAATCGGTTCTGTTCCTCTGGGCCAGCAGCGCGGCTTCAGCGACGGAGCCACTGGTGAGATGCAGCACTTTTACCAGGTAGTCGTGCTCAAATTGGGCTCTGGCCTGGCTCAGTGAAGGGAGGTAGCGATCTTCAACTGTCAGTGCTTCCCTTACCAGCGCGTCAGGTATAACAGGTGTGGTGGATAGGGCCGCGGTGCGTTCTACAACATTTTGGAGCTGCCGTACGTTACCTGGCCAGGGTGCTTGAATCAGGGTATCCATGGCGGCCGGTGCAAACGCGGTGACATTCCCTGATTGGTGTGCCCGTGTACTGCGCAAAAAATGGTTGGCTAATAGCGGAATGTCCTCCGCCCGCTCTGCCAGCGAAGGCAAGTGAAAGTTGACCACGTTGAGTCGATAAAACAAGTCTTCTCGAAACGCGCCTGCGCGCATATCGCTCTCCAGGTCGCGATTGGTGGCAGAAATAATGCGCACATCCACTGGCTCGCTTTTGGTGCTGCCGACCGCGCGAATACGCTTCTCCTGAAGAGCGCGAAGCACTTTGACCTGGACTGCTGTGGGCATGTCGCCAATTTCATCAAGAAACAGGGTGCCCCCGTTGGCGGACTTGAAGAGTCCTGGGTGCTCATTCACAGCGCCCGTAAAAGCCCCTTTCACGTGGCCAAACAGTTCGGATTCCAGTAACTGCTCGGGTAGTGCGCCACAGTTAACGGCCACCAGCGCACCCTTGCGTTGCGGGTCGGCAGCGTGCACAGCCCTGGCTAACAGCTCTTTGCCGGTACCGCTAGCGCCAGTGATCAGTACGCTCACATCTGAATTCGCGACCTGGCGTACCTGATTGAGAATGCGCTGCATGACGGGGCTGCGAGTCACCACATGGCCCCGCCAATCCTCGAAGATTTCGGTTTGTGTTGCGCCCGACTGTTCAAGGGCGGCTCGTATGGTAGTGAGCAGTGCCGTCTTATCAACGGGCTTGGTGAGAAATTCAAACACACCCATTTGAGTTGCCGACACGGCTTCGGGTATTGTGCCTTGCGCCGACATGATGATAACCGGAAGCCCAGGGTAGAAATGCTGGATTTGCGTAAACAACTCTAAGCCGCTGTCTCCCTCCATTCGAAGATCGGTCAGAACCAGGTCGATGGGGTTGTTCCGCAGGGCTTGCAGTGCTTCTGGCGCGGATGTCGCAGACACAACCGAAAAACCTTCCGCTTCAAGGCGAATGCTCAAGAGTTTCAACAGGTTGGTATCGTCATCAACGAGTAACAGACGGTCTTGCAATGACTAATCCTCCTTGCGGGTGCGTATAGTCGCCTCAAGCTCGGTTATCGCTTCAATCTTGTTTTCCAGAAGCCGGTTTTCCGCCTGAAGCTGTACGAGCTGACCCTCGAGACTCTCGTACTCCAAGCGCAATTCGCGACGGCTTTGGTACCAGTTGATCCGACTTTGATTATATCTCTCAAGTAACTCTGCTAAGCGGCGTTGGCCCACACTTAGTTGGTCTTTTTCAGCAAGAGTTCGAAAAATATCTCTAGCTTTTACCCAATCCTGATAACTATCTGTCTGTTGCCGAAGCAGCCCATAGTAAAAGGATTGATTGTCGTTGCGGGGCTCTGCGGAGGTTTCTAGTGCGGTAATGAGTTGCGCATCACTCATCGTCGCGACCGTTTCTTGCCAGCGCAACCAGCGCTGCACCGGCAGAATCTGGGGTGGTTTGGCGACAGCCTCCTCAACCACAACGTTTTCTGCAGGTGGATTGTTCTGGCAGGCGGCGAGTGCGGCTGCTGCGGCAATGAACGCCCAGGCTTTCAGTGAGAAGGACATGTCAGCCTGAAACAGACAGGATAAGTTTGGTGAGCCACGAGATTGAGTGATCCGCCCTGTGACTCGATACAGTCCCGAGCCACACTTAAGCCTACGCCTGATCCCTTAATTGGCCCCGTACGCTTTGCCGTACTCTGGAAAAACGGTTCGAAGACACGTGCGCGGTCCTCTGTGGGTATAGAATCGCCAGAGTTTGCGATTTCAACGATAAGACTGCCATCGTTCTCCTGCCACGCCACATCAATATCCCCGCCCTCGGGACAGTAGTTCACGGCGTTTGACAGCAAGTTATCCAAGGTGGTCCGCAGCTTATGCTCATCGGCCACCCAGTATTTCACGTCTCCGTAAAACCGGACATTTAGCCACTTTTGATCAATGGTTAATTGATAGTTAGCCAGAATATCGTCCCATAGTGCCCCTAGGTTAACGTCTTCAAAACGGGGCTCCTGGTTCGGCAAATCGTTGTAGTCAACGAGGTTCTCTATCAGCTTTTGGAGCTCGATTGCATTGCGCCTGACGATATCGACCACCTGCTGCTGTTGCTGGGATAAATGTCCGGTCACCTGTTCCGAGAGCAAGTCGGTACCTTCTCTCAAGCTGGCCAGTGGGGTTTTTAGCTCGTGCGAGATGTGTCGCTGGAACTGCTCTTTTTGTTGTTCGGTATCGTGCAAACGCTGCCTTAGCCAGTCGAGTTTTCTTCCTAGCTGCGCGAGTTCTTGCGGCCCGGAAATTTTGATGTTGTGTCCCAGCCCCGATTTGCCTAGCTGATCGATTTCCTCTGTCAGTTCCTTGACTGGTTTGTTGATCCAGTAGGTAAACAGAAGCAGTAAGGCGAGAGTGAAGACGGCAAGGAAAGCAAGTTGTACAAATAGCGCATCGACGACAACGCCCGCTTGCTCTACGTTGGAAGCCTGAAGCTCATCCACCCAGTTCTGCAGCCAGAGTTGTAGGCCTCGTCTGTGGTCGCTGATTTGTGCAAAATCATGATTGAGTGAAGAGGTCGACGCACCTTGATCTAGTGGGCTGCGGTCCTGCACCTCTAGAGGCACGAGGTCCAGATCTAGCTCGATCAGAGTCGTCTCAATCGCATGCGCATCGACACCCGGATCGGGCACTTGCTTCTGCAGTTCGCTCAGATGCTGCAGGATTAAGGCTCTCTCTTGCTGTGCCAGCAGCGCAAGCTCAGGATCGAGCAATGTTAGGTACTGGCGTATGTGTCGCTCTAGTTGTAGTAGTTCTTCTTCAATTTCGTGTCCCAGCCGGGTGACGTCGACGATTTGTCGCGTCGCTTGCGAGTTGTTGGCAGCCAGGTCCTCCAGCGTCTGTATCGTAAAAAATATCGCCAGACACAACGGTGCGAGGGCGGCGAAAAAACCCACCAAAACGAGCTGTAGGACGGATCTGGGGCGCCAGAGTGACATTAATCGTAAAGCGCGGAGTGACACAGGGGCAGGATTGTAACTTGCCATCGGCGATACACCAATGGTTTTTGAAGATGTTGGATAAGCTTGAGTAGTCGCAGCTGTATGGTCTGTTGGTGATAAATGGGACTACATTTTCAGCTTTGCAAGTTGCTCCGCTTGATTGCACAGTATCTCGCTTTCCTGCGATTGAAGCTGTTCCAAGGCTTCGACGGCCTCATTTCTGACCTGAGCCATTGTCTCTTTGAGCTCCGAGATTTTGTTCTCTGCGTCAGTGTCCGCTTGTTGTTCACGTTCTGCGAGTAGCGCTTGCTCGTCTTCGCCTATAGCGGCGGCTTCCTCTTTCATTTTTTGTATTTCAGCCAAGCGATCTTCGATCGAGGTTTGTCGTTGCGCGCGCTGAGCTCGTAGCTCCTGAGTTTCATTAATCGCGGCCTCTTCGCTTTGCTCCCGTCTGTTCGCCAGGATAGTGTTCTTCCGCTCCGCTTCGCTGCTAGCCTCATTAATTTGCTGTTCGATGGCCTGCACATCTGCCTCGGCCTGTTGCTGCATCTGCGCGATCATCTCCTCCAGGCGTGCGATTTCCTCCGCAGCCTTGCGTCGCGTCTCGCGAGCATCTTTTTCCAAGTTTGAAATCGTCTCTTTAGCGTCAGTATTCAGAGATTCCTCTTCCAGTCTGAGTTTTTCTAGCTGATCCTCAACGTTCCGCTGACTATCGGCCAATAGCTCGTCTAAGCGGGCGATATCCTGCTCGCCGTTCTTGATCGTATCCCGTTCCAATTGTTCAAGGCGCGCTTGTTCCGCTTGCGCCTTGTCTATCGCATCCAGTGCCGCCTCTTTGAGTTCAGCGATCGCATGTTCTGCCTGGGTCCCTGCCAGCACTACCGCTTGTTCCATTTCTTTCAGCCTGGACTCAACAGCTTGCTGAATTTCCAGGCCTTCTTTCTGCAGTCGGGCCAGTTCCTGCTGAGTTTGCTCATCAATTCTGCGTGCGAGTGTTTTTCTGCGTTTTGCTTCTGCAATCTGCCGCCGTTCCTCCTCTACCAGGGCTTTTGCTTTTGCCTCTGTCTCGCGCAATCGCTTCGCCCTAGCGGCTTCCGCAATTTGTCTGGCCTTCTCTGTCTCTTTGGCGTGCAATTCCGCTTTGCTTTGACTTTCACTGCGCTTTCTTGCTTGCTCAATCTTGTCCTGCAGTAAGCGAGCGTGCTTCAGTCCTGCTTGCCGATTGCGTTCAGCAGCAGCTTGCATTGAGGACTCCGCATCTTCGGCGGTGGTTGTATTTTGTTCTGGCTCTGCCGGCACCGACGATTCCACAACCTTTTTTGTAGCGGTTCGCTTTATTGGCGTCACATTGCCATTGACGGCGTTACCATTTACCGAGTGGCCATTAACCGCTTTGCCATTCATGGACTTGCCATTGACGGCTTTTACAGTCTTTTTCTTCGCCTGCGGCTTGGCAGTGTGGGTAATCGGTTCGTTGGTCAAAGATGTGCGCTCTTCGCCCTTTGGCTCTTTAACCGAGTCGATCTTTGCGTGATGGCCGTTTTTGCTGTCTCCCGATAATGGCTCCGAATTGAGCACCATGGGCTGTTCCTCAGCGTTGAAGGCACCGGTATCCAAGCTAGTGCGGCGCGTGCTGGAAGTGACGAGCTCGATCACCGCGCCCAACTCGTTGACTCTAACGTAATACTCAGCCGCGACTTTACGGGAGAGGTTGCTGCGTAACACAACTGTTTTGCCGGAAAATATTTCTTCCAGCATAGCGCTATCACGGATTTCGAATAGGTCGACGAAACCCGCCTTAACCTGCTCCGGATCATGCCGCGGCAGCAGTTCCCCTTTGAAGGTGATATCGAATGTCTTCACCCTGTCTGACCCCTTGTTCTTCGGTGGCCTTCTTTTCTGTAGGCCTGATGGAAATCTATGGCTTTTTCAATAACTTGCCAATAAAAGACTGGAGAAAACTCGAGTTTTTGCTCGCGGTGAAGCAACCTCTGCTAACTGGTTCACACAATACTAGGGGGAGCGGTCTGAATTTCGGACGAGCGGTCGAAGTAGCTGCCACTTTTAGATCTGTAGACATGAGTCACGAGTGATTACTGAGCACCGCGAGACATGACGCGGCAAACTGCGTCACCCAACCCAACCCAACCCAACCCAACCCAACCCAACCCAACCCAACCTCAGGAGTTAACGCGTACGATTCGTCCAGGCAGGTGATTGATAGAGGTTCGCTGAGAAAGCCAGTCTTTGGATGATGTTGGAACTAGCGGTACTCAAGCTATGGAAAATTGGAGCTGTTAGGTCAACGTGCCTAGATTCTCTGGTGAAGGCGAGAGTCTATGGATCGTTAAATCGACTCACATTAGCGAGGGTCAAGTTGCCCAGAGCTTGACGTCGTGATGCCGAATATTACGCGTCCATGTAGCAGTGCGGCACGCGCTGAGCAGCGAGATTAGGGTTTGTTTGGATTTGGTACCGGAGGCTGGACTCGATGGTCCGACATTTCGGCCGGCACGCGCTAAGCAACCGAAGAAAATTCTGATCGGGTTGATGGTACCGGAGGCCGGACTCGAACCGGCACGCTTTTTACGGCGGGGGATTTTGAATCCCCTGTGTCTACCAATTTCACCACTCCGGCGCAGTAGAAAAAGGCCGCGACTGCGGCCCTTTTTGCAAGCGCGCGATTATAGCAATAGGCCCTCAAACTGCAATAATATTTCCTTAACTCTAAGGCGCTATGGCTGTACACTGCGCGCCGACTTAAGCAGGCTGAATTATTCCATCTGGTCAGCCAGTGCAGTCACCATCTGAGTATCTATGGAGAAAAGAGCATGGCTATGAAACTAGTTAAAAAAACCGACGAGTACAGTATCTATTTGCGCGGCGATAATCGCTATGCGGTCAAGGATGCAAAAAAGCAAGCAGTGAACGGCGCAGATAAAGTACGCATACTCGTCGAAGAGGAGTTGGTAAAAGCAGCAGTCCCTGCTGCTGATGACGCTCCGGCCGCTGAAGAGGCGGAAGACGCAGCGACGGATGATGCTGAAGATGCCGCGGCGGAAGAGACCTCCGAGGAAGACGCATCGGAAGATGACGCTGAAGAAGAATCTGCCGAGGAAGACAGCGAAAAATAGCGATTTAGCCGCCGGGACGAACGCGTCCTGGCGGCCAAATGCAGCTCTCTATGCAGCGCTCAGACTTTAGCTACGAACTCCCCGAAGACCTGATTGCCCAGCACCCACTGCCTGAGCGTCACGACAGCAAACTGCTGCACTTAAACAACACCTCGGGTGACATCAGCCACCATAATTTCCCCGACCTTTTGTCATTTCTCACAGAACGCGATCTGTTGGTGTTTAACGACACCCGGGTGATTCCGGCGCGACTCTGGGGTCGCAAGCCAGGTGGCGGAAAGGTCGAGATTCTCATTGAGCGGGTGACCGGCGTTGATAGAGCCGTCGCGCACATTCGGTCGAATAGAACGCCGAAGGCAGGCAGCTTGATCAGCTTGAGCGATGATGAGTCAGGCCCACCCTCAGACAGCCGTATTGTAATTGAAGGACGAGACGGGTCTTTGTTTCGCATAGCATCCCAGGACGGGACGGATATCGGCGCTATTCTCAAGCGGTTTGGCCATATGCCGTTGCCGCCCTATATTCAACGCAACGATGAAGCAAGCGATGCAGAGCGCTATCAAACCGTTTACGCTAGCAAAGAAGGTGCAGTCGCCGCCCCCACCGCGGGACTGCATTTCAGCGAAGCGCTGCTGGGTGCGATCGATGACAAGGGTGTCCGCCGCGCAACGGTTACACTGCATGTCGGCGCTGGTACCTTTCAGCCGGTCAGAACAGATCAAATTGAAGATCACGTTATGCATTCCGAATACCTGGAAGTTGATGATGCGGTGTGTGAGGCGGTTCGTGAAACCCGGGAAAGGGGAGGGCAGGTAGTGGCAATCGGAACGACCGCGGTCCGCTCTTTGGAGACGGCTTGCCTGCACGCTGAGCAGATGGCCGCAGAGGACACATTTGCAATCCGACCCTACCGAGGGGATACCGATATTTTTATCTACCCTGGATACCGCTTTCGCTGTGTAGATGCGTTATTAACCAATTTTCATTTGCCTGAATCGACGCTGCTGATGCTAGTCAGCGCGCTGGCAAGGCGGGAAAACGTGTTGGCGGCCTATCGAGAAGCGATTTCGCGTGGCTATCGATTTTTTAGCTACGGAGACGCGATGTTTATTGCTCCCACTCCAGCGGTACGGACATAGCGGTGAGTCGCCAGTGTCAGATGCAGTTCCAGTTGTTGGATAAAGACGGCGATGCCCGGCGCGGCCAGCTGTTGTTTCCAAGAGGTAGCGTCGACACGCCTGCCTTCATGCCTGTGGGCACCTATGGCACGGTTAAGGGCATGCTGCCCAGAGATCTTCACGATATTGGTGCGCAAATTATTCTGGGGAATACTTTTCATCTCTGGCTTCGGCCGGGTACAGAAATCATAAAAAACCACGGCGATCTGCATGACTTCATGGGGTGGAACGGCCCGATACTGACGGACTCAGGTGGTTTTCAGGTATTCAGTCTGGGTGAGTTGCGCAAGATCTCGGAAGCGGGTGTGAACTTTAGATCGCCAGTGGATGGTAGCAAGGTCTTTTTGGACCCCGAAACGTCCATGGCCATTCAGCGCAGCCTGGGATCAGATATTACGATGATCTTTGACGACTGCACGCCCTACCCAGCGACGGAGTCTGAGGCGCGCTCCTCAATGGAGTTGTCTCTGCGATGGGCGCGGCGCAGCAAGACTGCGCACGGTGACAGTAGCGCAGCGCTGTTCGGCATTGTGCAAGGTGGGATGTACCCGCACTTGCGCACGGAGTCTCTCAGGGGTCTGCTCGATATTGGTTTTGACGGCTATGCCATAGGCGGCTTGTCCGTCGGTGAGCCGAAAGATGAGATGCAAAAAGTCTTGGAGTCGGTCGCGCCAGAGTTGCCTGTCGACAAACCGCGCTATCTTATGGGAGTGGGCACGCCGGCCGATTTGCTGGAGAGTGTGCGACGGGGTATCGATATGTTTGACTGCGTGATGCCGACACGCAACGCCAGAAACGGGCATCTTTTCACCTCTAAGGGCGTGCTCAAGATTCGTAATTCGCGCTACAAAAACGATACCCGGCCTCTGGATGAAAATTGCGATTGCTATACCTGCAGACACTTCAGTCGAGCCTATCTTCACCATCTGGACAAATGCAACGAGATCCTGGGCAGCCAGCTCAACACCATCCACAACCTGTATTTTTATCAGCAACACATGGCAGCGATTCGTGAGGCGATAGCGGATCAGCGCCTCGATGCTTTCACCCGCGATTTCCATAGCCAGCAGGCAGTGGGTGTCTAGTGTACCTACTGTGCTTCTACGTCCCTGAACCTTCGCTTGAGACAGTTAAGTCCGCCGTCTTTGCCGCCGGAGCAGGTAGTGTTGGCCACTACGATCATTGCTGCTGGGAAACAGCGGGGCGAGCCCAATTTAGGCCCTTGGCGGGCAGTTCACCGGCATTGGGCGAACAAGATCGGCTGCATGTAGTGGATGAGTATCGTGTCGAGGTGATTTGTCAGGCGCAGTATATTCGAGCCGCTGTTGATGCTTTGCTGGCATCGCATCCCTACGAAGAGCCAGCCTGGCATGTCTTGCGCACAGTGGATGAGCTGCCAGCATAATGCATGAAGCTTCTCCAATATTTGAGCGTATTCGCCTCGCGCTAGAGCGCCCAGAGCAGCCTTGGCTGGGTAGAGCTGGAGAGCGGCGCGAGGCAGCGGTGTTAGTGGCGCTGACGAATGAAGTCGAACCCAGGGTGATCTTGGGGAGGCGCGCTCGTCATCTACCCCTGCACCCTGGTGAAATCTCCTTTCCCGGGGGCAAGCGTGAGTTGGAAGATTTCAACCCCTGGGTGACGGCCACGCGAGAGGCTGAGGAAGAGATGGGGATCTCTGAGCACGAGCTTATGCGCCTAGGTACGCTGGAACCGCTGGTGACAAGAACGCAGTTTGAGGTGCACACGCGGATTGCCGCGGTGCATGCAGGCGTTAACCTTGTGATTGATCCCGGTGAGTTCGATGGTGCGCTGCTGCTGTCCTTGAAACGCCTTGCGAATCCAGATTCCTATGATCTGAAGCGGATGTCAGACGGTAAAACTCACCGGATGGTGCCTCACTACTATATCGCTGAGGAGACTATATGGGGTGTGACCGCTGCAATACTGGCACAGTTAGCCAACCTGGCTTACGATGCGGGCCTCAAACTAGAGTGAACGCGGATACTTTTCTATGAAATACGCCTTAGGCGATAAAACGGTTACGCTGATCGGCGAGGGACAGTTTGTGGCGCCAAATGCGGCAGTCATAGGCAACGTAATTCTGCACGCCAAAAGCAGTATCTGGTTTGGCTGTACCCTGCGTGGCGATGTAGAACGTATTGAGATCGGTGCTGGCAGTAATATACAGGATGGAACGGTTATGCACGCTGATCCGGGTTTTCCTATGGTGGTGGGCGAGAATGTGACTGTCGGCCATAACGCCATGTTGCATGGGTGCACGATAGGAGATGGCTCTCTGATTGGGATCAACGCGGTCGTACTCAATGGTGCGAATATAGGCAAAGGCTGCCTAATCGGAGCCAACGCTCTAGTAACAGAAGGCACGGAAATTCCGGACGGATCTATGGTTTTGGGTTCTCCTGCCAAAGTTAAGAAGCAGCTGTCTGAGGAGCAGCAAGCGCTGTTGCTACTCAACGCAGAACACTATGTGAGCAATGCTCATCGATTTAATACAGAGTTGCGAGAGCAGGAATGAACGATACCCACCCGGAATCCCCCTGTGTGTCTATATGCGTTCTCGACGAGGATAATATCTGTCAGGGGTGCTATCGAAGCGCGGAGGAAATAGCGGATTGGTTGATGGCAGGGGCGCTCGAGAAACAGGCCATTATTCACCGCGCCACCGCGCGCAAGGAACAGTCTTTCGGAATCTCTCCCAGTGGCCCCGAAGACTAATCAGGAGGTCGGCAGGCTGCCGTTGATTCTCACCCGAACTGAGCGCACAACATTGCCCTCTAGTTCTAGAATTTCCAAGCGGTAGCGGCCGATGGCGAGGCCCGCGTTGGCATCGGGAAACGATTCTAGATACTCGAGAATGAGTCCGCTCAAGGTTTTCGGCCCATCGGTAGGTAGATCCCATTTCAGCGCTTTGTTGATCTCCCGCACATTCGCGGTACCTGTAATGATGTGAGTGCCATCGCGCTGGGCAAAGATGTTATCGGTGGTATCAATCAGATTGGATGTAAATTCGCCGACGATCTCCTCCAGGATATCTTCTAACGCGACGAGTCCCATGACCTCCCCATACTCATCTACCACCACCGCCAACCGGTGCTTATGGTTTTGAAAGTTGACCAACTGCGTGTTCAACGGTGTGCTCTCGGGAATAAAATAGGGCTTTTCCATTTCTCGCTCCAGAGCAGCTCTATCCAGACCTTGACGGTCGATCACCTTCGATATATTGCGTAGGTGTAATACGCCTACCACGTTGTTGATATCGTCTCGCCACACGGGCAAGCGGGTATGAGAACTGGTTTGAATGCTGCGCAAGATATCGTCGTCACTGTCGTCTAGATCGATGCCATACACTTCGTTGCGCGGCACCATAATGTCGTTTACCGAGACTTCCTCTAGTGCCAGTAGGTTAAGAAGCATGCTGCGCCGGGTGGCAGGGATCATCGCACCACTTTCTGCGACTATCGTTCGCAGTTCTTCCTTCGAGAGATGGTCTTCGCCAGAATTCTCTGGATCTACCCCAAGTAGTTTCAACAGCGCGTTAGTAAAGCGGCTGACCAGCCACACCAAGGGATAGGCGATTTTTAACAGCGGCAGCAGAATCAAACTGGCGGGAAAGGCGACTTTTTCAGGGTTGAATGCAGCAATAGTTTTAGGGGTGACCTCTGCAAATATGAGCACGACTAGTGTTAGCGTGATCGTCGCGATGGCGATACCGGCATCACCCCATAATCGAATCGCAATGACTGTTGCGATGGCAGAGGCCAAAATATTCACCAGATTGTTGCCTATCAGAATCAATCCGATGAGACGATCCGGCGTCTCTAGCAGCTTTGCTGCGCG
>JBCCNJ010000135.1:0-11699 GCA_039025905.1 Pseudomonadota bacterium | reverse complement strand
TCGCAAGTTCCAAGCAATAGATGCGGATTTTGCCGCCATCGATACCGCCTATGGAGTGGGCTATCGCTGGATAGAGGACTAGCGCATTGAGCTTTCGCTGGCCCGCTTTAAACCTGCGCAGACAGCTGCTACTGGTGAGCGTGCTGTTGCTCACCCTGCCCTGGGCGGGCTGCCAGTTTATCCGGGAAATGGAGGGCGCGCTGCGTCTTGGTCAAGAACAATCACTACAGGCAACCGCGGAGGCAGTGGCGGCAGTGCTAGGGCAGCAAGAAGAGCTGCTATACCCCACCCCCGCCAGACGCATCACGCCAGCCGATACCTTAGGGTCGATATATGCCTATCCGGCTGATCAGATCATCATCGTCGATGGCTACGCAGACGGTTGGGAACATGCCGTTGCCACTCAACTAAAGAGCGCATCCGGCTCTGCCCGACTGTCCGTCGCCTATCAAGCAGCAACGCGCAACGATACCCTCTATCTGATGTTGGCTGTAATCGATGACGACGTTGTCTTTCACAACCCAGGTGTGTCGCGAGAGCCAAACGGAGATCGCCTTGTTCTGCGTACCTGGCGCGATGGCAGCCGCCAGGAATATGTTATCAGCACCGCCGCCCCCGGCAGAGTGCGTGCGACCGCGCAGGGCCCTTTAGGTGAAGCGACCGATGGCAATCGAATTCGGGGAGTTTGGCAGGATACCGCTGAGGGCTACAACCTGGAGTTGGAGGTTCCCTTGAGTGAAACGGGTGATCGGCTGGGCTTCTATCTGGTCAATGTGAGACAGCGTGCAGGAGGAAACTTTGAAACCCTCGGTAATGTTAAGCCGCTGGATACCTTCGCACCGCCCTGGCTTATTTACAGTCCAGCAAGCTTACTAACGACTCTCGCGCCTTTCGCTGAGAGAGGCAATCATTTGCAGGTTGTCGACAAAGACAACTGGTTAATCGCCGACCTGCCAGCGAGCGGCAGCGTAGAGGCCGACACCCGGCAGACCTTCTGGCTGCTGCGACTGCTTTACCGCAGCATCCTTGCCAGGGAGGAGCCGATGTTTGTTCCCAATCAAGAAGGCACGGGGAGAGCAGCCGGTGAGGAGATAAGCTCAGCCCTATCGGGTATCGACGCGACGACGCGATATAGGGAAAGCGACTATTCCACGCGCACCGTGCTCTCGAGCGCTGTGCCGATTGTGTATAACGATGTTGTCATGGGCGCTGTCGTCGCCCGTCAAAGCGGCGAGCAATACCTTTCGTTAACCGATCAAGCCTTTAGCAAGCTTTTGGGCTATAGCCTTCTCGCGCTTGCCGTTGGCGCCCTCGGTTTGTTGGCTTTTGCCAGCGTTCTCTCCTGGCGTATTGGCAGGTTGAGTCTGGCCGCACGCAAGGCCATCCAAGAGGACGACGGGACGGGGGCTCATTTCCCGCGCAGCACTGCTGCAGACGAAATCGGCGAGCTTTCGCGCTCCTATGCGGATCTGCTGGCGCAATTACACGAATACAACGCGTATCTACGCTCATTGAGTCGAAAGCTGTCTCACGAACTGCGCACACCCATCGCTGTAATTCAGTCCTCGCTGGACAATTTGGAGCAATCGGTCGACGATAACGAGCAGGCCGGCATTTACATGCTGCGAGCAAGGGAGGGTCTGCAGCGACTGAACAGCATTTTAACGGCTATGAGCGAGGCGAACCGCCTGGAGGACAGCTTGCGCGGCGCATCGCCTCGGGAGTTGGATCTCGTGCCCTTAGTGAAAGAGATGTTTAACGCCTATCAAGATGTCTATCCGGATTGTGATCTGCGACTGGATATTGCGCCCCAGCAAGCCCGGGTCAACGCGGTTGCAGAGCTAATAGTTCAAGCGCTGGATAAGTTGATAGAAAACGCCACTTCATTTTGTTCAACAGAGGGGGCCGTTTGCATCGCTTTACGCAGTTTACCCACAGGCTGGCAGCTGAGCGTGAGTAACAACGGCCCGCCGTTACCCGACAACCTGCGTGATCGTTTGTTTGACCCCATGGTTTCGATGCGATCTGATACTTCTGATGCAGTGCACCTGGGCTTGGGATTACATATCGTGAGACTGATCGCGGAGAGTCTGCAGGGTCATGTCAGCGCCCGCAATCTAACTGAGCAAGACGGCGTCCAGTTTTCGATGATTCTGCCGGCCAGTGAGACGCAGACCGAGTAGACCCGCTGTTCTTATGGGCGCAGCGCGCTGGGGATTAACTGACAAAGGCGAGCTGACGTATTTCAGCGAGTTGATCGCGCACGGCGGCAGCCTCTTCAAACTCCAGATTTTTGGCGTGCTGCTGCATCTGGTTTTCCATCTCTTTGATCTTGCGCGATAACGCGGCCGGAGACAGTCGCGCCACTTCCTCCGTGTAGCTGCTGCGCGGCTCAGCAACGCGTTTGGCTTTGCCTTTACCCCGCGTGGGCATGCGCCTGGCGCCTTCCATGATGTCTTGCACGGACTTCACAACCCCTTTCGGCGTGATACCGTGCTTTTCGTTGAATGCGAGCTGCTTGTCTCGGCGTCGCTCCGTCTCATCGATGGCCCGCTGCATAGAGCCGGTGATGGTATCGGCATAGAGTATGGCGCGCCCGTTAAGATTCCGCGCCGCCCTGCCGATGGTTTGAATCAAAGAACGCTCTGACCGCAGAAAGCCCTCTTTATCCGCGTCAAGGATCGCGACCAGTGACACCTCGGGCATATCCAAGCCCTCCCTCAGTAAATTGATCCCAACCAGTACATCAAATTCACCCAGGCGTAAGTCACGTATAATCTCAACGCGTTCTACCGTATCAATATCGGAGTGCAAGTAGCGCACACGAATGCCGTTTTCCGCGAGGTATTCCGTCAGATCTTCCGCCATGCGCTTGGTGAGCGTGGTTACGAGAACCCGCTCCTCGCGCTCCAGCGTAAAGTGGATCTGATTGAGCAGATCGTCGACCTGCGAGATCGCCGGTCGCACCTCCACCGGGGGATCCACCAGCCCGGTTGGGCGCACGACCTGCTCAACAGTGCGCCCGGCATGTTCGTCTTCATAAGGGCCCGGTGTGGCGGACACAAAGATCGACTGCGGCACCAATAGCTCCCATTCCTCAAAACGCAACGGGCGATTATCTAACGCTGAGGGAAGTCGAAAACCGAATTCGACCAGGGTTTCTTTGCGGGATCGGTCACCCTTGTACATGGCGCCAATTTGCGGAATCGTCGCGTGGGATTCATCGACGATGACCAGAGCGTTACTCGGCAGGTATTCAAACAGTGTGGGTGGCGGCTCACCCGGAGCCCGTCCCGACAAATAGCGCGAATAGTTTTCGATGCCGGTGCAGTATCCCAGCTCGCGAATCATTTCCAAATCGTAGCGTGTGCGCTGCTCTAAGCGCTGCGCCTCAACCAGCTTTTGGTTTTCCTTGAGCTGAGGAACGCGCTCGCTCAGTTCCTGCTCGATGCTCTCAACCGCGCTCAGCATGACATCGCGGGAGGTAACATAGTGGCTTTTGGGAAAGATGGTCACTCGCGGCACTTTCGCCTCTATTGCTCCCGTCAGCGGATCGAACACGCTGATGCCGTCAATCTCCTCATCGAACAGTTCCACACGCACGGCGTCCCGTTCTGAGTCCGCCGGGAAAATGTCGATGACATCGCCTCGCACGCGATAGGTGCCGCGCTGAAAGTCAACGTCGTTGCGCGTGTACTGCAGCTCTGCCAACTGCCGAAGAATGTGGCGTTGGTCAATAATCTCCCCACGTGACAGATGCATGACCATCTTGAAATACGAGTCGGGATCGCCCAAGCCGTAAATGGCCGATACAGTAGCAACGACGAGGCAGTCGTCTCGTTCCAGCAATGCCTTGGTGGCAGATAACCGCATCTGCTCGATATGTTCATTTACGGAGGCGTCTTTTTCGATGTAGGTATCTGACGACGGCACATAGGCCTCGGGCTGGTAGTAATCGTAATAGGAGACGAAGTACTCCACCGCGTTGTTCGGGAAGAACTCTTTGAATTCGCCATAGAGTTGGGCCGCCAGCGTCTTGTTATGGGCCATCACAATAGTCGGCCGCTGTAGCTGCTCGACGACCTGCGCCATGGTGAAGGTCTTGCCGGAGCCGGTTACCCCCAGCAGGGTTTGCGATGCCAGCCCCGCACGTACGCCCTCCACCAGCTGCGCGATCGCCTGAGGCTGATCACCCGCCGGTTCAAATGGGGACGTGACTTTAAAAGGTCTGGACACGAATACACCTGGGAACTGCGTCTACTCAACAGCGCATTATGCTGCACGGCGCTGACAATTGCAGCCGTTGCGCCAATATCGAAAGACTCTACGGGGTCAATCTCGAGCCAGATCAGGCGAAACAAGCCGTGTACTCAGGTCGGGAGCTCGCTTGCAGTGTGCCCACTCGCTGGCCGAGTAGATACCGGTTGACCCGCCTGGATACCATCATTAATATACGCGACCTCTGGGTAACCCCATTCCGCCTTAGCTCAGTTGGTAGAGCAAATGACTGTTAATCATTGGGTCGCTGGTTCGAGCCCAGCAGGCGGAGCCAAATTCAGTGCTAGATCAAAGGGCTGCAGCGATGCAGCCCTTTCGTTTAAGCCAACGCTAACAAAGAGACTGACAATCCAGCTGAGCGCTTTCCTGCAGTCGACGTGTTGTTGAGGGGTCTCATTCTGCTCTAGTTCAGCGCACAGCACTCGGTGACATTTCAGGTGCTTATGATTGGAGCCAGGATTTCAGCCCGAGAAACCAGCAGCGCTTCTCATCCCTTGGGTTCATTTCGAAGCACGCCTGATTCTTCGCCCTGAACCGATCGCTTACGTTGCTGCACCACGCTCTCAAGGGTAAACACTGCCAGTGCAAACCAGATAATGGCGAACCCGATTACCCGTGACTGAGGAAAGGGCTCTTCGTAGAGGGCAACACCAATAATAAGCTGCAAGGTGGGGGCGATATATTGCAACACGCCAATCATATACAGTGGAATGCGTTGGGCAGCGGCTGCGAAAAAAATAAGTGGGACCGCAGTAGCAACACCCGTCAGAGCAAGGAGTAGGTGCTCGAAGCTGCTGATTTGTCCGACGGCGCCCTGCCCTGTGGCTTGCACAAACAGGATATAGCTGAGGGCGGGTAAGAACAGTATAGCCATTTCCAGTGTTAGTCCCTCAAGTGAGCCGAGACTCGCTCGTTTCTTCAAGACCCCGTAAAAGGCAAAGGTCAGGGCCAGTGACAACGAAATCCATGGGAGTTTGCCGTAGTCATAGGTGAGGTAAAGTACGCCCGCAGTGGCGATCAATATCGCGACCCACTGCCAGAGCCTTAGGGACTCCCGAAAGAAAAGGACGCCAAATAAGACGCTGACCAGCGGATTGATAAAGTAGCCCAAACTCGACTCAACGATATGTCCAGCGTTGACGGCCCAGACATAAATACCCCAGTTAAGGCCAATTACAGAGGCGGAAACAAGATATATTCCAAACGTCCTTTTCTCTGCCAACACAAACCTTATCCAACGCCAATTTCGCTGCAGTGCCAGAACGACAAGAAGAAATACCAACGACCAGAGCATGCGGTGAATCAGGATTTGCAGCGATGGCACGACGTCCAGGGCTTTCCAATAGATTGGTAGCACCCCGAACAAGGTGTACGCGGCGAGCGCATATACAATGCCCCTCTTATCCATAAAGCAAATTGCCCGCCAAGCTCAGCCTCTATCGGATGGGAAAGCCGTATCGTTTAGTGATCATCAGAGTCTCCGAGGCCGCTTGGGACGGTATCGACATTCAATAACAGGACTTTGGAAATGACGCGACAAAGCAGTCTTTTTGTTAAGCCATCTCGAGACATCATCCTTTGCCAGGCTCCGATATGGCACAATAGTTCAGAGCGGTAGGCAGCCCGATCTGCGCCTGCGCACTGCGAATCTTGGCCTCGCTCTTAAACACATCGCTATCACCCTTCAGTGATCGAACGATATCTGGAATCGTTGTGATATCGATGTCAGTATCGAACCAAATGGCGTCCGAGTGGATGTACCCGCGTTCCAAAGACGAATTTTGCAGGAGCTTGATCGCTTGCAACGCTGTCCGGGCAGTTTCAGTCCACTTGTGAGAAGCCGCCGAAATATACCCTGCTTGATTGACGAAGGGATCAAAGTGTCGCCGGTTTTGAAGGCTGACATCGTGCGTCAGCACCCTGCCGCGCATGAGCTGAATAGATTCAACGTATTCGATATCGGGATAAAAAACCTTAAGCTGCGTCAGAATGTTTTCTCCCCGAGTGTCATCCGGGATTGTTGTTTCCATGGACGGTGGATGTCGAGTATCAAACTCATGTGAAACGCGAAAGTTAGATAGCGCCGGATCCACAATGTCATCACCCGGCGCATAGAGGAACGCATGCAGTGGGTCGATGTAGGCCAGCATACCGCCATGATAGCCACCAAACATAATTGTTGTTGAGAAATCCGGTCGCGGCCTGGCGAAGGTTGCGATGGCGGTGACATGCTGCTGAAAATCACCTCCGATGTGACTTCCCTCCCCCGTTTTTTGTAGCCGCGCTGTCGCGATAAGAACTTGCTCGAATTCCAATGGGCCCTGCGGGTCACGCCGGTTTAGACTGGGGCTGATAGCGGCGATAAATACTCGCCCGGATTCGGTTTCTTTTGCTTCGATGGACTCTACCGAACAGGATGTCTTCACGCTAACACCGCGCTTGTGCAATTGGGCCAGCGCCCATGCGGCAAACTGCGGCGTATTTAACGTCTTGTCGCTGCCCTGGTAGAGTTTTGCCACGTTCCGCGCCCAGCCAAGACGTTGAGCCTGCCCTAGATCGACTTCTGAGATGAAGCCTCCAGGTTCCCCAAATAGATCCGAAGCGGCCCGCCCGGGATACTTGCGCTCATACTTATCAAAATAGTCTTCGTACAAAACCCGCATCGTATCCATATGCCCATCAAAGTCCGCGACCGACGCAAAGCCCGCTGCAAGCGCTGCTTCGGACAGACCCGCCCTGATAGGCATGTTGCCGAATACAGGATCAGGTAGCACAAGCTTTGAGAAAAGTGCGCCTTCCAGAACATCTCGCTTGGTATCAATGCTATCGCTTTCGATAAACTCCGCTGCGCTAGTGTGCAGCATGCGGGCAAGAATCGAAGGCTCCATGAGAAGACTCTCACGTTCTTCGATGAGTGTGACTTGATAGCCCGCCAGGCTTGCAAAAACAGCACTCAAAACGCCGGTTGGGCCACCGCCCACAATGAGCAGCCGCTCTTTTGTCGCGATGGCTTGCAATGATGTGCTCCTCAAATACTCGGCGCCGCGTCACGAGTCACGACTTGCTAGGCCGATTCTAGAACGACCCTAGCGCAAGATGCCAAATGAAAAATCAGAAATGGCGCAGGGCGCCGCTTGCAGCCGCTGCACCGGTTCGTAGCTAAACTCTTGGTCGTTTACGCACCGACTATTCACGCCGGAGCCGATAGCCTATGCATGCAATTGCGAATCCCAATACGGCCCTGTCGAGTAACGCGGATTGCAACAAGGATGGTGTTCGTTTTGCTGGACCGCAACCTTTGTGAATAACTCGGCTACGGCTCGATTGATAGTTATCAAGGGGGAGCTGCCGCGCGGCAGCTCCACGTCTATTAGCAACTAGTTAATGGGGTTGCGCGACACAATAAGCTGCAACGTTCCAGCTGCGCCCGCACCTAGCTCAATGGCTATGGGTAAGGGACCTTTCAGCGTTCCCGCTTCGATATCGGCCGTTAATCCACCCTTGAGCACATCTGCACAGCCCTCAGGTGCGGCTACTTTTGTTGAAGCAATCGCGTCTCCACTTTTCATTTTCAGGCCCGTCAGTCGATCCGGCTCTGTCGTGTAAACAAGATAAGTTCCATCTTCTACAATCGGAAAATGGATATATTCCACCACACCCTCGCTGAGCGTTACCTCGATAGGGATGTTCCTGGGTGCATGATGCGCCGGAGAAAAGTCCTCTCCAAACTCCGTTACCGGCACCACGTCCCGCATCGCGCCACTGATAGCAAACTGCTCACACATCACGGTAGAGGTATCTTGCGCCTGAGATATAGACGCACTTGCCAAGGCGATCACTCCGATTGCCAATCCTGGTAAAAATCGCATATTTCACTCCTGTGTCAATTTTGAACATTCTAAATCGTCTGCTGCAGTGTGTGCGCGACCTTGGCTGAGCGAATATTTGCGGACGCGACCGCGTTGCGAGCTCGCCAGATGCTGCCTCAAGCCTAACCATTGGTCAATGAAATATCGGTTGCGCTCTTGTCCCAAGTAGAAAAACGAAGACAGAAAGCCTATAGGAGATCAGTATGAGCGTTCCTACTCGCCCCGTGGCGCTACCTTTGGCAGAAAACCCTATTTTTTTACTAGGCGCGCCGTGGGCATGCCATGTGCAAGGCCGCCACGAGATGAAGTGAGCTCAGCTATCCTCTTCACCCTTCTGGCTTGATCCGGGTTCATCCCGAAAGTCTTCAATCCGCAAAAAACCCAGTATATTTGTGTGATAAGCGCTTTTCGGCTGCTCATCAGAATAATCCGCCGCGATGCGTAAGGCCGCAACCATATCGTCGCCATCAATTTGCCAGTCGGCATACTGCCAGGAGTAGCGCTGCGCGTCGGGATGGTAGGCGATCTGTCTTTCTATCTGCCAGCTGTATAGGTCGCTGGAGGAAATCAACACCAAATGGTTCCTAAATCCTTCTGGTTCAGTCTGTTTATTAACCAGCGACCAGTAGCGCTGGCTCTTCTCATCGTAGCGAATCGTAAATTTTGAACCCCCGCCTGGGAAATCAATGATGTCGATATCAGCTTGGTGCTCGAAGCGGGATCCCGCGTCTTTAAGCCGAACCAGTGCCGCGGTGTCGTCGCGAAATTCTCTGCGCAGAATACTCACCAACTCGCCATCTGGGGTAACCACCAGATTTCCCTCAAGCCAGGTAGAGGGCGAATTGGGATGCGACAGTTCAGCTTGTCGCCAGTTGGCTGCTTCCAGCAAGTTGTCATCAGTTGCGATGGACAGTAGCACCAGCACGCGATCGCCCTTAAATTCAAAGCCGCGCCACAGTCTGTCATCGTAATCAATTACTGGGACGGCAGCGCCATGGTAGGGGCGATCAGCGGTAAGCAGACCATGATCCGCATCAACAGGATTCGTCCATGTTGCACCTTGGTCTGTAGAGCGGCGAATCACGACCGGGCCGAACTCTCCGCGTGTACCGAGAAGATAGGCGGCTTCACCGTGCATAAACAAACCTGACCAAAACTGCTGGTCTAAGGTCGACTGTTTTCGCCAGGTCGCGCCCTTGTCAGGCGAAAAATAGACGACTGTGCTGTTCGCACTGTCGCCCTCACCAAAAAAATCGTGGCTAACCAGGTAGTTCCCATTCTCGAGTACCAGAATACTGGGCGATCCGATAAAGTTTTTGGAGTCGGCAGGTGAATATGCGATCGGGATGATATCGGGCGTTAGCTTCCCGAACGCCGCTGTGAAAACGACAGTGAATAGCAAGCATATGCCGCGCATCAGTGCGCATCGTAGAGTTCGCGAAGTCACTCGCCCAAAACCTGTATGACGACCATCAGGTACATCAGTATACAGTTATCAACTGTACCGATTCACAGCGCTCTGGATAAACTTGTTCGTCTTCGTCTACGCACACAGCATTACGCTACGGCCTTAGATCAATCTGCCACCACATGCATGGGCACGCCGATAGCCTTATACTCACTCGATGTCCGACATAAAAAATTATCATGATTTGGACGCCGACTATCTGTCTCTTGATAAGACATTTGTGAGGCGCACGAAAAATATTCAACTCATTCCGACTGCCGCCAATCGCAAGGGCGGCAAAATCGCCTACGCAGAATGGGCTCACGTCGTCGGCATTTTCCAAACGCTGCTGCACGCGCACCTAAACGACACTACTGCGCCAACTATATTGGACGTAGGCTGCGGCACAGGTCTTCTCGCGATTGCAAGCCAGCCATTTGTGCAGAACACCGGCAGATACATAGGCATCGATGTCGACAGCGATGCCATCAACTTTTGCAACAGGCACTATCGAGAGGGAAACTTTGAGTTTCTACACCTGAATACAGAGAATGCGTTCTATGCACCGGGCCAGCAAAAAGAGCAGCTAGCTTGGCCTGTGGTAGATGAAACCGCAGACATGGTCACAGCGCTGTCTGTCTGGACACACTTCACCCCCCGGGATGCACACTTCTATTTCAATGAGGTCAGCCGTGTTCTCAAGCCCGGCGGCAAGGCGATCATAACGTTCTTCGTATTGGACGCCCTCTACTTCGATGGTGTGGCAGCTCGGACAGATGAAGCCGGCACTTTCCACACACTTCCGCAGAATCGTTGGATTTTCGATCAAGTATGCCGTGACTCAGGGGAATTCTTTTATCCCACCTGGGTTGATGTCCCTGAACAGGCAATTGCGGTGACGAACGCTGGTCTGCAAAAGCTGGTGCAAAACGCGAGTTTGACGCTGCTCGCGAGACACCTGGGTAACTGGAAGGAAGTACCAGGACTCTTCTTCCAGGATATCTTAGTATTTCAAAAGTAGAACGTAGAGAACACATACCCATAGTTTTCGCCTCTGGAGATAAGCTGGACAAACCGTCTGGGCTGCGAGTAATGCCTGCGGCTGAAACCTGGGACATCTCGCAGAGCTGTCTACCTGACCATTTCGGCACTATTGTGTCGCACGTCCTTTGCGGCGGGTATACGCTAGGTTAATGCCCTTTACGTATCTGAGTCTCTGGTCCGATACTGGACGAGCGTTAATGCTGCTCTATGCGAACCGCGAACTTCGCATTCTACTGACCAGTTGGACTCTGGGCATGACTGCCTTTTGGTATAGCATCACGCTGATCGCTTTGTTCAGCTCAATGCAATTTGGAGTAGCCGCTGCATCATTTGCATTAGTCGCCAAGTATCTGCCAGGGGCCGTGCTCGCGCCTGTGGAAAGCTTGATAACCGACCGAATCCCTCGACACATCGTTCTCGCGGGCGCAGCCGCAGTCGGTGGAATGACAGCGGCCGCGTTAGCCTATTTAAACTGGCAAAATAATCTGAGTCTTTGGATTTTCTACGCAGGGGTTATGGTTCTCGGCGCATGTCGAGTCCTCGTCCGACCGTCTACCTATGGCCTCATTCCAGTCGCAGCCAAAACAGAGCAGGAACTGACCGCAAGCAATTTGCTGCGTTCTGTCCTATCCAGTATCGGCATGCTCGTGGGTCCACTCATGGCAGGTGCTGTGCTTGCGTGGGTTGGAGCGACTTCAGCTTTTATTGGACTCGCACTGCTGCACCTTTTACAAGCCGCCTTCGCGATGACCCTGCGCGTACGAGCTGTGTTAGAAAGCCATCGGTTCGTCGATGTGCGTCGAGATACACTGGCGGGCTTTCGATCCTATGCTGACAGGCGTCTTCGCAGCTTACTCGTACTCAATATGGTCGTAGAGCTAAGCACCCACGGTGTCGTAGTCGCCGTACTTTTCATACCGGCCGTGACAGCTGCAGGCAATAGCAGCGATTACAGCTATCTGATTAGCGCTCTAGGTCTAGGTGGACTGCTTGGCTTATCATTTCTGACTTCCATAGCGCAGAAGACATCTCTGGCTTGCACAGGTGCAAAGTGGTACGCC
>JBCCNJ010000134.1:0-11741 GCA_039025905.1 Pseudomonadota bacterium | reverse complement strand
GAGACGCTGTCCGTGCCAATGCCTTCAGCTTGTAGTTCGGCGACAATCGCGTCAGAGAAGCTGCCCTCGCCCAGGCGCGTGACAAAGTTAACCGCCAGGCCTGCTCTCGCCATATACACGGCTGTGTTGAATGCGTCACCGGCAAAGCTCTGGCGAAACTCACCGGGTGAACCGGTAGCCGCGAACTCCAGCATCACTTCACCCGCGCAATAAATTGGCATGGTCTAAAACACGTGTGTTGGCTCGATCACAGGCGCGCCACGACAGACTTGAGCTCTGTGTACTGCAGCAGCGACTCAAAGCCGTTTTCGCGACCCCAGCCCGATTGACGATAGCCTCCAAAAGGCACCGACGCATCCGGGATGCCGTGGCAGTTGATCCACAATATGCCTGCCTTCAGCCTGGCTGCAGTTTTGTGGGCGCGACTGACATCGCGCGTCCAGACGCTGGCGGCCAAGCCATAGTCACTCTCGTTTGCCATGGCAGCGATATCATCGCCGGCTCGGAATTTGGTTGCGACCAGTACAGGGCCAAATATTTCCTCGTCGACAATGGTCATGCCGCGGGCTACATCTGCAAAAATGGTGGGCTGCATGTAGTAACCGTCCAGCTCCGCTATCGTCTGGCCACCTGTTATCAGCCTTGCACCCTCAGCGGTGCCAGAGTCGATCATCTTCTGCACGGTATTTAGGTGCTTTTGCGAGATGAGTGGGCCCATGTCCATGCCGTCGCTGGTAGCCGGGCCAACGCGCATGGTTCGCGCGATACTGGCAACCCCCTCTAGAACCTCTTCAAAAACGGACTCCTCCACGAACAGTCGAGAGCCCGCCACGCAGACCTGGCCGGCATTGGAGAAAATGCCTTGGGCAATCCCTTCGATTGCAGAGGGAAGATCCGCATCGGCGAATACCACTACAGGGGACTTGCCGCCCAGCTCCAGTGAGACTTTTTTCAAATTGCCTTTCGCCGCGTCGATGATTTGTTTGCCAACGCCGGTGGAACCCGTGAAGGACACCTTATCGACGTCAGGATGTTCTGCTAATTGCTGTCCCACCGTAGAGCCACCGCCCAGCAATAGATTGAAGACCCCAGGCGGCACACCGGCTTCCATGAGTAGTTCTGCAAGACGCACGCTGGAGAGTGGCGTTTCCGATGCCGGTTTCAGGATGCAGCTGCAGCCCGCTGCCAAAGCGGGGGCCACTTTCCAGGCCGCCTGCACCAGAGGCCCGTTCCAAGGCACGATTAATGCGGCCACACCGATTGGCTCTCGCCGGGTGTAAATGTGGAATTCCGTATCCGGCACCGTCGACAGTGATTTCGTGCTGCCCTCGATCTTCGTACACCAGCCCGCAAAGTAGCGGAAGCAGTCTGCCGCAAAGGGGATCTCACCCTGCCTGACACTCTGAAATGACTTGCCCGCATCCAGCATTTCGAGCTCGGCTATTTCATCGGCGTGCTGTTCCAACAAATCACCCGCGCGCCACAGTATTTTGCCGCGCTCTGCTGGTGTCAGCCGATTCCACACCGCGCTGTCAAAGCTCTCTCTGGCCGCGGCGACCGCGCGATCGCAATCTGCCGCTGTTGCTGTCGCGGCCCGGCTGATGACGCGTCCACTGCTGGGGTCAAAAACGTCACTACCGCTGCCGTCCTCAGCCTCAGACCAGCGACCGCCAATAAGCAAGCCCTGGGTGCGGTCCAGTCGCTCGCGTACCAAGTCTGTTGGTTGGTAGTCCCCCATTACGGCTCGGCCATATAATCGTGCAGTGCGGCCAAAACCGCTTCATTTTCTTCCGCGACACCGATGGTAATGCGCAGGAACTCATCGGAATCACCCGTTGGCCGTGGGATAATTCCCCGCGCCTGCAAAAACGCAGCAGCGCCATCACCGCTCTTGCCGCTACTGGGATCGAAGCGCATTAAATAGAAGTTGGTTTGACTGGGAATCACCTCGATTCCCAAGTCGCGCAGTTCTGCCGTAATTCTCTCGCGCCATTTAGCGTTATCTTCAAATACATCCCGAACAAACGCTTGATCGCGCATTGCCGCCTCCGCTGCCGCAAGGCCCGGGCGATTCGTATTGAAGGGCGTACGTATTCTCTGCACCAGATCAAACACGCCGGGCGGGCAGTAAGCCCAGCCGATTCGCAAACCGGGTAGACCGTAGATTTTCGAAAACGAACGCGTCATCACCACGTTGTCGAACTCATCCACTAGTTCGGAGCCGTCACTGTAATCATCGGCCGTAACGTACTCAGCATAAGCGTCATCGATCAAGAACAAACAGTTCGGGGGTAGCCCCGCATGTAGGCGTCTCAGTTCTTTGGGGGTAACGTAGGTGCCCGTCGGGTTGTTGGGGTTGGCGATGGTGCAGAAACGCGTTTTTTCGGTCACTCGCGCCAGCATGGCGTCAACGTCAACGCGATAGTCTTTCTCAGGCGCAACAATCAATTCGGCGCCCTGCGAAATGCAGTGGATGTTGGCCATCACGAATCCGTTTTCGCTCACTAGCGCTTCGTGGTCACCACCGACATAGGCACGCACCATTAATTGAATCAGCTCATCCGATCCGTTACCACACACAATGCGTTCGGGATCCAGGTCGTGCGCCTCGGCTATCGCTTCACGCAGTCCTCGTTGGCTACCGTCGGGATAGCGATTGAGACTGTTTTGGCAATCAGCGAAGGCGGCTATCGCTTTCGGTGAGGGCCCATGGGAAGATTCATTTGAAGACAGCTTGATCGGGTGGATCACCCCTTTTAGAGCGCTCTTCCCTTGCACATAGGGCGCGAGGCGCTTAACCCCCGGCCGCGGCTCCAGGGCGCTCATTGACACACCCCCTTGCGATTTTGCGGCATCATCAGGAAGGGCCAGGGTGCGGGGAAAAACTCGTCCACTTTGACCTCGATGATGGAGGGACCCGGTTGATCAAAGGCCTGGCGTATGGCCTTGCGCATGGACTCGGGATCGCTTGCCGCAAAGCCTGCTGCACCGAAGCTCTCGGCCATCTTCACAAAATCGGGATTGTGTAGATCCGAGCAGGTCACCCGGCCTTCGAACCATTCTTTCTGTTGCCGCTGCACATTGGTGTAGCGATTGTCGTTAAAAATGATGGTCACCAATGGCAACTGATACTGCACTGCCGTACAGATTTCCTGTACGTTAAACATGATCCCGCCGTCGCCGCTGACCTGCACCACTTTCTTATCAGGGTTACCGGCCACCACACCCAAAGCGGTGGCATAGCCATAACCCAGTGTACCTTGATAACCGGCACTGATGTGCTGACGGGGTTTGTACACGGGAAAGCCATACCAGGACACAAAGCCCACCTGCGTCACCTCATCCACAAAAATGCCATCTTCAGGCAGCTCCTGGCGAATCACATCGAGATAGGCCATCTGTGGCCCCACCTGATCGCGAATGCGCCCATCGGTTTCACGGCGAAGCGCCTGTAGTTCAGATTCCCGGGATATAGCTTGATGCGCGCCGGCGTCCAAACGCTGGTTCACGGCGGCCAGCACTTCACTGGCATCGCCCACAATTCCCAGCTCTGGCTCGCAAATTCGATTGACCTGGGTAGGATCAATATCTACACGAATGAGTTTTAGATCGTCATCCTTCCCCCACATGACCAGCGGCCAGTGCAAACGCGTTCCAACTGCCAGCACAAGATCAGCTTCGCCCCATAGCTGGTGCCCCATCGGGAAGTTCGCGCTGAGATAGTGTTCGTCGGAAACAATGCCTTTGCCCGCCCTAAAGGAAACCACCGGTGCCTGTAGTTTTTCCGCCAGCGCAAGTAGCTCATCTCCGGCCTCGATTGCTCCCGAGCCTACATAAATCAGTGGCTTTTTCGCCTGCTGCAACAGTGCAGCAGCCTCGTCCAGTTGCGCTGAATCCAGCGGCGGGCTCGCCTGTGCCTGCACTGCGGGCAGCAACTCAACCGGGGACTCCAGCGCCATGATGTCCATCGGCATTTCCAACTCCACCGGTCGCGGGCTGCCGTGTAACAGCGCTCTGAAAGCCTCATCAACCGCCTTCGGTGCATGCGAGGGATGGTCAATTCGGCGCGCACTTTTCGTGATGTGACTGATCATGCCCAATTGATCATCAATTTCGTGTAGATCGCCATAGCCTTTACCGATGCCAGTCGAGGGAATTTGACCGGAGATACACAGCACCGGGCAGTAGTTGGCCCAGGCGGTACACAAGGCTGCGCTGGAATTCAGCAACCCCGGGCCGGGCACCACCGCGTAGGTGCCCACCTTCCCAGTAGAGCGAGCGTAGCCATAAGCCATGTAGGCACAGCCCTGCTCGTGTCGGGAGTGAATCACACGAACGCCGTCACCTTCCTGGTACATGGCATCAAACAGGTAATCCAGCTGCCCGCCCGGTAGCGCAAACACGGTGTCGATATTGTTTGCCCGTAGGGATTTGATGATGGCTTGTGCTCCTGTCATCGCGGTCATTGTGCTTGCCTCTTTTTATTTGCGTGGCGTCGTCGATAACGAATCAGAAAGAATGGAAAGCCGAGCAGATACACCCAGACCATGGGGTTAGAAAATGCTTTGCCCATGGCGGATAACACGTCATTCGGGCTCACGTAGACTTTGCTCTGCATGGACTGGCTTTCATGACTGTGCACAATCAAATGATCTTTCTTGTATTCGAAACGGCCGAACTCGAAATCGATGTCGGCCAGCTTGCTCTTTACTTTCATGGGCTCAGCTCTTCTTCAGACGCCCTGTCCGCTGCGCATAAGCAATGCGCTCTTCCAGCAGACCAGAGATATCTTCAGGCTCGTAGCCATGGGGCGGCGTGAACTGACCTCGTGCATACAGGTCGTCAAACACCTCTTTACAGATAGAAATTTTTTCGACCAGTGCTTTCGGCGGCTTGCCTGCGGGGAAACGATTGGGCGGATAAATCGGGTTGGTGTACATCTCCTTGAACCCTTCGGTGCGTACGTCTATCCAGCAGTTGTGGTTGGTGCGCGTGCGGTAGTGTCGAAGGGCCTCGATGTCGATAGTGACAGAAAGCACCTGCTCCGCTGGATACGGTGCCTCGCGAAGCAGCATGCCGGTGTAGTCGATTGCATAGGAGTGGCCTGGGCAGAATGCCTTTGGGTAATAGTCGTAATTCACGCTTCCCCAGTTGGAGCCCAGCAGATAGCACATGTTGTCATGCGCTCGCGCGCGACGGGTAAACTTCCAGAAGTCCCAGGGTTCGGATACGCCCTCCACCTCCTGAATCGCGCCGGGATGACAGATCACTTCCGCGCCGTTGTAACCCAGTGCGCGCGATACTTCCGGCGTGCAGCCATCGTGGCAGGTCATGGTGCCGAGTTTGCCGATCTCGGTGTCAATAACCGGAAATAGATCTTTGATGCTGCCGCCAAAGTGAGCGACATACTCATCGTATATGTCGTGCGGACTGGTTCCCAGCCCCAGGGAGGCATTGATGTGCCACTTGTGATACTTCAGCACCACATCGCCCTCTGGCCCGACGATGAAGTTCGTATTGAACCAACGATCCGGGAACTCAGGCACCTGCTCGACAACGCCACCGCCACAAATGTAAAGACCATACTGTTTCGCGATCTCCCCCAGTTGATCGATTTCCGGGCCTGGAATCGTAACCGCTTTTTTCATTTGGTCTTCGATCTTGCTCTCGCCCTTGCCGGGCGTACCCACGCCCTGCATAAAGTACTCCGGCAGCACCACCAGGCGAACAGGGACCTCCCAGAAATAGCCCACACCGAAGTGAATCATGTTGATCACCCGGTCGAGATTACTTTGAATGCCAGCCCTGTCTTCAACAACCGTGACTTCTGGCTGCACGATTAGCGCGGTATAGGGTTCAACTCTATCTCTCATGCTCTGTCTCGTTTATCACTTTTAGATCTGCTGCTCGCCAATGCGGTTGGCTCTGCACAACAGCCCACTGCGTTAGAAATCGAAATCGTCATCTTCCTCGATACCACCCAAATCGCGCATGATTTCAGTAGCCGTGATTGTACCCATACCGCAAATGCCACCGCCCGGATGGCAGGAAGGACCGGTCATGTAAAACTTTTTAATTGGCCCGCGGTAATCGGAATAATTCGGGAAGGGTCGAAACGCACCCATCTGCGAGAGCGTGCGTTCACCGCCTGTGGTCACGCCTCGATGAAAACACAAGTTTGCCCGCGCCAATGAAGGGCCGGTCTCAACGTATTCGGCGAGTATATTGTCATCGGTCATATTGGTGGTGTAGTTGCGCAGCTGGCGCAGTAATACATCGCGACAATAGGCGGGCCCGATTTCTTCCCAGTCTTCTCCACTGGCTAACTCTACCGGCACGAAGGTATCCATGATCATCGTGTGCTTGCCGGCGGGGGCTCGCGTTGGGTCCATCGTGGTCCACGCTGCCGTCCACAGAAAAGGATCACTGGGCGCCTTGTTTCCCGCGATCTCCAGGTACTGCTTATCGATGTCAGCCATATTGCCAAAAATGCGCTGGAAGGCGGTGTGATTAAGATCCTGGTGGCCTTTAAAGTTCGGTGCCTCGTTGAGCGCGTAATGCACTCTGGCAATCGTGATATCGCCGAAGCTGAATTGGCGCACCATGTCCTTGAAGCCGCTGGGGAGTTCAGAGTCCTCAAAACCCTGCAAATAGGTTTGGTAGGGATCCAAGGCACTCACCACCGCGTGCTGCGCCCGCAACTCATCACCATTGTCTAGGCGCAAGCCAATGCACTGGTCATTCTCGACGAGAAACTTGCTGACTGTAGCAGCCGTCATCACGGTGCTGCCACTCGCCTCGATATAGCGCTTCATGCTCTCCGAGAGCATGCCACTGCCACCTTCAGGGATGGACTGACCGTAATAGTGAATACTGGGAATCATGACGTAAAAGCCCTGCGCGGTACCCAGCTGATCGGGCAAGGTTTGTGGCGCCATGGCCCAGCCTAAAATAAAGGCGCGAACGTGGTCGTTTTCAAAGTTCTCTAAGGTGAATTGCCTGGAGCTCAGCTGAAAATCGCGCAGGCGCTTCATGCCTCGTGGGTTGTTTTCCAAACCTTGGTACAGATAGCTAGGCGGCGCCGGGGTATCAAACATACCTTTGATGACACCATCCTGAATTTCTCCGAACTCGTCGTAGATTTCCTTATAGCGCTTTGCATCTTTTACGGAATACTCCGCGATAGTGTCACAGGTCTTATCGACGTCTTTATAAACGACGATGCCAGCGCCCTCATATTTGTTGGGGTGACCGGTGATCTGATCCTCCGACCAAATGTACTTCAGGCCGTGTTTTTCAAATTCAGGCTTGAGCTCTTTAAAATCAGGATTGAGGTGTATCCAGACATGAGAAGAGCCAAAGGGATCATGCTTGTATCCAGGCAAGGTTAACTCGCGGCTCAGGACGCCACCGCCCACCCATTCATTGCGTTCTACGACCAGCACCTTGTAGCCGTTCTTGACGAGCTTTGCCGCGCAAATGAGACCGTTGTGGCCACCACCCGCGATGATCACATCGTAATCAGCCATACCTACTCCTATGCAAAGCCGTATTATTAACCCCATTAATAAAAATTGCAATCGGGTTCGCTCCTGAAAAATCACTCAAAGTCACGTTTTTCAACGCATTCATCGTGATTCTCTCTAAGCAAATACCGGTGATTCTGGGCCTCTAAGGCAGCATCCAAGGCTCAAGTAATTATTTATTTAATCCCATGAAATATTTATATACACTGAAGCCTGCCGCTATATAAAAGGAACAAGCCTGGACATGGGAGGCAAAAAGACGACCCGTGGTCATGTCGCTGCTGTGGTTGACATACTCGGTCACCGAATTGCAGCGGGCCGCTATCGTGAAGGGGAGGTCCTGCCAATAGAGCAAGAGCTGGCGGACAGTCTAGAGGTTGGCCGCAATGCGCTGCGCGAAGCCGTGAAAGTGCTTTCTGGCAAAGGACTTATTCGTACCGCCCCGCGCAGCGGTACCCACGTCAAACCGCGGGCCGACTGGAACATGCTCGACCCCGACGTACTGCGCTGGCACGCTGACCCGGATATCGCGACCGCCGACTTCATGTTAGACCTCATAGAGATGCGACGCATCGTCGAACCCAAAGCGGCAGAACTGGCGGCAGCCAGAGCAACGCGAGATGAAATTGCCGATCTGTTATCCACCTATGAAGCGATGTCGGCCCCCAATATTGAACAGGCGCAACGCATAGACGCTGACATTGAGTTTCACTCCATCATCCTAAAAGCCTCCCACAATCAAGTGCTTTACCATTTTCGATTTGCGATCGCGACCTACTTAAAGGCGCATGCAGCGCTAGGCAGTCAGGTATCCGATTATGACGATAAGGCAGATATGGAGCGCCATCATCGACTGGCAATGGCAATAGCAACCGGAAAGGCAAAGTCGGCTTACAGTCTTACAGTGGAATTGCTCAAGTCGAACCAAAGCCACTACGAGACAAAGGACTAAGCGCGATGGCAACGGTGCTCATTACCGGTTGCAGCAGCGGTATTGGCCGCTCTGCCGCCCTCGCCTTCGCCCGTCGCGGCGATCACGTTTACGCTACCGTAAGATCAGCCACCGACGGTGAAGAGCTGCGCGCAACCGCCGCCTCGGAACAGCTCCAACTGCACACACCCACACTGGACGTGACCCAGCCGGATACCTTCGGCGATTTGATTAACACGGTCACCTCCGACGCCGGCAGCCTGGATGTGCTGATTAACAATGCCGGCGTTCTGATCCCAGGGGCGTTCGAAGACATAAGCGAAGCGCAGTTGCGCACGGTTATGGAGACCAATTTTTTTGGCCCAATGCTGCTGACGCGCGCCGTTCTGCCGTTTATGCGGCGGCAGCAAAAAGGGCTGATTATCATGATCAGTTCGCTATCCGGATTGGCTGGTCTGGCAGGCGATGTGGCCTACAGCGCGAGCAAGTTCGCACTGGAAGGTGCTACTGAAGCACTGCGACAGGAGATTGACCGCTGGGGCATCCGCCTTGCACTGGTCGAATCCGGTCGCTACGCCACACGACTCGATCGCAGCAATGGTCAACTGCCCTCAGATTATCCGCAGCAGTCCCCCTATCGCAGCTTGATCGAGTCCAAACTCAGCGATGCCGCGCAAGGCGCCGAGCAGGCAATGAATCCCGCTGCTATTGCAGACCTACTGCTGAGGATTGCCGACGCAGATACTCGACAGCTGCGTTGGCCGTCGGATCCACTGGCGGTTGCGGTGCTCAACAAACTGCACGGACTCGACGATACGGCGCGGGCCGCATTTCTGGACGAGGTATCCGACATTGCGTGGTGGCGCGATGGGTTTGAGCACACACCCGCCGATAGCGGACGCCTCGAAACGTGACGGGGTTCTATGGGGCCTCATTCAATGCAGCCAGGCTATATCGCATTGAGCGTCGCAAGCGGCCCGCCCACTGGGCACCATCTACCATCTTAGCAGGAGAGACGCCGTGTCCCTGATTTCAGGTGATGATGTTTTCGCACTGGGGGTGGTGTTATTCGGGCTCGCCTGGCTGGGCTTTTGGATCGACAACAGCGCCATTGGAAAAAGGACATCTGGTGTGGTCTGGGTGCTCTCCGCCGCCATGCTGCTGTCAAACACCGGCGTGATCCCATTGACCAGTCCCGCCTACGACTTTGTGGGTGGATCGCTAGTGCCGCTTGCCATACCCCTGCTGCTATTAAAGGGTGATTTGCGCAAGATTTTTAGAGAGAGCGGCGGCGTAATGATTTCATTCCTGGTCGCGTCCTGCGCCACCATTGCAGGGGCACTGATCGGCTTTGCCATGCTCGATTTAGGCGAGATCGGGCCAAAAGTCGCGGGGGTTTATACCGGCGGCTGGATTGGCGGTGCAGTCAACTTTCTCGCGGTCTCTCAAGCGGTGGAGATGACACCCGCACAGCTGACTGTGGCAATCAGCGCGAGTAGCGTGGTGAGCGTTATGGCGCTGGTGCTACTGATCGTGATTCCCTCCGTTAGGCTCATCACACGCTGGTTTCCCGAATTCAAGGTTCAGGCATCCGGCGAAGACACGCCGCTGGCTGCGCAAGATGATGTGCCGAGATTTCGCCTCACCCATATTACAGGAGCACTCGCGCTCAGCTTTGTGATTTGCGCTCTCGCGCAGTGGCTTGGCGAAGCGCTGGGCCTCACCCAGTACAACATTCTGTTCATCACTATTCTCACCATCGTCGTCGCAAACTGCTTCCCTAAGCAAATGCATAAGCTCGAAGGCGATTTTGAACTGGGCATGCTGTTGATGTATCTGTTCTTCGTCGCGGTAGGCGCTGGCACGGACGCTCGCGCATTTTTGGATGATGCCGTCATCCTATTTGTATTCGGCATGCTTATTATTTTGGTGCATCTGGCGATCGTACTGACAGCCGCCAAACTACTCAAAATTCAGCTAGACGAAGCGATCGTCGCCTCTGGCGCAGCGCTGGTAGGCCCCGCAGTTACAGCGGCAATCGCCTCGTCAAAGGGCTGGAAGCACCTTGTCACCCCCGGCATCATGTGCGGTATTTTCGGCTACGTTATCGCGACATTTATCGGAGTGACGTTAACCGCCATGCTTGCCTGATATGCAGGGCAAACACCAGCATGCTTCTCTGACGCTGGTCATTCTAGCGCTGTCCGCCACCCTGGCTCCGGTATCCATGGATATGCTGACGCCCTCTCTGGCGGGCATGTCACTCGATCTCAATGCCAGCGCGCGTCTTATTGAACTTTCGCTGTACAGCTTCTTGATTGGCTATGGTGTCGCACCTTCGATATGGGGCCACACATCAGATCGGACAGGCCGGCGCCCTATCATGTTTGTGGGCATGTTGCTCTACTGCATCAGCTCCATCACTTGTGCGTTCGTTGACGACGCGCACTGGTTGGTGGGCATCCGATTTCTGCAGGGGTTGGGCGCTGGCGCCGGCGCCACAATGGCCAGGGCCGTGGTGCGCGATCTGTATGGTGCACAGGGCACAACCAAGGGTATGGCCAGAATGATGTCTCTGATGGCGATCGTGCCTATATTCATGCCCATTCTGGGCGGTCTGCTAGCACAATGGTTTGGCTGGCAGGCCTGCTTCCTCCTCATGACGGCAATCGGCGCGTTTAGTGTCACAGCCTATTTTTATCTGGTGCCAGAAACACGTCGGCGACCAACCAATAAAGCTGCCACACGCGGGGAATCGGGATGGCAAATACTCTTCCATCCAGTATTTGCCCAGCACACGCTCTGCAACATGTTCTCCATCAGCGTGTTGGTGATATTCGGTGCGAACTTTGCGTTTCTTACCGCTAACACGTTCGATTTCAACAGCAGCGAGAATGGATTCGTATTAGCGCTTTTCAACGCCTCCATTGCCTTGGGAACGCAACTTGTGTGGTTGCTCATGCCGCGGTTTCAAGCTCATCGCTCGATAGTGATTGGCACCCTCGCCTGCATGGTGGGGTGGATATACATCGCTGGAATGACGTTTTCTCCATCGATTTCAACGCTGGCCTATGCACCGGGGCTGATTATGGCCGGAGCCGGGGCTGGCGTGATTATGTCTTTATCGGCAGGTGCTGCTCTGGCTCCCTTCGAACATCGCACTGGACTCGCAAGTTCACTGTATCTGCTGGTGCAGTCAGCGGGCTCGAGTGTCATCAGTCTGGCAGTGGGATGGATACTTCCGAAAGACATTCTTGCGGTGACGCTGGCAATGACGGTCTGCG
>JBCCNJ010000133.1:0-11748 GCA_039025905.1 Pseudomonadota bacterium | reverse complement strand
CATAGCCTCTCCCGCTCATCTTAGATGAGCTCGTCACGCGGGCTTATAACCTCACTGTACCATCACATCTGTTCCAGACGCCGGTGTACGGGGCGCCCTGCCGGTCGTTCTCACTGACCCGGCAGATGCATGTCCGCTGTAATGTTTCAGGCCTGCTTCTGCAGGGGTTCGGCGTCTTCTTCGTTCTGTTCCACTGGCGCCACGACAGGCTGCGATGCAGCGGGCGGGCGTTCATCATGGACCGGGTCTCTCGCCTCTCGATTGAGCAGCAGCCGAGTCACGTCAGGTCTAGCGTAGTGACCCACCGGATCGGCGAAGGATTTGGCAACGCTGATCACGCCGTAGTCGATATCAGCGAACAGTAGGCCATCATCTTTCTCTGGCAGCGGATCGCACATGGGTGCACCGTCGGGCGCGAAGATTTGCGCAAAGCCGCCACCCGAGTAAAGCAGCTCAGCCTGCTCGGGCGTTTCCACCATAAGATCCACCATATCTTGCGAGACGACGCCGCAGGGGGCGAGCACGAAACACTGGCCTTCTGCCGCATAAACCTGCGACAGTGCGTTGCTCAAAGTGCTGCCCAAGGCGTAGGCCTGGGGATAGCAGCTGAAGCTGGGCCAGGCTGCTATGTGCAGCTGTTCATGCATGCTGTACATCGCGTACTTGGTGAGCGGTTGCATGTGTTCCCAACAGTTGAGTTGCCCGATACGGCCCAAGTCGGTCTCGATGACCTCCAGATCGCTGCCATCCCCCTCGCCAAACACCGTGCGTTCCATATGGGTGGGCTTCAACTTACGACGGCCTTTAATCAAATTGCCTTCATCGTCAAACAAGAACTGGGAGATGTAGAGCGTACCGTAGTGGCGCTCACTGGCGCCCATGGAGACGTAGATACCATTGGCTTTGGCGGCCTCTCCTATGGCTTTAAACTGGGGCGAGTCCACCACCAGGCAGTTCTCGTGATAGCGCTGAAAATAGCGCAGATTCATCGCCGCCGGTGATATCCACACCCACCACGGATAACCCGGCAGCCAACACTCAGAAAACGCCACCAGGCGCGCGCCATTGTCTGCAGCGGTTTTGATCAGTCCGATCGCCTTTTCTACGCCGGCGTCCAGGTCCATAAACTCGGGTGCTGCCTGCACTGCTGCTGCTTTGAATGTCTCCTGCATGCTTACCTGCTCCTTTGCTTTACAGCCCGTAGCGCACAATTACGCCATATTCCCTAGGTCTGTTGTAGTTTGCCTCATGAAAACCAAGCCCGAAATTAGAATCGCCACTGCTAATAATACGCTCATCTGTGCAATTGTCGCAGAACACCACCAGATCCCAGGTATCCTCCGGGCTGGTAAAGGTGATGGAGGCGTTCAGCGTGGAGTAGCTGTCCTGGTAGAGAAACGGTGAGTTTTGAGCATCGTTCTCAATTTCATCAGAGTAGTAGTAATCCAGTCTGAATGCTAGCGATCCACCCATCATCGGTGCGGTGTACTGAGCGCCGACTAGCGCGGTGTATTCCGGCGTGTTGGGCAGCTTATCGCCCACGGGCTGAGCGATGCCCGTGGTGGGTGCGTTGATCTTCGTATACTTGGCGTCGATATACCCGCTGGCCACATTCAGCATCAGACGATCGGTGAGTAGCGCCGTAAGCTCGAGCTCTATGCCTTTAAGCTCTGCTTCGCCGGCGTTTTGGGTCAGGGGTCCGCCACCGGTTTCAAACAGCGTCACCTGCACCTCGGTATAGTCAGCATAAAAAGCAGCAGTATTGATGCGCAGTCGATCTTCCCAACCCTGCCATTTTACGCCCACCTCATAAGAGGCGACTTCCTCGGGATCGAAACTCAAGGGTTCTTCGCGCGGTACGACGTAGCGAATATTGAAGCCGCCACTCTTAAAACCCTCTGAGTAACTCGCGTACGCCATACCCTCGTCGCTAAAGTTGTATTCCAGACCGGCTTTGTAGGTGGTTTTTGAAAAGCTGTCATCGACCGTGCCTGGACCATCGCCGACGAGGCCGAGGATTTTGTTCAGGCCGGCCCTGTCTGTAGACAGAAACTGGTCATAGCTGTATTCCTTGTCGTCTTTGGTGTGACGAATCCCCAGCGTTAATCCCAGATCGGGTGTGAAGCGGTAGGTACCCTGGGCGTAGGCCGCCTCGGAGCTATTATCGACATCAGCAAAGTTATTGATGTAAAGCGGGAAGGCGACCCCCGAGCCGGGAGTGGGTACCTCGCTATAGATAGAGACAAACACGTTATCGGTGCCATCTTCCTCGAAGTAGTACAGGCCGGCGACATAATCTAGCGTGTTGTCGAACAGTGAACCGGTGAGCTGGATTTCCTGGCTGAATTGCTTGTGCTTATAGTCCGGATTTTCTGTTTCGGTGATGGCAATAGGTGAGTTGTCGGGGTCGCGACTGAAGGAGCCATCGGTTTTACGCCAACCAGTAATAGATTTGATTTCAAACGCTTCGCTGCCCCAACTCGCGGTTAAGGCCGCGCCCTGCACATCCAGGTCGGTACCGCTGACACCGGTGCCGAAGGATTTGTCATCGTCATCGCCCAGCCAGCGACTGTCGAACAAGCCTTCAGGAGGGTTGTTCTCGGGCACAAACACGTCGTTGTAGGCGAAGGTACTGGTGCCCGGCCCTGAGGTAATGCCAGCCAGTACCGATCCCGCACTCTCCTCGTCTATCTTGGTGTAGTCATAAGTCGCGTAAAACTCCAGTGAGTCAGTAGGTGTAAACAGGGCGGCAAAGCGCGCAGACTGTCGATCTTCATCCCCCAACTCGCCACCGGTGAGTTCTCTGTCGACAAAGCCATCCCGTTGTTTGCTGGACACTGCGAGACTGGTGCGTAGATCCTCTCCGATAGGTAGCTGTAAAGCAGCTCTGACATCGCGTCGATCAAAGTTGCCGAGGGTGGCCTCTAGGTCGACACCAAACTCCTCCGCTGGACGGCGCGAGGTGATACTGATAGCACCGCCTATCGTATTGCGGCCAAACAAGGTACCTTGTGGGCCGCGTAAGACTTCAATGCGCTCAACGTCCAGTACATCCAAGACCCCACCTATAGAGCGCGAGGTGTAGACGTCGTCGACGTAGGTGCCAACGCCAGGGTCGGTGGTGAGGCTGAAGTCCGTCTGGCCAACACCGCGAATGAACACCACTGCTCCGGAGGACACACCCGATATGGGTGCAGTGGTATCGAAGGTTAGATTCGGCGTGAAGTCCGCTATCTGCGAGATATTGTCCATGCCATAGCGTTCGATGGTTTGAGCCGTGAACGCGGTCACTGCGACCGGAGTGTCCTGCAGGCTTTCTGCTCGCTTTTGGGCAGTAACCACCACCTCTTCAAGCATATCGGCGGCATTAACCGCCTGCGATAACATAGCGGCGCTTAATGCCAATAGTGGCTGTCTAAGGCGGGCGTGATTTACAGTCTTCATGATTCCCCCATTTGTCGCTATCGCGAAGGCAGTTGTGCAATCTCAGGTGAAACTATGCGTCCAGGCCGCTCAGGCTTCCATGATGAAGGGGGAACGATCGCTTGCACTTTTGTGCACAGTGAAGACAACGCTGCAAGCGGCAGCCGCTCAACCGCGTAGGGGCAGGGGACAGAGATCGTTCTAAAATGCGGTAGAAATGCAGCACGGATGGGCGCGCTTTCGGATCAAACGCGTTCGGCAGATGTGGTCAAGCTCGGGCTGCCGGACGCCTTTAGCTGTCTGCGTCCGGTTTCAAGATGAGCGCGACCACCTCATCAAAAACACGCTCTGCGATCTCGGCCATTTCCTCATCGCTACGGTCTTGAATGGGATGTTGCACAAATGCCTTGTAGGCGGTGAAGCCAAGGGATTTCGACTGCGCAAGGTCGGCCTCTCGAAAAGCCTCAGTCAGGATATAGCCGCCGGGTATGCCGCGGCCTTCCAAATCCATTATGTCATGCAAACTGCACGACGTGCACGAGCCTCAGTCGGCGAGTGCCTCAATGACAGCGTCGCACTGGGCGCTGATCTGTTGCTTGACCTCAAGTGGAGCAACCCGGGTCATTGTCGGTTTGCTGTAACGACGCACCGCAACGCCACGCTCTACGAATAGCGTTTCGATGCGATCGAGCAGCTTATCCCCACGAGGCTTATTGATGTCGAGAAGTGCAATTGTTTTGCCCTCCAGCGACCTGAGTCTAGGTAACACGCTTCGAGCAGTTGGATTCAGCTCGGATGTTGGATCCACAAATACGTTGCTCATGCAACGACCTCCTTGGTTACGGGCGCACTGCCAAAGTCGCCACTGGCGAGCCAACCGCTGATGATTGCCGAAAAAAGACCTGCCTCGCCGCCCGCCCGCACGATGTTCAGGCCGTCGGGTTTGAATTTTGGCAGCTCGGCTTCACGCAGGAATTCTGGCATACCTTCTGCAATGCCGTCTACGCCGCTCATCAGTTCGCTGCCAGGGCGCGTTGTGAGCGACATCAACTCGTCTATGACCTGTTGTTTACTCCATTGCGCCTGGGCAAATACACGCTGATGTTCTGGTGACAGCACGATAAAGACATCGCTCATACAGGCGAATTTACGATGCCCCACCGTCATCAGACTGTCAGCCAGTGAGCGGCACAGGGAGTGCGGCTCACGCGATTTTTGATCGGCGAAGCCTTGCACGCCGTCGGCGGCGAACAAGGTGACGGTGGACACCTCCGGTGTGAAACCCCGCTGCACCGCCAGTGACTCCCAACAGGAATTTTCCTCATCTTCGGCGAAGCAGAATGTGTATTTGCCAGGGTTGCCGAAAGTAGAGCGGTCCACACCACCGGGGCGGCCGCCACCGATGTTACGAATCACCAACTGTAGCGCGCGCCCGATGGTGGCATTCGCGCGGTTACCCTGTCCCAGTGCGTTGCCACCGCTGTTCATTCCAATAGCTTGCGCAACAGGGCCGTTAACAATCACCATGGGTCCTGAAAACCAGGTGGTTGCCAGCAAGCCATGCATGCAAAAGGCATCCATAAGTGCCGCCTCCACCGCCGCGATAACCACCGGCAGGTATTCGGGCTTGCACCCCGCCATGACAGCGTTTACAGCGATTTTCTCGATTGTGCAGGGCTGTAAATCCGGTGGTACGTCGCCCACAACCTCATTGGGGTCGCGCTTTGATCCGGCCAACATGCGAACAACCCGAAGCTCCGTGGGCGGCACCAAGGGCAAGCCATCACTCCAGCCACGCTCAAAACAGGCTTCCACTGGATCTTCTAAATCACCGACTTCGATACGACGAGACGCCAATGCTACGTCGCCAAAGCGAAGTGCTAGTGTCTCGGGCATACCCGGCGCCACGCTCATAGAGCCGCACCCTGGCCGAAATGCGGGCAACCCATCCGGTATCTCATCCAATTCCAGAACACGCCGCCATTCGGCTTTATCCCAACCGACCGTGCGCTCAACTTCGGTATCTTTATCCAGGCGGATAACGGTAGGCACCGTTTCAATCTTCCAGCGCCAGGAGTGTTCTAGCTGTTGATCGTCGCCGACACTTTCGACGTCTTTGGAAAAGACGGGGTCATCCTGACACCACACCTCAACCGATTTGCCAATAGACTGCGCCTTCGCGATCACCGGCGCTACCAAAACACAGGTGGGGCAGTCCTGCTTGACCACAATGACGTAATTCGGTTCTCGCTGTTCCATGTAGGAAAGTATAGGTGCTCGACCACCGTGTCACCAGAATCAAGCTGATTTCGAGAAGGGTGCTTGTGTCCCAAGTGGCGTTGGAATACCCCCGCTTCGCTTATGAATCCCTTTTGACACTTCCCGTAGGTTTTAGGAAGGCTGAACAGGCGATCTTATTCAGCTTCGTACTCAAGCGACGAATGGTGGGCCGCGATACGTAGAGTAGCCAAATCGTCCTTGATGAAGACCCAGGTCTTGTCTACGGATGTTCTGTTGTTGTCGCCGTCCGTGAAATGGACTTTGCCCATAGACGTCGCACTGTCGCCAAAAATGAACATCGCGGCGTTCTCGACTTCGCAGTTCTTCCAATTTTTGATCGCAAAACCGTCGTCGTCCGGAAAGGAGGGGTCTCCCCCTACGAAATACGATACGGCCCCTGCGCGCGTTGTGCGGAAGGTCTGTGGATTAGTAGCCAGCGTGGGTTTGAAGAGCACGACACCGGACTGATAGGCATAGGCGTTATCGATAATCTTCTCGGTCAATGCCTTGGCTGCTGTGTGCCCGTCGTCCGCGTAAGTCTTGCTGATATCCAATAAGGCGTCGCACCATGAGGCTTGTGCAGCCCTCACTTCCTGCTCAGAGATTGCCTGATTGATGACGACTACCTCGCCGCTGGTTGTTGCACTGACGAGAAGAGCCATCATCCCGATTGCCAATCGACGCCCTGTTTTCATTGTTATTGCCCTCTTTGGTTTTACGTAGATCTCTTACTACGGCGGAGTCAACGCTTTGATGTTTGCAAAAAATTCGACGTCAAACACCTTGCCTTCTATCTCCTCTGAATGCATTTTCAGGCCTTTGATATCACGGACCCTATTATCCGGGGAAATCGCCTTGATATCGATGAGCTCCCCATCGGGTGCGATGGCCTTGATGTCGAAAATCTTACCGTTGGGGTTGGTGCCTTTGACATCCAGCATCTGACCCTCTGGTGAAATGGCTTTGATGTCCAAAATTGTGCCGTCTTCTTGAATTGCTTTTACAGGAGCAAAGGGTGTCTCGTTACTTACAATTTTGATGGGTAGCAGTTTTCCCGCCTGAATCGCTTTCACGTCTAGGATGTAGGGATTACCTACCTCTTCGAACGCTTTGACGTCGATCAAGTCACCATCCGTGCCGATCGCTTTCACGTCCCAGAAGGTATCGTGCATGAGGATCGCTTTTACACTCCATACCGTATCTGATTTTGCCGGGACACTTAACAAGCTGAACATCAACCCGATAATGGTAAGGCAGCGAAGGCCTGTGCGACGTGTACTGATACTATTCATGGGCAGAGAATCTCCGGTTTTAAGTGAGTTTGTCAATTGTGTCGTTTCGATGGAGGTAGCTTATTCAATGTTCTGCCTATTGATTCCGCAGCGAGTCAAATTGGTGAGGGTGATTAAGTGAGAGTGGGCTGTACCTGATGGGCACGGGCGGTTTCTAGGAAATGCGATAGTTCTTTGCCAATGGAAGCCTGCAACGCGATTTCTACATCCGGTGCTCTACCGAAAGCCGCCTCAAGCTGACTCATTGGCCATTGAACGACTCGCGTGGGCGCGAACGTGGCCACAGATACCGGGGCCGTGAAATGAGAGCGACGCTTAAGAAAGGCTGTAGCACCAAGTATGCGGCCTTCGCCCAGTTCATCAACCTGCTCGTCATCGAGTGTAACCCTGGCGTTGCCGCTGACGATAACAGTCAGGTCGTCGACCGCCTCCCCCTGTTCAATCAGCGTCGTGCCTGCTTGCACACTGTGCCAATTGCCCAGTTCGAATAGCCGCAGCGCTTCCCGTCTGGTTAAATTTCGAAATGTCGATTCGTACAATCTTTCTTGCTCCTCTGGGAAGACCACTGGCCGACGCTCAAGGAAGAGTCTTACGATCCAGTAGAGGTTGATCGATAGAAACAGCAGGTTCCAGCCAATTGGCCCCCAGAGCGTGCTAGGTTGCAGATAGTAGTAGGGCATAAGAACTGAGATCCCAATGATTGTCAGCACCCGCAGCCAAAGAATATCCCGCATGCTATAGGACGCGAGATACGAAATGTTGGCGATAGCGAGCAGGATATCGAGTCCGAGCATGAAATTTCCTCAGATTAGCGTTTGTGTTGAGGTTGATTCTGCCCCAAGAGAGTGAGGTAAGACCAATTGAACGCTAGCATGCATTTGTGGTTAGTGCGTGTTCATTTTCGATTCGCATTAGAGCTCACCCAACAATAGGCGCGGCCTCCAATACATGGAATTCAACCGGCTCATAGCTTGAGGGAAGCGCAGATATCCCGGTTAGTCAGCCTTGCCTGCCGCGTTCGCATACTTGCCAAGAGACAACTTTCGAAAGACGCGCTCACGTTTGTTCAGCCACCAGCCGAAGGCGGGGTTCCACTTCGAGAAATCGCTGTCGACACCCAGCTCAGCGGCTGCGTGCAGTGTCCAGTTAGGATTGTTGAGTAGTTCTCTTGCCACGGCGACCATATCCGCTTGGCCCTCCGCAATCACATTGTTAGCTGTCTTCGCATCCCAGATCATGCCAACCGCCATTGTGGGAACGTCAGCTGACTCACGCACCTGCCGCGCCAGGTCCGCTTGGAAGGCCGGCCCCAGAGGGAAACGCGGCAAGGGGTGGGGGCCGCCGATGCCACCACTGGAACAGTCGATGAGATCTACGCCACAGGCTTTTAATTCACGCGCCAGATGCACGCTGTCCTGCACTTGCCAGCCTTGGTCGAGCCAGTCTGTTGCTGAGATGCGAAAGAAAAGGGCAATATCGGCTGAGATCGCTTTGCGGATCGCCTTCGCCGTTTCCAAGACGATCCGTGTGCGCCCCTTGAAGTCGCCACCCCACTGATCCGTGCGGGTGTTACACAAGGGCGAGTAGAACTGATGCAGCAGAAATCCGTGGGCTGCATAGACTTCGATAACCTCAAAGCCAGCTCGCTCGGCCCGAACCGCCGCCTGCGCGAAGGCGTCAATGATCTCGTGAATACCTTCTTCCGACAGGGCCTTTGGTGCAGGCCATGTTTCACCATAGGGCTCGTCCGTTGGCCCCCATGCTGCCCAGGGTGCTTCGCCACGTAGGCGAACGTCCTCTTCGTTTACCGGAGTTTCGCCATGCCAGGGCCGGCGCTCGCTGGCCTTGCGCCCCGCGTGCGCGAGCTGTATCCCGGGACAACTGCCTTGAGATTTCAAAAAGTGAGCAATCCTTGCAAGACCCGCCTCCTGAGCGTTGTCCCACAGGCCTAAATCACCATGCGTGCGCCGCCCGTCGGATGTGACTCCTGTTGCCTCGGTGAAAACGATGCCAGCCCCACCGAGAGCGAACCGCGCTAGGTGAGCGAAGTGCCAATCGTTTGCCATGCCGTCAAAGGCTGCGTATTGGCTCATCGGCGAAACGCAAATGCGATTGCTGGAACTCAGTCCTCGGATAGCAATGGGCTCAAAAAGGGCTGGCATAGTGAAGCCTTCGACGTGCGTGGCAGGATTTGCGTAGCGATAGTCTACTACGGGCAGTGTCGACGCAACGATATCTTTAAACAGCAGTCCTTGGAACTAGAGTGCTATCGCTGAAATTGAAGCAGCTTGCATATCGAATGCGGCGAGCGTCAGTTAAGCGCTGAAGCGCCATCAAACGCATACAACGGGTGCTTGCTTTACGGGCGGATACTCTCGCGAGTGACCTCTGTTTACGACAGTAGCTCATCCGACCTGATCAGCGCGGCCAGCGTGGCCGGTTCCAGCAGGCCCACCACATCGGCGGCCTGCTTGCTGCCGGGGTGGGAGGTTACCAGCACGACATCCACACCCTGCTCGCAGACCGCTGCAAGTGCGTTCAATGGCGTGGACTTCAAATCAATCAGGGTATAGCTAATCTTGTCGGGTTGTGTCGCCCGTGCCTCCTCCGCTGCGGCCGTGGGAGCACGCAGCACCGTATCGATAGACCCATTTTCACCTGCGACGATAGCAGTCACAGCCGGTGGTACCGAGGCATCAGCGGGCAGCACGCGAAACGCATTGCTCATCATGTCTTCAATTCGCTCGGTGGTGAGAATTGCGGCATGCAGGCCTTCCGGTACCGTATGCCTGCGAGCGAGCAGCTTCATGGTGTAAATACTCTCGTGCATGATGGCCTTGCGCAGTGCGTAGGCAGTCGTGCAGGTAATAATCATGGGCAGAATGCTGGGGTAATCCCGAGTCATCTCTGCCAGCATGATGATGCCGGTGAGCACCGCACCGGTAGCACCTGCAATCGCAGCAGCCATACCTGCAATGGCAAAAGTCGCTATGCTGATCTCGGTGCCCGGCATCAACCAGTGGCAGAGGTGACCGGCCGCCGCACCCATGGTCGCGCCCATAAACAGCGCCGGTGAAAACACACCGCCAGAAGCACCCGACCCCAAGGATAAGCAAGTGGCCAACAGTTTTAGCAGCGCTAACATCAGCAAAAACCAGGGCGACATGACTACATCGCTCAGAATGTCCATGATGGTGGCGTAACCCACGCCCTGGACGTAGTAGTGACCTGCGTTTTGCATCAGTACATACATGATGATGCCAACGCAGAGCATGCCGATGGCATGGCGCGAATAGTAATTGCCGGGCATCGCTTCAAACAGGTCTTCCATTTTGTAAAGCCCGCGAATGAACGCCACGGCCAGCAGGCCCATTACCCCGCCGAGCAGTAAGAATGAGAGCAAGACCAAAGGCGGGTGATCGGGATAATTCGGCACCTCCAGAGCGGGGACGAAAAACGAAGGCTGAGTGCCCAGCAGTAGGTGGCTGATATGGGTAGCAACCACCACGGCGATAGCGACAATCATCAAATTGCGCGCGTTAACGGATACCAATAACAGTTCGACGGCAAATACGATGCCTCCAAGGGGCGCATTAAAAGTGGCGGCGATACCCGCGCCAGCTCCGGCTGCGATCAGGGCAACGCGATCGCGTACCTGCATGGGAAAGAAGGTGCCCAGCGTCGAGCCAAAGGCTGAGCCGATTTGAACGATGGGCCCCTCCCGACCCACTGAGCCGCCGCTGCCGATAGAGATTGCCGATGCTAGCGATTTGACCACCGCGACCCGCGGCCGGATGAAGCCTTTGTTATAGTAGATTGCATCCATCACCTCAGGCACCCCATGGCCCTTTGCCTCCGGCGCGAAGTTTTTTACCAGCCAGGCGACGATCATAGCGCCCACCACTGGCACCAGAATGACGAACAAACCCCAGGGGCTTGCCGGTGTGTGTTGATTGGCGTCGTAGTAGGGAGAGAAGGACCCGAGAAAGAGTACGTTGTGAACAAAGCCGATGAGCAGGCGAAATGCCCAGGCACCGATGCCGGCGATAATGCCGACCGCCACCGCCATCAGCAGCATGGTGAGTAGATTCCGCTTGGGTCCATCGGCCTGGATGTCTGTTTTGTTTGAATTATTCATCGTCTCTTCCACCAACGAACCGGTAGTGATTTCACGCCGCGCTGAAAGTTGGAGCGCAGAAAATGCGGAGGGGCGGTTGTTTCCAGGCGGTCAAAGCGTTGGCTCAGCTCGACAAATATTGCTCGCATCTGCGCCTCAGCGAGTTGCGCCCCCAGGCAAAAGTGCGGCCCATAACCAAAGCTTAGATGGGGGTTGGGCGCTCTATGAATATCGAACTCCGCAGGATTGTGATACTCCTGCTCGTCGTAGTTGGCCGACAGAAAGGACACCAGCACTTTATCACCGCTGCGAATCTTGCAGCCCCCTAGCTCAATATCGCAGCTCGCGGTGCGGCGAAAGTTCATGACCGGCGTCCACCAGCGCAGCATTTCCGAGACGACACCTTGGGCTAATTCGGGATCGGCTTGTAGCGATCGCCAGGCGTCAGGATGCTGCAGCAGCGCGATCATGCCGCCGGGGATACCGTTGCGCAGAGTCTCGTTACCTGCCACCGCAAAGAGCCAGAACATATTCTCGAACTCTTCGATACTGACCTTGCCATCCACATCATCGACCTGCGCCAGCAAAGTAGACACAACATCGTCGGCGGGCTGGCGACGTTTGTGCTCTGCCAAT
>JBCCNJ010000132.1:0-11833 GCA_039025905.1 Pseudomonadota bacterium | reverse complement strand
GCCGCAAGTACTGCCTTAATGTCTCCCGTCTCAGCGCCTAAGGCCACAGGTAGCACGCTCGCAAACTCCCTAAGCAATAACGGATCACCTGCATAGATCGCATTCTCTACCGCAGAATAGGCGAGACCTGCACCTGGAATATTTGCCAGAATCCCGCCAAACCCAATCGGTACTAGCAGTAGCGGCTCAAACTCATAGCGAATCGCCAGAAACAGCAGGATAAAGCCGATGATGATCATCACCAGCTGGCCAGACTGAAACTGCGCCAGACCCGAGGAACTCCACAGGAGCAATAAATCTTCCACTGCGTTTTAGCCCAGGCTTATCAATGAATCGCCAACCGCGACCTGATCGCCGACTTTGACCATCACCTCGCTCACCTTACCCGCCCGCTGTGCGCGTACCTCCGTTTCCATTTTCATGGCTTCCAGCACCACGATCACGTCGCCGGATTCAACGGCTTCGCCAACCCCCACGCGAACCTGAAAAATATTCCCCGCAAGCGGTGCATTAACGGTTTCTACACTGGCGGCGGCTGCAGGGGGTGAAGTCGGGTTTGCGAGCGCTTGGTTTTCTGCAAGTGGAGCGATGTCACTAACATCGCCACCCGCTGACACTTCAACCACGAAACTCTGGCCATTTACCTTTACCGTGTAAACACCCGCCTGTTCCGTGCCTTCAGACGCCGGGACTGCGGTCGGCGTCGGGGTCGGTGACTCGGAGGCTGCCTGCTCAGATGGTGGCGGCTCAAATGCGGAGGGGTCACCACGGTTCTCAAGAAACTTCAGCCCGATTTGCGGGAACAGTGCGTAAGTCAGAACATCGTCGATCTCGCCATCGCCGTCGTTGAGCGCGATAGACTTTTTCTGAGCCAATTCGCGTAATTCATTGGTTAGCACATCGAGTTCAGGTTCCAACAAATCCGCCGGCCTACAGGTAATAGCTGGCTGACCTTCCAGCACCCTGGCCTGCAACTGGGGGTCGACCGGTGCCGGTGTAACGCCATACTCGCCTTTAAGCACGCCCGCGGTTTCCTTCGTAATCGATTTGTAGCGGTCGCCCGTCAGCACATTGATCACGGCCTGAGTACCCACAATCTGTGAGGTCGGTGTCACCAAGGGAATATACCCAAGATCCTCTCGAACTTTTGGAATCTCAGCCAACACTTCGTCCATCTTGTCTTCAGCGCTCTGCTCCTTGAGCTGACTCTCCATATTGGTCAACATTCCGCCCGGCACTTGCGCAACCAAAATGCGAGCGTCCGTGCCGCGCAACGACCCCTCGAAGGACGCATATTTCTTGCGCACCTTACGGAAGTAGGCCGCTATATCTGCGAGTTTGTTGATGTCCAATCCGGTATCTCGACCCGTGCCTTCAAGCATGGCGACGACGCTTTCGGTGGACGAATGGCCGTAAGTCATCGACATCGAAGAAATAGAGGTGTCGACTCTGTCGATGCCCGCTTCTATACATTTAAGAATGGTGGTTGTGGACAAGCCGGTTGTCGCGTGACAGTGCAGTTGGATAGGAATGGCGCAGGCTTTCTTCAAACGCGTTACCAATTCAAAACCGGCATAGGGTTTAAGCAGTCCCGCCATATCCTTAATTGCGATCGAGTCGGCTCCGGTGTCTTCAATTTGCTTCCCCATGTCCACCCAGGTATCAATCGTGTGCACTGGGCTCAGCGTGTAGGACAGCGTGCCCTGTGCGTGTTTACCCACGCGCCGCACGGATTTCAGTGCGACATCCAAGTTACGCATATCATTCATTGCATCAAACACGCGAAACACATCGACACCATTGTCCGCCGCTCGCTCAACAAACTTCGCGACCACGTCATCGGCGTAGTGCCGATAGCCCAGGGTATTCTGACCTCTCAGCAACATTTGCTGAGGGGTCTTTGGCATGGCCTTTTTCAGTTCACGAATGCGTTCCCAGGGATCTTCTCCCAGGTAGCGAATACAGGCGTCGAAGGTTGCACCGCCCCAGCTTTCTAAAGACCAGAAGCCGACTTCATCCAATTTGGCAGCAATGGGCAACATGTCTTCCAAACGCATGCGAGTTGCCAGCAGCGACTGATGGCCGTCGCGTAGCACAACGTCTGTAATACCCACAGGATCCTGATTTTGGTCCATGGCGGCGGGCCTCCTAATGTGTTGGAAACGACCGGGCTAGCGGCCGCGCTTGCGATGTTCATGGATGGCCGCGGTAATCACCGCGAGCGTGATTGGGTCAACATGGCTGACACTATCAGGCGTCACTTGACTGGGCTTTGCAACGGCTTCAGGTCGATGCAGCTCGGGAAAATAGTTACCGATAATCGCAGACATCGCCATCATTGCTACCACAAGGACCGCAAGGAACAGGACTACGGTACCCATGCCATACAGCATGAGTTCTAAGCCTCGTGTAACTATGTCCAGTTCCATGTTCTATTCGACCGATAATATGCGCGCACAATTGCCAATGACCTCATGATAAGGCAGTCGCTTAAAGTGTTCCATGCTGATGGGACTACGTGCTGCTAGCAGACGCTCTAGTAAGTGAAGCTACCTTCCCCCAGGCAGCGTTTGCTGCCCTGATCAACCTAGCGGCGGCACTATCGCATCGATCAGATAAGGTCCTTTCGTTGCCATCGCCTCGGCAAATTGTGCGTTGAATGCTTCCGCCGTTGTCGCCCGGCTTGCTCTGACACCCATGCCAGTCGCCAGTTCTACGAAATTCAGTACCGGGTTACCAATATCGAGCACGCTGGCCGCGTTGGGCCCGGGCGTACCGCCACGCGCACCGGTACGCGCAAATTCCATCTCCAGAACACTGTATTTGGCGTTATTGAAGATAACCACCGTCACATCCAGCTTTTCTCTTGCCATCGTCCACAGTGATTGAATCGTATACATCGCGCTGCCGTCTCCTTCCAAGCACAGTATCTTGCGCTCGGGGGCAGCGATCGCGGCACCCACCGATGCGGGCAAACCCCAGCCGATTGCTCCGCCCGTTAAAGTTAGCCAATCGTGAGGTCTGGCGCTCGCTGTGCCAGGGTAAATCGGAAAACCATTAGTGACAGCCTCATCCACAACCACCGCGTTATCTGGGAGATAGTGGGCAACGGCTACTGCGATGGTCTCGGCACTGAGTGGCCCCGTTGCTGGCTCGGGTAGATCAAGGACTTGCACCCTGGGCTCGACTGCTGATGCGTTCACAGCCGAGTGCAATAACTCCAGCAGCTGATCTATATCGTCGTTCGGTCCGGCAAGGATAAATTGTTCGCAGTCTGCGGCGGCAATAGCGCTGGGCACATTCGGGTAGGCGAAAAAAGACACCGGAGCCTTAGCGCCGATCATAATCAAGTTTTTCACATCCTTGATATGGTCGATGGCCAGCTCGGCAAGATAGGGCAGGCGTTCAATGGCAGCACGCCCCGCCCCTCGCGCCATACGATCAAAAAATGTTTCTGCGCAGACTCGAGCCCCCGTTGCCTCAGCAATCGCACTCAGCATCAAGCCCTGACGCTCATCAATCTTGCGACCCCCAACTAAAATCATGGTCTCCATACCCGACCTGAGCATCTCCAGTGCTTTCTCCAGGCGCTGGGGCGGAACAGCGGTCGGCCCATCGATGCTAACAGCACCCTCGGGACCATCAGGGTTGTCGCCCCAAGATACATCTGCCGGCAGCATCAAGGTTGCAATGTTTCCGATCCCCGCCTGTCGCACCGCTTCTGCGGCATCGTGTGCAATCATGGAGGACGATTTGGAGGTGTGCACCCAGTGGGAAATTGGCGCAGCTATACCTTCAATATCAGCAGTCAGCGGTGCGTCGTACTGTAGGTGATAGCTTGCATGCTCTCCGACGATGTTCACCATCGGCAGATTGCCTTTTTTGGCATTGTGGATATTGGCCACTGCGTTACCAAGCCCAGGACCGAGGTGCAGCAGGGTAGATGCCGGCTTACCCGCCATCACAGCGTAGCCGTGAGCAGCACCGCTGAGCACACCTTCAAATAGACACAGCACACAGCGCATGCCCTCTACCTCATCCAGGGCGGCAACAAAGTGCATTTCCGATGTGCCGGGATTCGTGAAACACACTTCCACCCCGTTGCTAACCAGCGTGGTCAACAAACTTTCAGCGCCATTCATAAGCAATCACTCCAATTAAAAAAGACTGGCTCGGGGCCAGCCACGGAATATTGACCTCGCAAATGCAAGCATAGAACACTTTGCAAGCAATTGGGTTCGCGATGCACAGTACCTGATACTTATCGCCGCGGCTGTCTGCGCTTACGGTTCAGGATCAACTCGTGGTACCGAATCGAGTAGCGCTTTCGTATACGGGTGGCTGGGCTGCGTGAGTATCTGCTCGGCGCTGCCCTGTTCCACCAGTTTGCCCGCCTGCATAACACCCACATGGTGTGCAAGACTCGGAACGATGGACAAATCATGGGTGATAAAAAGGTATGACACGCCAAATTCTTCCTGAAGCTCTTGCAGTAGACTCAACACCTCGGCACGTATCGATACGTCAAGCGCGCTGGTGGGTTCATCGCAAATGATCAGTTCCGGTTCAACGGCCAGGGCTCGTGCAATCGCGACCCGCTGTAGCTGTCCACCAGAGAATTCATGGGGATAGCGCTGTTTAAAATCAGCACGCAACTGAACGCGCTCCAGCAACTGCGTGATGCGATCTTCACGTTCAGATGCGGACAGTTCCATGCCCAAGCTCACCATACCCTCGGAGATGATCTCACCCACTGTCAGCCTTGGGTTCATCGAAGAGAATGGGTTTTGAAATATCACCTGAATGAGCTTGCGATAGGGCAGCATTGCGCGTCGCCCGAGGGACTCTATTGCCTCACCCTTAAATTGAATGACACCCTCGCGGACGGATTCTAGATTCAATATGGCTCTTCCAAGCGTAGATTTACCACTGCCCGATTCGCCCACCAGCGCATAGGTTTCAGCTCTGCCAATGCTTAGGGACACGCCATCGACGGCGCGAGTGTAATCTACAACACGCTGCAGCACCCCCTTGCGAATAGGGAAGTGTACTTTCACGTCATCCAGCTTGAGCAGTGGCTGATCTTTAGAGAGGTTTTGAAATGAAGTGAGGTCTGGCAGTGCATCAATCAAGCGCTTGCTGTATTCCTCTTTGGGGTCGTGGAAGAACGTTTCCACAGGGGCTTGCTCAATAATGTTGCCGCGATACATGACGGCGACCTCATCGGCGGTGTTGCGTACGACGCCCATATCATGGGTAATCAATAACACGGCAAGTTGTCGCGACCGGGTTAGCTGACGAATAAGCGCAAGCACCTGCTCCTGTATCGTAACGTCCAGCGCGGTCGTAGGCTCATCGGCTATCAAGATATCGGGCTCACAGGCAAGCGCCATCGCGATCATGATGCGCTGTTGCTGGCCGCCCGATAGCTGGTGCGGATAAAAACTGAAGCGTTCGGCCGGATTGGGGATACCCACCTCGTCAAACAGTTCGACAACCTTTTCTCGAAGCCTGGAGCTGCGCAACCGGGTATGCAGTTTCAGCGTTTCTGCCACCTGTGCGCCTACCGTCTGCACAGGATTCAGTGCGCTCATGGCGTTTTGGAAAATCATCGCTACCTGCCGCCCGCGGACGTCCTGCATCTTGGCTTCAGGCAGCGCGAATAGATCCTGTTCACCTACCTGGATGCGCCCAGATGTGATCGCCAGGGCGTCGGGTAACAGTCTCATCGCGGCCAGCGACGTCACCGACTTACCGCTGCCGGACTCCCCCACCAGCGCAAAGATCTCTCCCGCGCGCAGCTGAACGCTAACCCCTTTGAGAATCTCTTCTCCAGATTCGACTACCTTTACCCTCAGGTCTTCTATCCGCATGCGAACAGCGGCGCTGGTCTCGTTCATGCTTCTGCTCTCCCGACAGCACTGCGAGGATCAAACGCGTCGCGTACCAAATCAGAGAAGAGGTTGGCTGCCAACACCAGTGAAAACATGAAGAAGAAGGCTCCTGTGAGCGTCCACCAGACGACAGGTTCCCTGGACAACTCGGAACGAGCACCGTTGATCATGTTGCCCCAGCTACCCATGGAAGGATCAATGCCAACGCCAATGTAGGACAACACGGCCTCGGCGAGAACAAGCGCGCTGAAATCGAGGACAAAGGTAATCAGAATGATGTGGACAACGTTGGGCAGTATATGACGTGTGAGAATACGGCTATGACTGACGCCAAACGCGTGCGCAGCCTGTACATATCCTAGCTGACTAATCTTGAGGGTTTCTGCCCGGATAAGACGGCACAGACTGGACCAGCTCGTCACGCCCAAAATAAAACAGAGGGCCACGAATTTTGCGTCGGCCCGTTCAAGCCCGATGGAGAAAAAGTCTGGGTTTAGATCAATATAAACCTGAAACAACAGTACAGAAGCCGCAATCAGCAGGATACCCGGAATGGAACTCAGAGTGGTGTACAGGTATTGCACCGCATCATCGACCCAACCTTTGAAGTAGCCAGCAATGATACCTAGCGATACCGCGATAGGGAGCATCACGAGCGTGGCTAAAGTACCCAACAACACCCCCGTGCGAATACCCTTTATGCTTCGATAGGCGACATCGGCACCGCCCAGATCCGTACCCAGGACGTGATAGTAGTGACTGACGTACACCATCCAAGACGCAAAACATAGAATAACGCCTTGCGTAATCCATGAAATATGCCATGGGTAGGGACTCCCGCGTACAAGCAACCATTGCACAGCCACCAGCACCGCCGTAACAGCTAGGCCCCATAGCACACCGATGAGACTCAAGCGGAGGACGTCACCGGCTCGGTCTGAGGGATCTTTCAAGTGCTGACCGGCGTGCCGAAGCAAGGGAAAGTCGCGAATAGTATTCCCGTCCTCGTCGGTCATATAGCTTTTTTCGAAGGATTTTAAGGCGAATGGAGCTGAATAAGTTCGTTCAAAGCGATCACCCATACCGTCCAGCAGCACATCCAACACGCTGGTCACCTTGTTGTCGTAAAACACCTCCTGAGTTGTGGCGCCTGCTGACATAGGCAGCGCCTTGCGAAAATGCAGGGAGTCCAATAGCGCGACAGCGACATAGGCCATAATCACGGTGAATGTTGCCATGCCTAGGCGTGAAGAAAATACCTGACTCCATTTCTCGCGGCTATGCGGATCTTTGCGCAGCTGATAAAAAAACGCGATAAGGCTGGCTACGAGCAGAAAGATCAGGATGTCCGACCACAAAAGGACGGGCTTAAAATCAAGCGCCGCCATCAGTTCAAACGCACTCTCGGATCAGCGATGGTGTAGGAAATATCGGTGAGTATTAATCCTATGATGTAGAGAATTGAGCCTATGAACACCATGGTGCGCACAATGGCAAAATCCTGCGAACGAATCGCATCCAGCATATAGCTGCCCAAGCCGGGGATTCCAAAAAATGACTCGATTAACAAACTGCCCATAAACAGCGAGGGAATCAGCACCACGATTCCGGTCAGAATGGGAATCATGGCATTGGGCAAGATGTGCTTGAAAAGAAGACTAATCTCACCGACACCCTTAGCCCTAGCGGTGCGAACATAGTCCTGACCGGCCTCTTCTAAGAACAGTGTTCGATACCACCTAGCTCCTGAGCCAATTCCAGCGATCACGCTAATCAAAACAGGCAGAATGAGAAACTTCCAGGGCTCGTGTTGTGGATCAAAGCCCGATATAGGCACTAGGCTCCAGCTTTTAGCGACAAGGTACTGTCCGCCAATAATGTAGAAAAGATAGGAAATAGACATCAAAGCGACAAATACCAAAACAGCCCACCGATCTAAAACGGTAGCACGAAACATGACCACCATTAGCGCTACACAAATATTCACCCCGATGCCGACGATGAAACTGGGTAAGGCAACCGCAAGGCTAGGCCACATGCGCGTGGAGACGTCCGCAGTGATATCTCGACCGCTCTCGGATTGTCCAAAGTCGAAGGCAAAGAGTTTGACCGACTTATTAAAAAAAATGGTGTCCGTTAAGCTGGTCGCACCGCTGGCACCACTGTTGAAGAAAAGTGGCTTGTCGTAGCCGTTGCGACGCTTCCAATTCTCGATGGCGTCAGCCGTAACATATTTATCTCCCAACTGAGATCTCGCCATATCATCCGGCGAATTCACCACAAAGAACAGTGTGAAGGTCAGCAGGTTGACGCCGATCAGTATGGGAATGGCGTAGACTAACCGCCTGATGATATACGCAAACAAACGCCTTATTCCTGCGGTCGATGAGCAGTTGCTTTTTGCCGACGGCGGTAGGCGAGCACCCCTGGCGCGAGCAGTCCCGCTACCAGTGCGCCCCCCGCATAAAGCGGCCACTTCACCGGCTGATTCCATTCCACCTGTCTGCGGGTACGTTCCTCAGGGTCGATGCGCGTATACTTCAGCGTCGCCTTGGAGATACCGTGCCGCTTGTTATTGTGAACCCAGCTATTATTGAGAAATGTATCCTTTGGATAGTAGGCGAACAACCAAACTGCATCATTTCGGAAATGCTCTACCGCTTCTGCCACAAGCTTGTCGCGCTCTACCCCAGGCGGTTGCACCCGTATTTTACGGACTAATTCATCATAGGTCTCGTTGGCATAGTTAGAGTTATTTACACCATCGCAATTGCATACCAGCGGGCTCTCGGGACCATACAGTAAGAACAAAAAATTCTCTGGATCGGGATAGTCGGCGAGCCAGCCCATGGAGTAAATCTGAGTATTACCGGTTAGTAGCTTTTCTCTGGTGCGATTCCAGTCGGCGGGACGATACTCGACCTGCACACCCAGTTCACCAAATACGCGATCCATCCAATTCATGCTGGTATTGCTGACGGCCTGGGACTGCACATCAATAAAGATTTTTAGTGGCTCGCCCGTGCGCGCATCGCGCCCATTAGGATACCCCGCTTCGGCCATTAGTCGGCGCGCGTAGTCTAACGACTTACGCTGCGGTTCTCCGTCCACCCAGTCATACACATAGGGGTTGATGCCTTCTTCTCCATCCACAAATCCAGGTATCCCCGGTGGAATCAGTGTTTGTGCGGGAATGCCATTACCTTTGGCGAAGATATTCAAATACTCTTCTGTATTGAACGCAATCTGCAGCGCTTGACGCAACTTGCGCCGTTCCTCCGTGTACCCCCCGACGACAGGGTCGCGCATGTTGAAGCCGTAATAGTATATGCCCGGTTTTACGTCGGGCGACATGGTGACCCCGTGATCGAGAAGTTCAGCCGATATTTCTAGACCATCCGGCCCTACGCTAAAGGCTTGATCAAAGACACCTTTGGTATTTCCATGGCCCTCCCCAGAGCGATCATAGTACCCCTGGGTAAACTTGGTCCACAGCGGCAGTGCCTCCTTTTCAAGACGGAAAACCGCCCGATCAATAAAAGGGATACGCTTGCCTGCATCATCTAGATAACCCGCTTCTTTGTCGCCGGGCGCTCCCTCATCCGGAAAAAACTCCTCACGGAAATTGGGGTTTCGTTCCAGTACAATTTCACTATTGGGGTTATTGACAACCATCATAAACGGCCCAGATCCGACCGGCCACCAGTCAAGGGTAAGGTTGCGCTCCTTGAAACCAGGATTGTGATAGAACCGATCAACCTCTGGGGCTATCGGAGAAAAGAAATGCATCGCCAGCCAATAGATGAATTGCGGATACTGACCTTTGATGGTGATTGTCAGTGTGCGCTCATCTAATACCTCAAGGCCTTTCATGTCGAAGGCGTTTAAATCCAACCAGCCTTTTCTGGGGACGTCGCCCACCTGCTCTGAAAACTCTCGTAAGCCCACAATGTGTTTGGCCATAAACCCGAGCATCGGTGACGCAAGCTCTGGGTCTGCTAAGCGTTTGATGCCATACACATAATCATTTGCATGAACACGTCTGCTCCCAGTTACGGGAAAGTCAGGCACCTGTTTATAGCGGGCACCCTCCGCGGCAGAGTCAAACAAATATAGGGGTTGGCCATCCTTATTGAGCGCAAAAGCAGGATGGGGTTGGTAGCGTTCATCTTCGCGAACTTTCAGCTTGTAGCGAGTAAAGCCTATTTCTCCATCGCCTTCCTCTATCTCATTACCCTCTGCGTCGAGATACGTGATGTTAGGAAAGGCCTCCAGCGACAACGGCACAAGTTCATAGGGCCGCTTCAAATAGTGATACCCCATCGGCGGTTCGTAGATCTGCATCAAGAACAGACTCTCATCCGCCGAATAGGACTTAGCAGGATCCAGATGTTTAGGTGGCCGCGGGCTAATGACCGACTGATAGACCACCAAGTCATCATCGTATTGTGGGTTTGGGTTGTTCCACGGGCCACCGCAACCACCCAGCAAGAGCACGGCGAGCAAGCAGGCAGATCGAGATGCGAGGTATTTTACAAAATGAGGTTTCTTAGTTGGCACGACGCCAGAGCTCCGCGAATGAGCGCGAAAGCATACAATGCGTCCTGCCTGAGAACCAGTCCCGCGCCAACCCATTCTACGAACAGCCAGGCCATCGAAACTTCGGCTCCAATAGCCTGCAGAGAAACTTCACCACCGTGGCAAACTTTGTCTATGACCGCATTGACCACCTCCCTATAATCTTGGCTTCGCCCGGGGCGCCGTTAAAGTAATCCATGACAAACAGTTCTTCTGATCAGCCTGACGTAGATGCCACGGGTGGTAGCTACGACATTGCAGCGACTGCCCACGCGAACGATACCGCCTTTTTTGGTCACCCGCGGGGTCTGTTTGTCTGTTTCGCAACTGAAATGTGGGAGCGCTTTTCGTTCTACGGAATGAAATACCTTCTGCTCTTGTACCTGACCAAGTACCACTTGTTCACCGACGCGGGGGGGCTCGAGATATTGGGGAGTTATGCGGCTCTGGTTTATGCCATGCCTGTCATCGGCGGTCTGTTAGCAGATCGATATCTGGGTATGCGAAAGTCCGTGGTGTTCGGTGGTGTGCTACTGACATTAGGACACCTTGGAATGGCCGTAGAGGGAAATCCCGCTTACGTTCTTGGCTCGGAAGTGGTGCGCGATGACATAGCCCTACAAATATTCTATTTATCCTTAGCATTGATAGTCATGGGCGTCGGCTTTCTGAAACCGAATATTTCCACCTTGGTCGGCCGCCTTTACCACGATAACGACCCGCGCAGAGATACCGGTTTCACGTTGTTCTATATGGGCATCAATCTGGGTGCTGTGATGGCGACCCTGCTGTGCGGTTATCTCGGCGAGACCTATGGCTGGCGCTACGGTTTTGGTCTCGCTGGAATCGGTATGCTCATTGGACTTGCCACTTTTCTTAGCGGTCAGCGATATCTACAAGGCGCTGCAGAACCACCCGTGCCGGAACAGCTGCGGCTAAAGACTCCGTTCGGATTCAGCCTGGAGTGGACTATCTACGCAATGTCGCTGCTGGGCGTGGCGTTGGTCTGGCAAATGCTCCAGTTTCAGGGCGCAGTCGGCCATCTGCTCAACGTGCTCTCTGTTGCTGTACTTGCAGGGCTGATCTGGTTTGTCACGGTCAAGTGCAACCCGGTGGAGCGTAGTCGGATGATCGTGCTCATTATTCTCACTATATCTAGTGTCGTATTCTGGGCCTTATTCGAACAAAGCGCTGCGTCCATGACACTGTTCGCTGATCGAGTTATGGATCGAAGGCTATTGGGATTCGAGTTTACTGCCTCCCAGTTTGGTGCTTTGAATTCCATCTTTATTCTTATACTTGCACCCCTATTTGCATGGCTGTGGATGTTTCTGGGACGGTATCGATTGGAGCCATCAACG
>JBCCNJ010000131.1:0-11905 GCA_039025905.1 Pseudomonadota bacterium | reverse complement strand
GGAAATTCTGGATACGCTGCCACTGGTATCACGCATGGAAAAAGTGCTCGCGCTGTTGCGAAAGGAGCGCGAGGTCGCAGAGCTGCAGGGGCAGATTACCAGCCAGGTAAATGAGAAGGTCACGGCGCAGCAGCGTGAGTTCTTTTTGCGCGAACAGATGAAAATCATCCAGAAAGAGCTGGGTATTTCAAAAGATGATCGCACTACTGACGTGGAAATGTTTGAGGAACGTATCAGCGCGCTTACCCTGCCTGAAGCGGCGGAACGTCGTATTCAGGATGAGCTGAAAAAGCTGTCGGTATTGGAGACCGGCTCGCCAGAATATGGCGTGACGCGCAACTATCTGGACTGGGCAACTTCGGTACCCTGGGGGGTGCATACGGATGATCAACTGGATTTGGCGCACGGGGCACAGGTGTTGGATGAACACCATGAGGGCCTTGAGGATGTAAAGGATCGCATCCTCGAGTTTCTTGCGGTTGGTTCCTTCAAAGGTGAAATTGCTGGCTCCATCCTGCTTCTGGTGGGTCCTCCCGGTGTGGGAAAGACCAGCATTGGACGGTCGGTAGCAGATGCACTGGGTAGAGAGTTCTATCGCTTCAGCCTCGGCGGTATGCGTGACGAAGCCGAGATCAAAGGCCACAGGCGCACCTATGTAGGGGCGATGCCCGGCAAGTTTGTACAGGCTCTGAAAGAAGTGAAGGTGGCCAATCCCGTTATCATGCTGGATGAAATTGATAAGATCGGTGCGTCTTATCAAGGCGATCCAGCGTCTGCGCTGTTAGAGGTGCTTGACCCTGAGCAGAACAGTGAGTTTCTGGATCACTATCTGGATCTGCGTGTGGATTTGTCGAAGGTGTTATTTATCTGTACGGCCAATCAGCTGGATACGATTCCCGGTCCACTCCTGGATCGGATGGAGACCTTGCGCCTTTCTGGCTACGTGGCGGAAGAGAAACTGGCTATCGGTCGCAATCATCTGTGGCCGAAACAGCTGCAGCGTCACGGACTCAGTGAGGATCAGCTTAAAATTAACGATGCAGCTCTAAAGTACGTTATCGATGCCTACTGCCGCGAGGCGGGTGTGCGCAATCTCGAGAAGCAGCTGGCGCGCATCATGCGTAAGTCTATCGTGCGTCTTTTGGATAGCGGTGATGAAAAGCTGCGTATCGGCAAGAAGGATATTGAAGAGCTGTTGGGCAAACCCCCTTTTCAGCCCGATAAACCTCTGCGCGGTCTCGGTGTGGCAACGGGCCTTGCCTGGACGGCGATGGGCGGTGCTACATTGCCCATTGAGTCGTCGCAAATTCATACGCTCAATCGCGGCTTTAAAATGACCGGTAAGTTGGGTGAAGTGATGCGCGAGTCTGCCGAGATCGCCTACAGCTACGTCTCTGCCCACCTGAAAGACTATCGCTGTCATCCCGATTTCTTTGATATCAGCATGGTGCACTTGCACGTGCCCGAGGGCGCGACGCCAAAAGATGGTCCCAGCGCGGGTATCACGATAGCTACCGCGCTAGTTTCCTTGGCGCGCAAGGAGCGTATCAAGCGGCCACTGGCAATGACCGGTGAGCTAACGCTAACCGGTCAAGTGTTGCCGGTGGGTGGCATCAGAGAGAAGGTGATCGCCGCCAGACGCAGCAAGATCATGGAGCTCATTCTGCCTCACGGCAATCGCCGGGATTTCGAGGAGCTACCTGAATACCTGCGTGATGGCATCAATGTGCATTTTGCGCGTACGTTTCGCGATGTTTTTGAATGTGTGTTCCAGGATCACAAGGTCGATAAAGCACTGCACTAATGCTTGCGCGTTCGCGCGTGTTGGGCCTCGTGCTAATCCTTGTTTGCACTACTTAGCAGGGGCTCTTGCGGTGACGATGGCGCGTCTGGGAGCAGGATAGCCCTCGATGGTTTTGCTTGAATCTGTGGGATCCAAAAAATCCGCCAGAGAATGGAACCGCATCCAGTCTGTAGCCCTTTGCTCATCTGTGGTGGTTGCACTGACGTCTAGCAACCGCACGTCCGCATAGCCCATCTTGCGCAGCCAGCCCATTAGCGTTGCCGTGGTGGGCAAAAACCAGACGTTGCCCATGCGCGCGTAGCGATCCTCCGGGACCAAAACCTCTCCATCACCACCTTCAATGACGAGTGTTTCCAGTACTAGTTGACCCTCTGGTCGAAGGCAGTGGCGCAGCTCAAGTAAATGATCCATAGGTGAGCGCCTGTGATAGAGCACACCCATGGAGAACACTGTATCGAAGGCAGCCAGATTTGGCGGCACATGTTCAATGCCGACGGGAAGCACCCAGATATCAGCTTGCTGCAGATAGCGTTGTATTGCCCAAAATTGAACGACGAACAGTGGAGTTGGGTCGATGCCGATCACTTCACGAGCGCTCTCGCCGAGCATTCGCCAGCAGTGGTAGCCGCTGCCGCAACCTACGTCCAGGACTCTGCGATCCTGCAGTGAGTCGATGCCGTTGATGAGGCGATCCCACTTCCAGTCCGAGCGCCACTCTGTGTCGATATGCACACCAAATAGTTCAAAGGGGCCTTTGCGCCAGGGATGAAGTGCTTGCAGCGCACTGTATAGAGCCTCGGTGTCGACGGCGTCTAGGGCGGACGGTCCCAGGGCCGAAACGCGCCCTGATGAGAGCTTGATCTCGCTGGTAAGGAGCTCCGGCAAAGACTCCAGCGCTGCCAACCAGCGCGGTAGGTCACCGTAACGCGCTTTGCTGAGACCGCGCTCTAACTGCTCGGGCATCACTCGCGCCCAGGCGTCCAATTCGGTGTCACGCCAGCGCTCGATCAGCGGAGCATAGTCCATCATTTGAGCGCGATGAGAGAGGCGAAGTTGAAGCACTGAAACCAGACATCGCAGCTGCTGAACCCCGCGCTGGCAATGCGTTGTCGATGACCGGCCAGGGTTTCCGGTATGAGGACTTTTTCTATTGCATTGCGCTTGCGAGCGATTTCCAACTGACTGTAACCGTTGGCCTGCTTGAACTGGTGGTGCAGATCGATATTGAGCTGATCCAGATGAGGGTCTTCAAACGTCACCTTCTCCGATAGCAGCATGATGCCTCCGGGTAGAAGGCCGTCATAGATGTGCTTTACCACTGCGTCTCGCTCTGCGACGGGCACAAACTGCAGCGTAAAGTTGAGCACCACGACAGAGGCATTCTCTATCGTCACCTCCTGCAAAGGTGCACAAACAAGCTCAACCGCAGTGCTATGGGTGTCGGTGTCTACAATACTGCGACAGCGATCTAGCATCGCCTCGGAGTTATCAACGGAGAAAATGTGACAGTCCTGGTTTTGAATGTTTTGTCGCATGGCCAAGGTAGATGCGCCCAGAGAGCAGCCCAGGTCATAGAGGTGGCTGCCCGCTACCGCGTACCGCCCAGCCAGCAATCCTGTCATCGCGACAATGGTGGTGTAACCGGGTACCGAGCGCTTGATCATATCGGGGAAAACGCGGGCGACATTCTCATCAAAGCGAAATAAGCCTGTGCCCGTGACCGGGTCAGTATGGGCGGCTGCTTCGGAAGTTGCGTAGAGCGTGTCGCGAGAATCGTTCACAGGTATAGGATCGTGTTAGGAGGTGTTGCAACTAGTCTGGTGGCAGAGTGCGCACAGATGGCAGTTTAGCATGAAACGTTGGGCTCTTATTGTTCCCGCGGTGCCCAGCCGGCGCTGGTGGGCAAGCCAAAAGTGGTGGTTCGCGGCTGTATCCGAGCTAGCAGCAAATCCAGGTAACTATCGGGCGTCGTTGTTAGCTATCGCTATAGGCAGCCGAGCTGTAGGGCTAGAGTTTGCTGTGAGCTAAATTTGGGTCTACGCCAGGTCATCTATCGAATCAGGGCAAGAATAGAACCGTATCAGGGCAAAAATAGAATGCAGCAGATTTGCGGATATCTAGTTTGCGCTGCGCACCAGATGGCTGTCCTCGTTGCGATGTGACTCAGGCGTGTGAGACACAGGACGAGCAAACGGCGTATCGCAGTACTCGGACGTCGTTCGCGCCCGCGAGAACTTGATACTCCTAAGAAACGCCACCAGGCTGTGTCGAGAGCTGTCTGACTTCTTCATTTTCCACTCAATCCAATGCTTCGATACGACCTATTACTGTACGGATAACGGTGCCGTATAAGAGGTAAAAAGTGCTAGCGTTTTCTGTGCAAAAGTGCTGAAAAGTAGCGGGAACTAAGGAGAATTGCCTTCTAGACGCCCTGTCAGTAGCGGCATAGCCGCCTCAAGCTCGGGTTTGTGAGCGCGAATTTCGTCCAGCGTGAGCCCTTCTATCTCATGCGGAAACACCAGCCAGCGGTCGGTGGTCTCCAGAAAGAAGTCTGGCTCGCATGCGGTGCGATTATTTTTTGGCTTGAAGTAGGGGGTGGCAACGCGAATATCCACCGCTTTGTCGGCATACAGCTGCTTCAGCTCGGTCACCACCTGTTGCACAGACAGGCCGGTATCGTAAACATCGTCCACCAGTAACACGGCGTCTCCGGCGGCTGCTCGCGTTCGCAGATAGCCCAGTCCATCTACGCTAATCGTATTGGCGCGCTGACCTATTCCTTCGTATGACTGCGTACGGATCGCAAAATGATCGGTGGCAATGCCCAGGACGTCCATCAGTTCATGCATGGCGATGGCGACCGGAGTGCCGCCGCGCCAGATGCCAATGAGGTAGTTTGGAACAAACCCGCGCTCGACTACCTGCACACCCAGTGCATAGGCATCTTTTAGTAATTGCTGAGGGCTAATGTAGCGTTTATCCATGGGCGGGGTTGGCATGGCACCGAGTTGCGCAGATTAACACAAGCCAATACTTGGAGGCATTGTGCAGTTGAGTATAATCTCGCCCCTCATAGGAGTACCGACATGAAACCAGCCAATTATCCCACTGCGCCTGCCCATCTGTGGGACCATTTTTATGAGATTTCTCGACTTCCCCGTCCCTCTAAACAAGAGCAACGCGTTCGTGAGTATGTGATTGGACTCGCCGAGTCGTCAGGGCATCCGTGGCGTCAAGACACGGCCGGCAACGTGGTGATTTATGTACCTGCCAGCGATGATATGACAGGCAGGGAAACGGTCATCATCCAAAATCATCTCGATATGGTGACGGTGAAGACAGGCGATAAAGAACATGATTTTACGACCGATCCTCTCACGCTTGAGGTTGAGGAGGGCTGGTTACATGCTGATCGAACTACGCTTGGTGCGGACAACGGCTTAGGCTGCGCAGCTGCGCTGGCATTGATGACGGACACCGGTGTTTCGCATCCGCCCTTGGAACTGCTATTCACGGTAGATGAAGAGACAGGTCTGGGCGGCGCACTCAACCTGGACGCCGAGATGTTATCGGGTTCTCACATGCTAAACCTCGATACTGAAGACTGGCATGAACTCTATGTCGGCTGCGCTGGCGGCGGCGGTTGGGAATTGCGCCGGGACCTTGTCACGGAATCTGTGCCAGCGCATGCCGAGTGCTGGCAGTTGTCGCTGTCTGGACTCGCCGGTGGACACTCGGGCATACAGATTCAGGAGCAATTGGGGAATGCTATCAAACTCCTTGGCCAGTGCCTGCAGGGCGTTGCCCAGGTGAGGCTAGCAGAGGCGGAGGCGGGAATCGCTCACAATGTGATCCCGAGAGAGGGGCATTTACTGTTTGCATGCCCGCCCGGAACTGGCGCTGAATTGCAGTTGCGCTTTTCCGATCTACGGGCGCAGTGGTTGGGTTACTTGCCTAAAGATGATGAGTCACTGCAGCTCGTGCTAGAGCCCGCGAGTTTTGAAACGGCATTGAGCACGGCGGATACTGTTACGGTTCTCGATGTCATCGCGGCCCTGCCTCATGGGGCGCAGGCCTATTCTCTCGTTCAGCGTGCAGATCTGGTCGACCTCAGCGTCAACCTGGCGAGGCTGGAGTTGAGGGACGGCGCATTGCTTTTGGAGACGAGTTTTCGCTACTTCAACACGGCGCAGTGTCTGCCGCTACAGCAGCAGGTGCTTGGCATTGCGCGTGCTTTCGGCCTGAAAGAGACCGAATTGTTGTCCTACCCCGGCTGGGAGCCCGACTTTGATAGCCCGCTTCTGGCCCGGGCGGCTGAGCTGCATGAGCAGCTGTTTGGTGAGCGCCCCGCCATCAAGGCGATTCATGCGGGTCTTGAATGCGGTATTTTGAAAGGCAAGTACCCCGACACCGACATACTGTCGTTTGGGCCTACGATTCGTGGCGCTCACTCGCCCACCGAACGCTTACAAATTGATACCGTAGAACCCTTCTGGCGGTTTCTAACAGCTTTATTGCGAGAGCTGTAAGCGGGCAACTGAAACGTCGCGATTAACTGGAGTTAGCCACATGCTTGACACACTGGAAGCCCTTCCGCTCGACCCGATTCTTGGCTTGGTCGCGGCCTGTCGCGCCGACCCGAATCCCGACAAGGTGGATTTAACTGTTGGCATTTACATGAACGAGCAGGGCGTATGCCCGGTATTTGCTGCGGTGAAAGAGGCGCAAGAAGCCCTGGTGTCTGAGGAAAATACGAAGGCGTACATGCCACCCGCTGGGGATGAGCTGTTCAATACAGGCATGCGCGAGCTGGTGTTTGGAGCGAGTCATTCTGCTATTGCCGCTGAGCGAGTGGGCAATGTACAGGCCCCCGGCGGTTGTGGCGCACTGCGCATAGGCGCAGAAATCGTGCGCGCAGCGCAGCCCAAGGCGACGGTGTGGGTGAGCGATCCCTCCTGGCCGATTCACTTTCCGTTGTTGGGTAGCTCGGGCCTGGCGATACAGTCTTATCGCTATTACGACCCCGTTAGCCATAGCGTCGACTTTGACGCTATGACAGCTGATCTCAAGCAGGCGAAAGCTTCTGATGTGGTGCTGCTGCACGGCTGTTGTCATAACCCATGCGGAGCAGATTTAACGCTAGAACAGTGGGGTGTATTGGCTGGCATGGCTGAGCAGCAGGGTTTTTTGCCGCTGGTGGATATTGCCTATCAGGGGCTGGGCGAGAATCTGGATGCTGACGCAGCGGGTTTGCGCCTGTTAGCGCAACGTTTACCCGAGATGATTGTGGCAGCTTCATGCTCGAAGAATATGGGGCTGTATCGCGAGCGGGTAGGCAATGTGATGTTCATGTGTAAAGACCCTGGCAGTGCGCAAGCGCTGGTCAGTCAAGCGCTGGTGGCTGCCCGACGCATCTACTCCATGCCGCCAGCTCACGGTGCGTTGTTAGCGGGCAGAATTTTGAGTAGCGAAGCGCTCTATGCCTCCTGGCAGCTAGAGCTTGCCGAGATGTGCAAGCGAATGAACGGGCTGCGCGTGAATTTGCGAGAAAAGTTGGAGGCAAAAAGTGGCCAAGACTTTGGTTTTATCGAGCAAGAAAACGGTATGTTTTCGTTTTTAGGGCTGGATGCATCACAGACGCTGAAGTTGCGGGAAGACCACTCTGTCTACATGTTGGATTCCTCTCGTATTAACGTTGCCGGAGTGAACTCACGCAACCTGGATTATCTGGTGGATGCCGTGGTCGCGGTGTTGTGAGCAAGTTGTAGGATAACGCGGCTCACTTTCTGGCAACGATCTTCGCGCAAGCGCAGTATAGGGGGTGGCCATTAACGACGGGTTGCCCCGCGTTAGCTGCGTTGGCGCAGTCGGCGGCGGTGGCGCAAGTGTGCGACAGTAGCTGCGAGGTACCCTAGGCGTTATCTGCTAATTCAACCCAGCGCTCCAGCGCTTCCTCAAGCTCGGCCTGCACGCTCGTGAGCTGCGCCAGTACCGCTTGCACCTTTTGCTGTTCCTGCTGATAAAAACCGGGTTCTGATATCAGCTGCTCCAGCGCCTGTTGGCGCTGCTCCAGGGAGTCCAGGCGCGCGGGTAGTGCATCCAGCTCTCTCTGGTCCATATAAGATAGCTTTTTGCGCGATTGTTTGGATTCCTGTGGCGAGGGTGCAGATGCCTCGGCCTTGGGCGCGGCTGTGATGTGTGTTGTCAGCGAGTTCTCTGGCGAGCTCAGGCTGCCGCCGCGGGCCAGCCAATCGCTGTATCCTCCGGCCTGTTCAATAACGCTACCGTCTCCAGGCAGCGCCAGTAGGCTGGTGACCACGTTATCCATGAATTCGCGATCATGGCTTACTAATAAGACGGTTCCGTCGAAGTTGAGCAAGATGTCCTCGAGTAACTCAAGGGTTTCGATGTCGAGGTCATTAGTGGGTTCATCGAGCACCAGCAGATTGGCAGGCTTACTCAGTAGTTTGGCAAGCACGGCGCGATTTTGCTCACCCCCCGAAAGCGCTTTAGCCGGTGTTCTGGCGCGCTCTGGGCTGAATAAAAAGTCTCCCAGGTAGGATATAGCATGGCGGCGCTTGCCGTTTACTTCGATGAATTCCTGGCCGCCGCAGACATTGTCAATCAGGTTCTTTTCGGGCTCTAGTTTGTCACGCAACTGATCGGAATAAGCTAGCTCAAGTCGGCTGCCCAACTTGACCGAGCCTTTGTCCGGCTCAATCTCGCCAAGCAAAACCTTGAGCAAGGTCGTCTTACCGGCGCCGTTGCTGCCGACGATACCGATACGATCGCCTCGTTGCACGATAGTGGAGAAGTCGCGAAAGATAGTGCGACCTTGAAAACGGCATTCCACGTCAGTTGCTTCGGCGACGATTTTCCCTGACTTTTCCGCTTCGGTTGCCGAAAACGTTGCCTTGGCCTGGCGCTCTCGGCGTTGTGCGCGCTCTTCCCGCATTGCTTTTAGCGCTCTCACCCGACCTTCGTTTCGGGTGCGCCTGGCTTTTATTCCCTGCCGAATCCAGATCTCTTCCTGCGCGAGCTTTTTATCGAACAGTGTGTTTGCCGTCTTCTCTGCGAGCAGCTGTTGCTCGCGATGAGCGAGGAATCCTCGATAGTCACCACGCCACAGCGTCAGATGTCCACGATCGAGTTCAGCAATACGATTGCAGGCGCGTTGCAGGAAACGTCGATCATGAGTGATCAATACGATCGCCCCTGGGAAGTTCGCCAATTGCTCTTCTAGCCAGTTGATAGTGGGGAGATCCAGATGATTGGTTGGTTCATCTAACAGCAAGATATCGGGCTCGCAGGCCAGCGCCTTGCCCAATGCCACCCGACGACGCCAGCCGCCAGACAACTCGCGCATGGGGGCATCAGCGGGCAATTGAAGCTGGCTTAGCACCGTGTCTACCCGTTGCTGCATAGCCCAGCCGTTGCGGTCTTCAATCTGCTGCTGCACATCAGCGATCGCCTTTAAATTGGGTTCAGCGCTGTCTGTGGTGAGTTGGTGATAGCGGGTAAGAAGCGCTCCGGTGTCAGCCAGCCCCTGGGCGATAACCTCGTACACGGTCATCTCATCTGCCTGCGGCAGGGTCTGCTCAAGTCGCGCCAGCTTGGTATCAGGACGCAACCAGCGCTCACCCTTATCTGCCGCAGCATCACCGGCAAGCACTTTCAACAGCGTGGTTTTGCCAGCACCATTGCGGCCCAACAAGCCCAGCCGGTCGCCTTTTTCGATCAGCAGATCCAGCTCGTCCAGTAAAATCTGGGGGCCGTAATGTAGGCTGATTTGGTCCAGGCGTAAGAGCGGCATAGGTGAACGGTTCCCGAGGCGGAGGCAGTGTACGCGATGTGTGTGGTGATTCAAATTTCGTGTATCATTTCGCGCCGCATCCCAGAGTTTTTACTAGTAGCCCATGACAAGCCCCTATGTGACCGAAAATGACCGTCAGGTAGCTACCTGGTTGTTAATTTGCGCCGGCGTTTTGCTGGGCATGATCCTGCTCGGTGGTGTAACGCGGCTGACCAACTCGGGCCTATCAATGGTCGACTGGCGTCCCGTGACCGGCATCATCCCGCCGCTCACGGAGCAGGCGTGGTTGGAGGAATTTGAGCAGTATCGTCAGTACCCGGAATACCAAAAAGTGAATAAGGGTATGAGCCTCGATGCCTTTAAATCGATCTTTATGTACGAGTACTTGCACCGGGTGCTGGGCCGTCTGATTGGTCTGTTGTACTTGCTACCATTACTGTACTTTGCCTGGCGCGGGCGTATCAGGCAGGGTTTGACACCGAAACTGGTGCTGCTGTTTTTCCTGGGCGGCTGTCAGGGATTGCTGGGCTGGTACATGGTGAAAAGCGGCCTGGTGGATAACCCGCGGGTTAGTCAGTACCGGCTGACGGCGCACCTGGGCCTAGCAGTCGTGATTTATGCCTACATGCTCTGGTTGGCGTTCGATTTACTATTTCAGCGAGCGCCCAGCACGGGCCCGCCCGTATCCAGGCCCAACGCGCGATTTTCGCAGGTGCTCATCGTACTGGTGTATTTGATGATTCTTACCGGAGGTCTCGTAGCTGGCACGCGAGCGGGGTATGCCTACAGCACCTGGCCGTTGATGGGAGACAGTTTTTTTCCGCCTGGGCTCTATGCATGGACGCCTGCCTGGTTAGCGATGTTTGAAGACGTCACGACGATTCAGTTTAATCATCGCATGTTCGCTTATGGGCTGACGGTTTTACTCTGTCTGTTTGCCTTGCGTGTTTTTCGCAGCGGTGCGGGACCAAGGGCGAATCTGGCGGTTGCTTTGGTGCTCGTGGCGCTGGCACTACAGCTGGTATTAGGGATAAGCACCATCGTGCTACACATGCCTATCGCGTTGGCCGCTGCCCACCAGGGTGGCGCGATTCTGCTACTGTCGGCAGTCTTGTTTGCGAGTCATATCTTGGTAAAGCAGGAAGTCGCCGCCGGCTACCAGAGTGCGCCCTTGGCATCGTCCGAACGGCGTCCTGCAGTGAGCCTTCTGTCGGGCCGCTCTAAGTCAAATCGCATTTCGGTTCGCCGGTCACTGCCATTGCGGCGATGAGCGCGTCGGCGCTCCATACCAGAGTATTGGGCTTGCGCAGGGTCTGATGCCTGGAAATTCGCACGACCGCCAGCCGGGCGAGTATGCTCACCAAAAACAGCGTCGCTGTGGGGCGAAAGGTCCTTGGCTTCAAATGTGGCGGGTGAACCCCGCTCGTTCTTTTTTGGCAGATCCATGTTGTGTTTAACCCCCTATGCTGGCGGTTCGGTAGCGGACAGATGGCATACATTGTGTCCTAATTGGCTAGCTAGGGCCCTATCTGCATTCAGATTCGCTAAATTGTTGTGAACGAGGTCACAAAAAGGGGGCTGTCGAGAAAAAGATGCGTTTGTATCAATCGAGTGAGCAAGCCGCAATGCGACTCAAATGGCTATAGGGTAAGGATGACTCTTGCTGCCAGCGATCGAAAGTTTGCTGAATCAGTTTTAACTCGCGTTGGCTAACCGGGTTGTCGCGAATATCCAAGCCCGCGCGCTGCAAGCAGCGCACCACATCATAGGTGAGCACGAAGGTGTCTTTGCCCATGTTGCGCAGCACGCGCTGACCTGTCATACCGCCAAGGCGGGACCCTCGCTTCTTCAGGTATGTGAACAGACCGATCAAATCGCTCTCAGGCCAGTTGGCGACTAGCTTCCCGAACCCGCCGTGCTCAACGGCAACATCCAGTAGAAACTGGGCATTGGCCTGTATGCTCAATACCTTTTGGCGATTGCGGATGATGCGCGGGTTTTGACAGATCCTATCAATTTGTTCCGGGCTCAACATGACAATCTTCTGTGGTGGAAAGCCGAAGAAAACATCTTCAAAGTCATCCCACTTTTGGTCTACGACACGCCACACAAAGCCCGCCTGAAATATGCAGCGGGTCATCTCGGAGAGATAGCGATCATCACTTATGTTGCTCAAAGCGCGCCCACTGCGCACCTTTGGAAGCATTTGATTGAGTGCTGTGTCACCGCCTTTACGTTCGCTGGCGCGTCGATAAATCGTCTTGAATTTTTGCACGTCTAATTCAATC
>JBCCNJ010000130.1:0-11905 GCA_039025905.1 Pseudomonadota bacterium | reverse complement strand
TCGGCGAGCAGCAGCGTGATCGGCTCGCCGTCGTACGCGTTGATTCCACTCGGCAAATCGAATACCGCTCGAGTCGTCAAGGTGTTCGGATCCACGTCCGGCCGAACCGCCCTGAAGCTTGCCGTAACCGGCTTGGAACGCAGCATCAAGGTATAGTTTTCACCCGGCGTCAGCTGCGCGGCCTGTTCAACGGCGATACCGATATGTGCCTCACGTGCCGCGCTGGCAACCAGACTCACCACCGGTGCGCCCGCTGCGATCACAACACCTTTGTTTACAAAACGCTCGCCGACCACACCGTCGTACGGCGCTCGTAAAATCGATTTTTCCAGATCTATTTCAATGCTGCGTAGCTGCGCGTTCTTGGCATCAAGCTGCGCCTCTAGCGACTTAGCGCTAAGGCGGGTCTCATCATAGGCCTGCTTAGAAACAGCGTCGGTTTGCTGCAATCGCCCCTGGCGTGTGGCTTTCAAATTCGCCAATTCCAACTCCGACTCCAGGCTGGCGACCTCAGCCGCAACTCCTGCACGCCGGGTTGTCAGCTGACTGGTATCAAGTACAGCAATCGGGTCGCCCTGACTGACTCGGCTCCCTTCTTTAACCATCAGCTCGGCTACAGCGCCGCCTAACTCAAAGCCCAAGTGCGATTCCTGATCAGCTCTGACCAGGCCCAGAAAGGATAAAGGACGTTGATAGCCCTCTTGCTCTGCGTAGGTAACCGTTGCAACCGGCAACGGTGCCCGGGTTTCAGCTGCATGCTCGGAACCGTTTGGTAGATACAGTACATAAACGAGCACCCCGGTTAATAGCAGGGCTGTAGCAATGGCGAGCGTAGTGGTGCGAGAGCTCCCCTTCGCTGGTTGTGTCGCCAGTGTCGTTGGCGTTTTCATCTTCGGATACCTCAGAGGGCCGGGCCGCGCCGATCGCTAATGTATACGTCTATAACATTGATGTTGCAGATTCTAACATTAATGTTAGGGCCGTTTACATCTACGGCAGAGATTTTTTTTTGGATCAGGAGAAAGTGCGCGTGACGGGGTAATTGCCGGTAATTTATCTGTGGAAACGCAGGACGTTTACCTCCGATTAAGCGTGGTAAATCTACAAAAAAATATAAATATCAGCTACTTAAGATGTGATCAGGGTTCCAGAGGGTCGCCTCTCACCCCTTTTTGAGATCTGCGCACCCAAATGTGGCTATGAGACCCCGCGGTCCAGCGGTGACCGTCAAGGGCGACGTGAGCCGTTAAGCTATTGCACAGGAGCTACATATCCCAGGTAATTTCGTAGTTTAAGGCCACGGCACGGCCGGGGGCTCCGGCAACACGATCTCTGAAAACATTGCTGTTAGTGTAGCTTTGGCTGCTCGGTGCGAGATAGGCTTCATTGAACAGATTGGTGATCTGAATAGAGAATGAATTGATACCAAGTTGGTAATCCAAGCCGATATCCACGACTTCATAGCCCTCGACTTCCCACAGATCTACATCATCTTCGAAAGCCTCGTCCCGGTCCCCTACAGCCAGTACCAAGAAATTAAATGACAATCTTTCCGTAATGGCATAGTAACCGTGCAAGTTGGCCTTCCAGGGCTGTATATCCAGGCCCGATTGAGAGGAAAAATTGCCGTCATCAAGTTCGTCAAAATCACCTTCCGTCCAGCTAAACGAGGCGGACAGCAGTAGGCTGTTGGTGGCTTGCCAGGTGCCTTCGATCTCAAGGCCATAGGTCTTCTCTGGGGCGCGGTTATAACGTCCTAAACCAGAAGCGCTATCGTAGAGAAAGTTCTGACCGAAATCAGACTCTGAGTAGTAGCCAGCCATTGCATAGGTAAACGCACCGGCAACACCACGAAGACCGATTTCATAGTTGTCCACTATCTGTGGCTCGATGGCTTCGTCACTCTCAAGCGGCTGATCCGGGGGCACCAGGTTCGAAACCTGAGAGAGGCTGGGTAGTTCGTAGCCTTCGGCATAGCTAGCGTAGATCGTTAGCTCTGGAATCAGGTCGTATGTTACACCCACGTTGTAGGCATAGCCGTTATCACTGCCGCTGCCGCCAGGACGTTCGACTTGCTGTGGATCGAATAATCGCAAGCCGGGGCCAATATCGAATTCGGCGTCTTCATGTCGCAAGCCAGCGCTAAAGCGCAGGTCATCCGTTGCCACGTATTCCACCTGGGCGAATAGTCCCAAGGTATCAAGCGTAAAGGGGTAGATAAACAGTCCGTCTCTTACAGGCTCTGTCACATCGCGACTACGATCATCCGCCGTGCCAACATCGTAAACAAGAGCGACCGCTTCACGTTTTTGCTCTTCATAGTCGGCACCCACCAGTACTGTTATCTGATCACCGATATCTCGACTCAATTGGAAGCGTACACCATCGCTCTGATCCACTTTTATATTCTGATAATTGTCCGGGGCTCCGGGCAAGGAAAAATCAAATGCTACGAGCGGCTCTTGAATATCATCTTCTCGATGATAGGCCTGCAGCTGCAGGCTGGTTCCCCACAGATCGGCATGGGCATAGCTGAAGCTATAGAAGGTTTTTTCGTCGTAGGGCTCGTTGTTACCCAGGTAGCGAAATTGTGTGTCGTCCTCAGCTGGGACTGCAATCGCAAAGTCATCATCGGTGATTTCCCAGTCAAAGTTTGTACCTTCAAACTCGCGATCAACATACGAGTACATCGCCGTAAGACGCTGGTTTTCGTCCGGTTCAAATCCCAGCTTTACAAAATAGCTGGAGTCATCCGTGTAGCCGTAATACACGGGATTCGCGATATCGCCGTTGCCGTCATAAACACCGTTTTGCGAGTCGTAGCTGTAGGAGGCGACATAGTCGAACATGCTCAGAGTGCCAGCCGCTCGAATCGCACTCTTCCAGCTCAGCGCATCTCCATCCAAAGGGTCATCCGCTTCCGGGTAGCTGACAAACTGCTGGCGAAAATTCAACTCAAGGGGCGTGTCACGCGGCGCATTATAGGTAAAGAACTGGATGACACCGCCAGCTGCGCCCGCTCCGTACAGGGCGGTGGGACCGTACAGCACCTCTACTCTGTCGATCATGCCGCTATCAAACTTGGTCAATGGGCCCTGAAGAAAGTTAGCGCCTCCGTTGAACGCCAGAGGGATACCGTCGATCAAATAGAGGGGCTCACGTCCACGCAGCGTTTGGGTACGCAGCTGGTCAATATGATTCGGCGCGCCATAGCCAGGAACGCGGTTGCCTAAAACGGTACCAATATTCGAAGTTTTCGATAGCTCCTCAGCAATGACGACTTTGTCCAAAACCACCACAGTACGTGACACTTCATTGATAGGCTGCTCCCGCCGGGTAGCAGTCACAACAACCTGTTCGATTGTACTAACTGCATCCTGCGCCAAGGCGAAAGGCACGCAAGATAATGAACCCGCGACCAACACCAGGCCAGCGGGCCCAAACTTTATGGGATGATTCGACATGTGTTTATAACTTGATGTGTCAACTGGGTGGCTTAGTGTAAATGAGAAGCCTTCGCATTTAAATAGCGACATCGGGCCGATGCAGTGGGCAGAAAAGCGGACTCGCGCGACAGACGTTACAGCGGTCTATATATAGCCCACCGTACTATGCCCCTTACACTCGATAGCCTACCCGGGAGTTCCTAGTGATATCGATATCTGTTTGCGCATGCGCGCTTCCTACATTGAGTAGCGCGCAGTTTCCAGTCTGACGATAGCTGCAGCACACCTCGCCGCTTAGAAGTATCGCTACTGAGTCGAGTCTCCTTCATGCGAAACCAGGGTCTTACTTGAATACAGTCCGGACTGTATGTTTATATCCCACTAATGACTTGCTCCGTTCATATTACACACGCCAAAGCGTAGGAATTCGCCAATATATGCCTTCCCCAAGCGCCGCACTCCCATCCGATAACACGCGCCGCAGCCAGCCTGAGCGAACTGCAGCCATGCGCTGGCGTTTGATGGAGGCGACCGTGCAAAGTCTGGCCGAAGAGGGTTTTGCGAAGAGCACCCTGAGCGCTATTGTGCGCCGCGCGGGTGTGTCTCGTGGCGCGCAGGTGCATCACTTTCCAACACGGCAGATCTTGATGATTGAGACGGCGGAGCACCTTCTGCTTGAAACCTACAAAGATCTTGGACAGCTGGTGCTATCCATTGCAGAGGAAAACCGCCGCCTGGAAGCGCTAGTTCAGGAACTGTGGGAGACCTTGTTTGGAACACAGCGTTTCACCGCTTACTTAGAGCTGCTGGCGGCGAGTCAACACGACCCAGAGCTTGCAGGGGAACTACAGCAGCTAGTCGCGCGCACGGTGGAACTATACGATCCAGCCGGTAAGCATTACTTCAAGCGGCGCAAACCGCACAGCGTTGCCCCGCGCCTTTTATTCATACAACTTTGCGCCCTCCTTTCGGGCCTCGCCGCGCATCGCCATTTAGTGACAGACGAACACGTCATCGATAATCAACTGCAGCTCTGGGTCAAGCAGGCCGCAGTCCATCTCATGGCGAGGCCCGGCGTCAGCGAACCACCCCCGCTGGAGGAATAAATGAATGCTGGCATCAGGGCTTGTATATAAACAGGGTTTTTGGTGGCAAGAGCATGATGCTCTACTTGCACGCTCATTATCCCTGCGAGCTTCCGGCGGCACTCACCATAAGCTGGCGTTTACCACTTACGGCGCTATACTGCGCCGCCCTCATATGGAGCTTCTTTGGATATGGGCACGGCATCAAAGCTGACCAGTTACCTAATCGCAGCCACCCTTGGCGTTACCATCACCCTGTCAGGCTGCTCCAATGGCTCTGGCAACTCAAGCAGCTCGGACACAGAATTGCGAAGCCTGCAAGCAGCACAGTCTGATATCGAAGCCTTGATGGTTGATTTTCTCGCAACCACGGGTGCGCCGGGTGTACTGGTGGGCGTGCAAGTTGGTGAGGAATCGCCATTGCTATTGGCGGAGGGTATCGACGAGATCAACACGGGAGAGGTGTTGGTAGCCGATAGGATTTTTCGTATCGGCAGCGTCACCAAACCCGTGGTCGCATCCGTGGCCCTCGCCACCATCAAAGCAGGTGACATGTCCTTGGAGGACACCATCGGCAGCTACCTGCCCGGCGTCACAAATGGCGAGGCAACCATCGCTCAGGTACTGGCGCACGATGCTGGCCTATCGGACTGGGATGCCATTGACGGTGGCATCAGAACTCTGCTGTTTGCCGATATTAGCCGCAACTGGCAACCGTCTGAGATCGTAGAGGCAGTGGGTTTTCTTCCCGCCCATTCAGAACCGGGAAATGGTTTTCACTACTCCAACCCAGGCTATCAAATGCTGGGAGCGATTCTGGAGCAGGTCAATGGCGCAACAATTTCAGAGCAGGTCGCGGCCATACTAAGTTCGCCCTATGGTCTGGACGATATTCGTTTGGGGCCGCTAGCCGAGCAACCAGAGCGTTTAATTCACGGCTGGGGCGATCTGGGCGGGAATCTGATCGACAATCAACTGCTGCCGTCGGTATCAATAGACTCTTTGTTTTACACCACTGGCGCCGGTTACTCCGACCTCGATGATCTGCTGCGCTTTGTAAGGCTGTATTGGGGCAGCGAGGGCGCACTATCGATCGACGGTGTAGATGTAGCCGAGGACCGCAGCGGCAACTACGGTTTTGCCACCCAGTTCTTTAGCGAAGAGGTGGTAGGCCATACCGGCGATATCAACGGTGCACGTACAGCCGTCGGCCATCAAAGAGATCTGGATGTGAGCGTAGTTGTTCACGTCAACACCAACACTATAGACAGGCAACCCACGGTGGACCTCGCCCTCGGCGTTATGGAAGCACTTCGAGTAGCGCAGTAATGCCCGCAGCCCTTGATAGGACCTCGATCTCCGTGCTCGATACCGGGGGCACCATTAACGGCATCCTAAGCGAGTCTGATCCCGTTCCCACGCGCAGCCTGGTCATCGATTACCTGCGCGAACACAGTGCGCGCTATGCCATCACGATCAGCACCGCTGAGCAGATAGTGATGAAAGACTCGCGCGTCCTTACCAGCGCAGATCGAGATGCACTCCTTTCCGCTATCCAAATCGATCCTTGCAGCCGCATTCTTGTACCACATGGCACCTTCACCATGCCCCAGACGGGTGAGTATCTACAGCAAAGACTTGGCCGCAACCACAAACGTTGCGTTGTTCTGGTCGGTGCACGCAAGCCCTTGAGTGATCCCAATACGGACGCCTACGAGCGTCTGGCGTTCGCTATCTCCTCGCTGCGCGACGGCCTACCCGGCGTTTGGGTCGCGATGGGTGACAAGCTCTGGCCACCTTCTAAGGTGAAAAAGAATCTAGAGACGGGTGAGTTTGTGGCGCGATGAAAGAGCAGGCATCATCCGCAGACACCGGCTCCAAACGCCGTAAGTATGCCACGCTGTTTTCTATGCAGGTGGCCCACGACTTGCCCGCCGCTCTCACCGCCACCATGGCGCCTACGCTGTTCGTAAAGCAGTTTGGTATGCCACTGCAATACATTGGGCTGTTCTTTCTGCCCTTCATTATCACCGCGCTGAAATGGCTCTGGGCGCCGATTGTCGACAACCATGCCAGTGACCGCTTCGGCAGGCGTAAAAGCTGGCTCGCGCCGCTGACGGTGATGGTGATGGTGTCGTTCCTTTTGATCGCAGGCGTAGAGCCCAGCCTGGAGAGCCTTTACCTCATCGTGGCTCTGTTGATCTTCAAGCAGGTGTTTTTTGCAACGCAGGAAGTAGCCGCCGATGCCTACGTGATCGAAAATCTGGAGGCGAACGAGCGCGGGATGGGCGCAAGCGTGGTCTGGCTGGGCAAGGAATTCGGGCAGATCATTGGCTTTGCCGGCCTACTGTACGTTGCTGACCACTATGGTTGGGCGGCCGCTTTCACCAGCGCCGCTATTTTATTTGGCCTCTTTAACTTACCCGTGATTTTGCGACGCGAACCTTCGAAGCCAACCGCGTCCACCACCTCACCAGCACGGTCTTTCGCTTTTTTTAAAGTACCGGTAAATCTGCGCATCGTGTCCATCGTATTCGCACTCGCATTCACCCTGCAGATGCCGGTGGCGATCATTGGTCCGTTCTTGAGTGAAAAAGGCTTCACACTTTCTGAAATTGGCGTAATTCTTGGTATCGCTGCCAGCATAGGCGCCATTATTTCACTGTCTATTGCCTCGCGCGTGATCACACGCTTAGGCGCAAAGAAAACCGCGATCGCGCTGCTATTTATCGCGCCTCTCGCGGCGCCCGGCTTTCTATGGATTGCGGCACAGGAAACAGCATCGCTCACCGCGGTCATCGCGCTAGTGCTGTGGGCCACGATTTGCACAGCGCCAATAAGAATGGTGTTGTACGCCGCACGCATAGGTTGGACATCAGACCATCAAGTGGGCACCGATATCACGGTGCAGCAGTCTGTCTGGTTTTTAGGGTATGCCGCATCCGGCGGGCTGTCGGGATTACTTGCGGGTGCCGTGGGATGGGTCGGTTTTTTTGTCACCAACGTGCTGCTGACAGCGGCTGCACTGATCTACTTTATTGCCTATCACGATCGCATCGAACGCACGGTCACGGCGAATCGAGCCGCGGCAGCCGCGTGAGGTAGCAGTCTATGCCCGAAAGGAAAATACACGTTTCGTCACCGAGTGAACAAAGGTAAAGGCCATGATTAAGCACTACTCACTACTCATTGTCTCAGCTCCGATACTGTTTCTGTCTTTGGCCATGGAAGTGCAGGCGGACACTGCGAGCTTGGAAGAGATTGTTGTCTACGCGGAGAAACGCGGTCTGTCCGTACAGGATACTGCCACTAGTATGGAGGTGATAACAACGGAACGGATTGAAGAGTTGAATATTGTCAGCCTGAACGATGCACTGTTGCGCGTCGGTAACGCAGGATTTGCCACCGTGGGCAGTGGACGCACCGAGCAGTTCATTATTCGCGGCGTTCTGTCCGGAGGTGTTACACCCGGCAGCAGCACGACGCCAGTTGCGACACTCATGGTGGACGGCGCCGTCATACCCAACCAGGGTGTCGGCTCGACCATCACCAATGCCTGGGATGTACGGCAAATTGAAGTGCTGCGCGGCGCGCAATCCACGTTGCAGGGCCGCAACTCCTTGATTGGTACGATTGCGGTCACTACGGAGGAGCCGTCTTACGAATCGGATGTTCGCGGCCGCGCTACCTACGGTGAAAAAAACACCTGGGAGACATCCCTCGCGCTCGGTGCACCTGTCATTGAAGATCAGATGGCTTTTCGCATTGCGGCTCAGCGTCTGGAGAGCGACGGCTTCGTAGAGCGCACTGATGGCAGTGATGCGGACGAGGAAAAGAGCACGCTGGTGCGAGGCAGACTGCGTATCGAGCCCGAATCGCTAGCGGATCTGCGCTGGGACATCTCCGCCACTTACAGCGATGAGGATGACGGCAGTGTATTGGTAGCAGCGGACAATCCTAAGGACCGCATTCAAATAGCCGATATACCTGGGTTCACCAAGCGCGAGGTATTCACCTTTAGCAATCTGATCAGCTACGACATCAACGAGCGCCTCAACTTTGTATCGCTAACAACCTACGCGCGATTAGAGACTCAAGAGCAGGAGGACTTCGATGCACTTCCGGATCAGGGTTTTCCAGTGTCGGATATTCGTCTGAACAAGCGCGAGCAGGATGACAGCCTGCAAGAATTTCGACTGCTTTATACGGAAGACAATTTCCAGATTTTGGGCGGAATTTTATTCGCAAATCGAGGGGCGGATGACGTTACACGCGTTGAGCAAACCCAGTCGGTTCCGGGTTTGGACATTTCTAACTTATCACCACTGGGCATCGCTGGGTTAGATCCTGTGTATCTTGCACAAACGGGGGCAGCCAGCGACGGCCTGGCTGCAATCGCAACGCCGGCAACCGCCCCACGTATTCTGACCGAGCCAATACTGGTGGGTGATTTTCTACCACTGGGTTCAGACTTCACATTCAAACCCGAATTCGATACGTTCGCGGTCTTTGGTGAGGCCTCGTGGGACGCAACGGACAAGATAACGCTCACCTTAGGGTTGCGCTATGAACGGGAGAAAGCCACTTATAAGGCTTCTCAAGTGAATCTACCGCTGGAGGAGTCAGACCTACTAGCGCTCTCGTCACAAGGAAATCCTGGTCTTGCTCCCGCCGTGGAACAGGCACTTATCAATGACCTGACCTCCCTCCTTGGAAACGCGCAGACCGCCGCTCAGGTGGCCGCTGATGCCACTCCTGGCATCGTCCCTCAGTACAGCCGAACACTCGAGGAGGTTCTGGTATTAGCCTTTGGGGGTAACGATAATGCACTTGAACCGGTAGCCATTGATGAAAGCGAAACCTATGACGTGTATCTACCCAAGCTTGTGGGCACTTATCATTTTACAGATGAGGTCTCCGCTGCACTCTCTGTACAGCGAGCGTATCGTCCGGGTGGCATTGGCATTAACCCGGTAAGCGCCAGCGCATTCACTTTTGATCCTGAATACTCTTGGAACTACGAGTTGGCCCTCCGATCCATCTGGTTAGACAACCGCTTGTTGGTCAATGCCAATATTTTCTACGTGGACTGGGAGGATCAACAGGTTGAAGTTGATTTGTCCAATACACCTCAAGATGAGGAGACACGAAACGTGGGGGAGAGCGAGCTTTACGGCTTTGAGGTGCAGGTCAACTTCGCCGCCACTGACACCGTCAGCCTTTTTGCTTCATTGGGCGTCGTCGAAACCGAGATCACCGAAGTCGACGATGACAGCCTTGTTCTGGAAGGCAATGAATTCCCCTTCGCATCCGGCTACTCAGGATCGGCTGGCATCAACTACAGCAATCCAGCGGGCTTTACTGCCACCCTGGATTTTGCTTTTCGCGACGATTCAGAGCCGCGGGTGCCCAACAACTCCGGTCCCGACCCGCAAGCAGGCACCACCGGATTGAAAAACGATGATGTGGTGCTGACCAACGCCCGCGTTGCCTACGCCTGGGATAACTTCACGGCCTTTGTCTATGGTAGAAACATTTTCGACGAAAACTATCTCGTAAACGCCGACGGCGATGCGGGTAATGTGATTCTGGGTGACCCGCGACTGATTGGGGTAGGCTTTAGCTTCGACTTTTGATTACGCGGGAGCATGCGGGACGTAAAGGCGAAAGACCAGCAGCACAACTGGGTTCCCGCATCGATCTGGTGGCTGGCAGCGAGCTACGGATGCGCCTACGCGCTGTTTGCGTTTCTTACTCAGTTTCACAACTTTCGCATAGGGCACGATCATTCAACACTAGTGGGCAGCCTGGGCTTGCTTTCCGGGGCTGCTTTAGCACTCACACTCCTCTTGCCCATTGCTATTGCCGTGCTCGGTCGGCGCGCAGGACCTCAGCATACGGGCGCTAATCAAACAGACATTGCACTATCGGGCGTTGCCGCAGCAGCGATCGCGCTCAGCACCATCACGGCCTTCACCTTGGGCGGGGTTTCGGTTGTGTTGGCGCTACTACTGATGCGCGGCGGTGTATTGATACTCGCGCCCCTGGTGGACAGGCTGCATCACCGTAACATCCGCCCCGCTGCCCGTCTGGCGTTGGGGCTCAGTCTTCTCGCAGTCGCCCTGCCCCTTGTATTCAAGCAGCAAAGCCAACTGTCATGGTTGCTGGTAGTGACGCTGGCAGTGTACTTGGGGAGCTACCTTATTCGGCTTGGGATTATGAATCGCGCGGCAAAAACCCCGCAGCAGGGCCTCCGTGCCTACTATTGCGCGCGTGAATTTCTATTCGCCTGGTACACGCTGGCGGTGGCTGCTTTCCTGATGTTTCTTTGGCAGACTGTCGGGCTAAAGGTGTCGCTGTCGGACGCTTTGCGACCCCATGGAACGGCCTTTATGGTGGGCATCAGCTACACACTGGTGTTGGTCGCGGGCACGCTAGTCTATCTCGACCCCAGGGAAAACAGTTTTACGATTCCCCTGAATCGCGCGGCGAGCGTGGCGGGCGGTGTGCTGGGAGCATCGCTTGCCTGGCTCTCGGGTTTTACTGCAAGACCGGCTCTGGTGGATTACATTGCGGCGGGGGTTATTTTTCTGGCGCTAGTCGCGCTTGCTCGGGACGGATGGTTGCAGACGCCCAGGTATCCGCTGCGTGATTCCTCGGGTGAATAGTTTTGCTTTAGGCTGTACCAGCGCAAGATGCCAACAACCAGATGCTGATGCCTGACGTCACGCGTTCGCTATCCTGGCAATCGCCGCGTTCAGCGGTTCGTCCACTCCAAACACCAAACCCGCCATATGCCCCAGACGCACTATCACCATATCCCGCGAGGGAATGATCAGCGTGCGTTGACGCCCACCGCCGCTCATCCAAAACGTGTCCCGCGGTGCGCCGGGGATCAACCCCGTGGCGTTGGTAGGGAAAAATCCACCGTAATACGGATCATGTGCCCAGGCTTCAACGGCGGGCGTTTGCACAAAGTCGACAAAAGACTCGCTGAGCAGCTGTCTTCCTTCCCAAGCGCCGCGCTGCAGGTACAGCTGGCCCAAACGTGCCCAATCTCGCGCCCGGCCATAATCGTGTCCGGAAATCAGAAAATGCCCATGTGGATCGGTCTCCAACAGCATGTCGCTGACACCAATAGGATCGAACAGCTCACGCTGCGGCCAGGACAGGAACGCCTGAATGTCGCTACCTAACGCCCGCTCCCTTACAAAGGCGGTGGCTAACAGCGGGTCACAGTTGCGGTAGCGCCCCGCCTTTCCCGGTGGGTCAGCCAGGGGTTTGTCGATACAAAATTGATAGGAGTCGGTGCCGCCGCCATAAACGTAGATGTGATCTAAAAACCGTCCATTTTCCTGTTTTACCGAATGGTCT
>JBCCNJ010000129.1:0-12007 GCA_039025905.1 Pseudomonadota bacterium | reverse complement strand
CTTAAATTTCACGCCGCTGATCGCTTGACGATAGCCTGACCATTTCATGACGATAAAATTACTTCATTAAATTCAGAAACTTAGAATTCAATCAGCATTCATTGAGATCAGATTCGGTCATGCATCAAAATGGCGAAGACGTTCGCTTTCTAGCAAAAATAACCGTACTAAAGAGACAAAAAGCGACAATGCAGCAGCACGCGGCTGAATCATTTCCGCTAACATGACGATGAGACCGCCGCTCGCGGAGGGGTAGTGATCTACGCGGTCAGCTACTGCGCTAGGTTGCTATTTGGGGTTCGGGGGTGCTGGCGTACCGGGTGCTGGAATACCCTTTAATTATTCGACTGTGAACTGCGCTAGCACGGTATGAACCCTACAGTCACCATCGAGAACAACATCAAGTCCTAGTTGCGCTACTCCTGGCGCTTTCATTCTCACTTCATCCAGTCCATCAACCACCGCTCTGGTGCATGGTCCGTCTGCATGCCAGTAAGAAAAAGGTCAGGCAATGGTCATTGAACCGTCAAGCCTCATGCACCTTGGTGCGCGACAGTTACCGGCACTGGCCCATGGGGGGCCTTGCAGAAAAAAGGAAGGAGGAAAGAGATGATAGTAAACAAGTATTATTGGGCGAGGAAAAGCGGTGAGGCAGCCATATCATATCTGGCTACATGGACGCTTGCCGGCATTGCGCGCGGGAAAAAAATTATCGTCGTCGCGCTAGTGCTGCTTCTAATCGGCATGCAGCTCGATACGTTCGCACAAAGCACCGATGAAATGGACTTCGAACCAGCAGCATTAAGTGAGCAGTCCGGTTTGCCTATAGGTATATTGCGGCATCATCCACACGCCGTGACCATGTGGTGGGTCATTTTCAATAACCCTGGCGCCTGTTTGGCAAATCCAGGCGGCATCGAGAAGTGCGGAGCGGTTGATCTCTTCGGCCAGGATTATCTGGATTCGGTGGCCGCCGGCAATCCCGACCCGGGATTGATTATGGTCAATACACCCGCGGGCGTGAGCGTAATCTACGCGACCGGCGGCGTTACCGATCCACGCAATGGCAGAATTTTGCTGGCGGCATCGATCTACCGCAGCCCGCAGGAATTCCTGATGTTAGATGGCGCACAAATCGTAGATCCGCTGGCCACAGGTTTAGGTCTGATCAACATGGCCGCAGAAATACACCTCGTTGTGCGAGACCATGGCCGCGCTCGCCGAGAGGGTTTCGTCACCCAGGTAAGCAATTTTCTAGAACCGTTCTGTTCTGATCCATTGCTAGGTTACGAGGGTGGCAGCAATCTTTGCGTTGATGTTCAAGCCGCAGTTTATGCTCCGGATGAGGACGGTCTGGATGAGGTTGTGGATCTCTATAACGGACAACCGCTGTCGTTCGGGCAGGCTTATCTGTTCAGACAAGGTGACGTGGTGCAGGCGATACTGAAAACGCATATCCTGGATCGGCGTGGACGCTGATTGTTCGCTACTGTCGATACTGTCGATACTGTCGAATCTTAGGCTGTCCTATGGAGCAGCCTTTTCTTACGATCCAAATGGATGACGACAAGTCACACAGAGCATGTGCTATATAAACCAGCCGAGTGCTCGCCGGACTTTCGCGCGCTCATGAGTTAGTGCAGCAGCACACAGGTCTCGCAAGACACCTCTGCTCGAAACCACGCAAGCCTAATCTTTGGTTTCTAGCCAGAAATCAAGCTGCGTGCCAATCCACTTGTGAAAGCGTCGGCGGTCTCTTTGGTTATCTGCAAGGCCAACGCTGCGCAGAAATGCGCCGGCAAACAAGGCCTCGGACGCTAAAATCAAGTTAATGAAGGCGATTTGGTGTTTGGCTTCGAGAGCACTAATGCCCTTATCTCGCTGCCACGTTTTACAAAAGTCGGCAAACATGCCCTCCTCGTCGCTCGTCCAGCCCGCCTCAATTAACCACATAGCGAGTTTTGCAAACTGTTGCCTGTCATAGATATCCGCGAGCTGCTCCAATAAAGCGGCTAGGTCTGTCTCGCTGCGATCTTGCACCGCAGACTTCAATTTTCTACCACCGTAGGCAAGCAGAGCCTCTAGCAGTGTTTCGCGATCTTTAAAATGGTAATGAATAGCAGCGTCAGTAATCCCCAGTGACTCGGCGACGGCCTGAACTTTCACCGCCTCCGGGCCACCTTCAACAAAAAAGGCATGAGCAGATTCCAGAATGCGCTGTTTTGCCTGCACCGCCGGCAGTCTTCGCTTGCGCGCAGGATTTTGCTTTTCAGTTGCATCTTTCATTAACTTAGACTAATCTAAGTAATATTACTTTGGCAACTCTAAGTTAAGGAGAGACCCATGGAAGCCCTAGATCGCTTCTCCCAGTACGCCACAGACTTTGAGAAAACCTACAAAGATGATAGTTGGGAGCGGCTAGAGCCACACTTTCACAAGAATGTTGTCTACGAGGTTTGCAACATGCCTTTTCATTGTCGCCTCAGCGGTCGCGAGGCCGTGCTCAATGGCATAAGAAAATCGCTAGATGGATTTGACCGGCGCTGTCAGCGCACGCTTCAGCCACCGACCGTGATGAAGGTCGAAGGTAACAAGGTGCTAATTAACGCAGATGTGCGTTATTCTCGGGGTGGTTCCGAGGTTACTTCCACGCTGTGGGAAGTTGTTACCATCGAGGATGGCCGCATTCTGCATTTAATGGACCTATACTCCCCCGGAGACGATCAACGCTACCTGCGCTGGATCGCTGCAAGCCAGGGAGATTTGGATGCTTCTTATGTCTAGTGATCGTGATCGACACATTTGCGTCACCACCATCCTCCGGCCGCCGCAGCAAGTCTATAGGGCTCGAGCGTGTCTTTTCTATTGATAACCGGTGCGATCGCATGAAAGGTCATTGTCTGTGCAAAAACGTTTCACTTGAGTGGGAGACAGCGACTGAGGTTATCACTCCTCGTCGGTGCGGTTGCTCATTCTGCACTGCGCGCAACATTTGCTGGGTGGGTGAACCCGGCTCTCGCCTGCGGGTAAGAATGCAAGAACCCAGTCTGCACAAAATTCTTAAGCAAGGAACCGAGACAGCCGATTTTCATCAGTGTTTAGGCTGCGAGCAGATCGTTTTTGCCAGCTGTGTCATTGACGGTGAACACTACGCTGTGATTAACGCCGCAACCTTGGTCGATCAACATAAGCTCACAAACGCAACCGACACCGATTTCGATGGAGAATCGCTGGATGTTCGCCTGGCACGCCGCAAAACCAAATGGTGCCATCTAGAGGCCTTCAATATGGCTACGGCAGATCTAGAAGCGTCTAATTGAAATGCGTCCGGCACAGTTCGTGTCAACGACGCGTGCGCTCCATACCCACGTAAAGTCCAACAACAAACAAGCTTGTGCTAGACAACAACTCAAGCGGCGCTCTGAAGAATACTCTCAGCCAGCTGTTCAGCCACAACCGCGGTCGGCAGACCCGTTGTGTCAGAGCGCTGTAGCACCTGTTCGAGCGTCGTGGAGATCCGTCCTACATGTGCCTTGGATGCTTGCGGATGGTCACCGCTGCGCTGATAGTGGACATCAATAATGCCACCTGCATTAATAAGAAAATCAGGGCAATACAAAATGCCGCGATCTGCTAACGCGAGCCCATCTTCGTCACTGCCAAGCTGGTTGTTGGCAGCGCCCGCCACGATACCGCAGCGTAAGGTGGGGATCGTCTCACTATTCAATACGGCTCCCATGGCGCAGGGAGCGAATATATCGGCCTCTAAGCTTAAAATGGCATCTGCTGACACTGGCCGAACGCCGAGCTCCCGCTGCGCCCGCTTCAGGTTATCACCCGCTATATCTGTTGCGTATACCACAGCTCCGGCTTGACACAGATGACGCGCCAATTGGAAGCCAACCTGGCCTAAGCCCTGAATCGCCACCCTGATATCGCGCAGATCATCGACACCCAAACGAAGACGAATAGCGGTCTTAATCGCTAGAAACACGCCAAATGCCGTGCTCGGGGACGGATCGCCGCCGTGCGCGTTGTCCATAACACCACTCACCCACTCGGTGCGCTCCGCCATGATTCGTACGTCCGCCACCCCTGTACCCGAGTCCTCGGCCGCGACATAGCGCCCACCTTGAGACTGAACGAAGTCGCCCATGGCACGCAACAGTTCAGGCGTTTTGTCACGCCGAGGATCGCCGATAATAACGGACTTGCCTCCCCCTAGCGGCAGCCCCGCCAGCGCCGACTTATACGTCATTCCGCGTGAAAGACGCAGTACATCGTGTAGGGCATCCGCATCTGACGGATAGGCAAACATTCTGCAGCCGCCCACCGATGGACCCAGAGCAGTATTGTGCACGGCAATGATCGCGCGTAAACCGGATCTATCGTCGGAATGAAACGCAACAAGCTCGTGGCTGTCATAGGCTGGCGCTGAAAGCACACTCATACTCTACCTCCTTTCTGGAACCGGCGAACTTACGCCGCCTCAAAGATTCGCACCGTCGACCCTGGGACTCGCTTAAGTTGCTGCAGTAATTGCTCACGCTGCGGTGCGAGTTTTTCGCGATTGTTGTGTTTGACGTGGCCATAGCCTCTTAGCATCGCGGGCAGCGCTGCCAGTGCACAGGCGGTGTCATAGTTCTCGACATCTAGATAGGCCCGCACGTCATCAATAAGTGATTCGTATTCGGCGATATCGAGTCGCTCTTGGTGACGTTCAGCGGTATAGCCAAATACATCAAATGCAGTGCCGCGCAATCCCTTGAATCGCGCCAGCATTCGAAAGGCCATCATCATCCAAGGTCCGAACTCTCGCTTTCGCGGGTGGCCGGTAAGTGGGTCCTTTTTGCTGAATAGGGGTGGTGCCATGTTAAAGCGCAAGGAGAAATCGCCATCGAATTGCTCGCGCAAACCCTCGATGAAGGCGGGATCGCTATACAGTCGCGCGACTTCATACTCGTCCTTATACGCCATGAGCTTGTATAAATTGCAAGCGACCTGCATGGTTAGGGAGTCAGCGTCCGTCGCTCGCGGATCGGCTTCACGGACTCGTGCGACCAGTTGAAGAAAGCGCTGCGCATACTTTGCATTCTGATACTGCGTGAGGCGTGCGCTGCGATCTGCTATCACCGCATCCAAATCCAATGGCGTAGGCTGACTATCCGTTAAGCCCGCGGCTATTAGCACTTGCGCTGGTTGATGGGCAAAGCGACGACCCCACTGAAACGCCCGTTTATTGAACTCCACCGCAACCGCGTTAAGTTCGATTGCTTGTTCCAGTGCTGAGCTGCCCACCGCCACTAGGCCACGTTGCCAGGCAAAACCCAGTAGAAAAAGATTAGCGGCAATCGAATTCCCAAGCAGGGCCGTAGCAATCGCCGTGGCATCCACAAAATGGCATTCGTTTGCACCCGCTTCGCTGCGAATCTTGTCCTGCATCGCGCCGGTAGGAAAGATGGCGTCCGGATCGTGTATGAACGCAGACGTAGGAACTTCTGCTTCATTGACGACCGCGTGCGTGCGCCCGTCAGCAGCCTTACCCAGCGCCTCATAGCTTGAGGTCACGGCCAAGTCACAACCCAATAGCAGATCAGCCTCACCCGCCGGAATCCGCACCGCTTTGATATCTTCCTGCACACTACTCACGCGAACGTGGCTCACCACTGCGCCAAATTTTTGCGCCAGGCCCGTTTGATTAAGTGTCGCGCAACCTTTGCCTTCAATATGCGCGGCCATAGCAACTAACGCGGTCACCGTTAGCACTCCGGTTCCCCCCACACCGGTCACCACTGTATTCCAAAGCCTATCCAGTGCAGGCATGTCCGGTTCTGGGAGTGGATCGAATAGCACTGTGCTATCGGTGTTGGACTTCGGCCTGCGCAACTCACCTCCCACGACGGTAACAAAGCTGGGGCAGAACCCATTTGCACAACTGTAGTCCTTGTTACACGCACTTTGATCAATGGCTCGCTTGCGACCTAACTCCGTCTCCACCGGCAGTACAGATAAACAGTTGGACTTAGCACTGCAGTCACCACAGCCCTCGCACACCTCGGGATTGATATACAAACGCTTCGCAGGGTCGGGCATATCTCCCTTCTTGCGGCGACGGCGTTTTTCAGCGGCGCAGGTTTGTTGATAAATAATGATGGACGTGCCGCGATAGTCACGCAGTTCTCGCTGCACAGCATCTAACTCATCGCGATGATGCAGGCTATAACCGGGCACAGCCTTGAATTGGCCACGCCATTGGATGGGTTCATCTGACACCAGCGCAATACGCTTTACACCTTCGCCTCGCAGCTGAAGTACCAGTTCATCCATCTCAAGACTGCCGTCTATGGCCTGGCCCCCAGTCATCGCAACCGCATCGTTGTATAGAATCTTGTAGGTGATATTGACGCCCGAGGAGACCGCCGCGCGGATGGCGAGCAGGCCCGAATGGAAATAGGTGCCATCCCCTAGATTTTGAAACACATGTTGGGTATCGGTGAACGGTGCCTGCCCTATCCAGGTGGCGCCCTCTCCTCCCATTTGGGTAAAGGTGTGGGTGGCACGATCGGGCATCCAGGTGGCCATATAGTGGCAGCCAATACCCCCCAGGGCGTGGCTGCCCTCGGGGACCTTGGTCGAGGTATTGTGCGGACAACCGGAACAAAAATGCGGAACGCGCTCGGCAGCGTCTCGCGGCCGCGCAAGGGAAACCTCTTTTCGCTCGATCCATTTCACCCGCGCTTCCATCTGTTCGGAGACGTAAAAGCGGCGAATACGGCTAGCGATGGCCAGCGCAATGGTAGCCGGGCTCAGCTCGCCCAAATTGGGAAGCAGGTCATTGCCATGCTCATCGAACTCGCCGAATACTTTTGGCCTGGCTGCAACGGGCGAGTTGTATAACTGCCCGGTAAGCTGGTCTTCGATGATGGAGCGCTTTTCCTCAACGACTAGAATCTCTTCCAGTCCTTCCGCGAACTGGTGAGTAGTCACCGGTTCCAGTGGCCAGGGCATACCGACTTTATAAACGCGCAATCCAATTTCCGCAGCGACTGCGGCATCGATGCCCATATCTTCCAGTGCCTGCATCACATCGAGATAGGCCTTACCTGAGGTAATGATGCCGAAGCGCGCATTGGGGCTATCCAAAACGATACGATTCAGGTTGTTTACGCGGGCAAATTCTCTGGCCGCATAGATCTTGTACTTATTCAGGCGCAATTCCTGCTCTAGCGGTCGATCGGGCCAGCGACCATGCAAACCACCGGCGGGCAGAGCAAAATCCTCGGGTGTCACGATATTGATGCGGTTAGGATCGATGTCGGCTGAAATCGCCGAATCCATATTTTCGGTGATGGCCTTCAGTGCAACCCAACATCCGCTGTAGCGCGACAGCTCCCATCCGTAAACACCCAAGTCCAATACCTCCTGGACATTGGCAGGCGCAAGTACCGGTACGGAGGCACCAATAAACATATGCTCGGACTGATGCGGTAGCGTGGAGGACTTGCAAGCATGATCATCTCCCGCAACAGCCAGCACACCGCCGTAGCGCGACGTACCAAAGGCATTAGCGTGCTTGATCACATCCATTGAGCGATCAACGCCCGGGCCTTTGCCATACCACATGCCAAAGACACCGTCATAACGTGCACCTTCGAATAGATTGGTTTGCTGGCTACCCCACACCGATGTTGCCGCCAGATCTTCGTTGACGCCCGGTTGAAAGTGTACGTTGTGTTTTTCCAACCAGGGCCTGGCTTTCCACATGGCCTGGTCCACACCACCCAGCGGGGAACCTCGGTAGCCAGAGATAAACGCGGCGGTATTCAAGCCGCGCTGTTGGTCGCGCTGGTGTTGCAGCATGGGTAAGCGCACCAGGGCCTCGATGCCGGTCATATAGGCCCGCGCGGTGTCTAGCGCATACTTATCGTCGAGGCTGATCTGCCGCAGATGTGCTGGGTGATTCTGGGCCATATCCTTACCTTTGCGCGCGATTATTCTGCCTTATTGTGCCGTTTTTCGGACGAGAGCATTATTTCAATTAGGCGTTCAAACAGGCAGAATTGAATAGGAATTCCATATTTAGACAAAATACTGGATAGAATATGTCGATAGAGCTAAACAAGCAGGATATCCAGATCCTGAACCTGCTACAGCAGGACGCCACACTGAGCACCGGAGCCATCGCCGATAAAGTCAATATGTCCCAGTCCCCCTGCTGGCGACGCATCAACCGTCTGGAGCAGGCGGGGCTGATCAATCGCCGGGTGGCCATTCTCAACCGAGACCGGCTCGGTATGGAGGTAGTAGTGTTTGCCACGATCAACCTAACCAACACCGGCCGGCAAAATCTCATCGCCTTCGAGGAAGACATGCTAGGTCACATCGAGGTGGTGGAGTGCTACACCATGACCGGGATCTGGGACTACATGCTAAAAATCGTGACCCGCGATATCAGGCACTACGAGTCTTTCGTGCGTAATACGCTGACCGCCAGCCCAGCAATACGCGAGCTGCACTCGCATATGGCGGTAACCGAGATCAAGAACACCACGCAGTTGCCGTTGGCGACGCAGATGTAGTGGCGCGGCTTGGCAAAGTGCAACCCGCACTCGTTGTCCAATAACCTTCCTTGGCCGCATACTGTAGCTTCGTTCGGCTGGCTGAGACATCGCGGAAACAGTGATTGGCTGGATCCCAGAGATTCGGTGCTAAAGGTAAGAATGACACTTGGACAACGGTAAACTGATTCACCGCCCCATCTGCCAAATTTAAGGAGAACACTATGAAAAAACTAATCCTTATCGCCCTACTCTCCCCTATGGTTTATGCGAGTGATGACGAGGGGTATGGCGCTCCATATAGTGTGGGAGAGGAGCCTATTCTTACCGAGGAGTCGCTAGAGGAAGTGGACAGAGAGGCTGAAGCTAGACCCGGAACAGCAATTTTCAGTGGTCCAGAAGATGCTGACGTCGACGATGGCGGTCTTGAAGAAGAATATTCCAACGGTGTCAGATGACCGACTGCCCGACTTGGCATAAGCTCATTAGTGGTTGTTTTAGCTGGATTCCAGCATTTCTATCGCAAAAGTAAGAATGACACTGGGATGGCTCTAAACTGATTCACTGCCCCTTCTATCACACGCCAGGAGAACACTATGAAACGATTAGCAATATTCCTTATCGCGCTACTCTCTCCTGTGGTTTATGCAAGCGAAGTAGTAGAGCCAGAGGGAGAAAAACCCACTACGTCCTTTGACCTGCCTGAGCTAGAGGGGAAGTTTGACCCCGAAGCGCCCCAGGAAGGGGCCCTACTAGATGAGACTGACATGGATACCGGGCAGCCTAACTTTGGTGCCGAACCCTTAAATGACAGTGCCACTGATGCAGAAGAGAACACCCCGGAGTTTTTAGGTCCGATATAAGGTCATTAGTGGGAGCTTGCGAATTTATCGAGATATTAGAACCGCCAAGGGAAACAGCGTCACTGATTCTCAGCATCCAGCGCTTCCTGAACCGCGCGATAAAAGGCATCCCGCTGTCGGCCTAGCCCTTCGCCATCCGTCGCCGTCGGCCAATTGCTGTTGGAAGCAATCACGAGCTTGCGCTGCGGATCAATAAATATCGCCTGGCCAAAAATACCCTGGGCGGCATAGGTAACATCATCAAAGGTCCACCACTGATAACCGTAGCCTTCGCCTGGATACCCAATGTCTCGCTGCTTGCGCGTAGCCAACTCGAACCAATCGTCCGGTACGATAGATTCTCCGTTCACCTTAGCGCCATCCATAGTGAATTGGCCAAAGCGGGCAAAATCCCGCGTGGCTGCCTGTACACAGCATCCGCTGATTTCGTGGCCAGTCGAACCCAATAGCCAGCTCGCGTCCTGCTGCATACCATAGGGTACCCAGATTTTTTCCGACAAATAGTCAGACAGACTCTTGCCGGTGGCCGAGCTCACCAGCACACCGATCAGGTTGGTCTCGCCCGTGTTATATAGCCACTTGCTCCCTGCAGGTACATCCCGCTTAAGCTGGCGCATGTAGCTGACCGTCAAATCTACACCGGGCTCTGCTTTATGCATATTAAAGCGAGCAACATCGCTATCTTGATCTTCGTAATCTTCGTTCCATCGAACGCCTGAACTCATGGTGAGCAGCTGCTTAATCGACACGTCGTCGTAGGCTGAACCGCGTAGATCTGGAATGTAATCGGTCACCTTGTCATCGATACTCTCGATGTAACCATCTTTGATCGCGGCACCCACAAGCGTGGACGTAATCGATTTGGCGACCGAAAAACTGGTCCAGCGGCCCTGATCATCGAAGTCCAGTCCGTACTTTTCTAACCTCACCTTACCGTCATGCAAAATCACCAGGCCGGCCGAGCGCTGATCCTGCATATACGCATCGACGTCAAGGTCAATCGCCAAAGGTTCGCCTACAGGTAAATCTAAGACGTCTTCGCCTGCGGCTATCGAATTCGTGTCTGCGACAAATGAAAACCAGTCCATGGAGCGAAAAGCGCCATCGCGCTGTGGGGTGGACCAAAAGAGTACCTCTGTGTCCGTCGGCGGATTGGTCAGTAGATAGCGAACGTGTTTATCTACAGTGAGCAGCAAAGCGCCTGATGCCAATACCAATACAGTTAACAACCCCACTATCCACTTTCTCATTTATGAAAATGCTCCATTTTTATTCTTAAGCCGTATCTCCAGCCTCGACTATCGCATTCGACAGACGCTGCGCGCTGATGCGCGACTCAAACCTCTTCAAAACGCGAATAATGCGACTTGACCCTTAGTTGCCGATTGCGGCTGTAAGACAATACAGCGTCTATCGCGATGGCGGCGAAATTCTACACGCTTATCGGATATTCTGGCGATTCAGCTGTTAGAGCTGCTCGCGTCACTTTGGCTATCTCGCCGACGCCAAGTAATGATAGGCATATCGTTGGATCCGAACGTGGATCTCGCGCTCACTGTTGTCGTGTTTTGACTCGCCTTTACCGCCATGGATAAGACGTATGCCAAACTACTGCAGAACACTAGGTAGTGTAACGTAGCGGTGTTTGTTAGGCTGCCGCAGGCGTTTCGCAATACTTTCCGGGGCCAATATGCTCAAAGTCTTCATCACAGCAACACTCATGTTGCTCGCAGCCGGTTCACACGCTACCAGCAAAATCATTCACGCTGGCCATCTCATCGATGTGCACACGGGGGAGATTCTGGAGAACCAGAGCATTGTCATAGAAGGTAACCAGGTTACAGAAGTCGTCGAAGGATTCACGATGGCCGAGGGCGTTGAGGTGATTGACCTGAGCGATCAATGGGTGATGCCCGGGCTCATGGACATGCACGTACACTTTGACTCGAACCTGGATCCGCCCGCCAGCTATTCTGAGAGATACTATCTCAACCCTTCAGATATCGCCTTGCGCGGCTCAGTGAATGCAAATCGCACCCTACTTGCAGGCTTCACAACCGTCCGTGATCTCGGCGCAACAAGCGTCGAAGCCAATCTCGCCTTGCGCGACGCCATTAATAAGGGTTATGTAGAAGGGCCGCGTATTTTCGCAGCGGGCAAAAGCATTGCAACCACGGGTGGCCATGCAGACCCGAGCAACGGTATTCGGCGCGATCTTCGCGGCGATCCCGGGCCAAAAGAAGGTGTGATCAACGGTGCTGACGATGCCTACAAGGCCGTGCGCCAACGTTACAAAGACGGCTCGGATGTTATCAAGCTCACGGTGACCGGCGGCGTACTGTCCCTTGCCAAAAGCGGCGATAATCCGCAGTTCACCGATGAAGAACTGGAAGCGATTGTAGCGGCGGCAGCAGATTATAACTTTGTGGTCGCCGTGCATGCACATGGCGTGGAGGGAATGAAACGCGCGATCCGCGCCGGGGTAAATTCCGTTGAGCACGGTACCTACATGGATCAAGAAGCTATGCGAATGATGCGTAAGGCAGGCATTTGGTACGTGCCCACCATCTCCGCCGGCAAGTGGGT
>JBCCNJ010000128.1:0-12112 GCA_039025905.1 Pseudomonadota bacterium | reverse complement strand
GGACTACATAATACCGGGGGTGTTCAACAAAGACGTGGCACGGGCGGTGGCGCGCGCGGTGGAAACCGCGGCTGACGCGAATAAAGATAGCTGACAAGAAGGTTCGTAAGTGTAACGTAAAGTGCACCTTTCCTCCCTGAAGTGAAACCAGCCTTGCAGCTAGTTCCGGTACTTCTCCAACTTCTTGAGGCTAGCTCGCGCATACTTCCTTACATCAGACTCATCATGGTCTAAGTATCTTGCAAGAACCGGTATAGCTGCAGGATCTCGGGTGAAGCCTAGCGCTGTCTCTGTCATTCGTAACATGCCCGGCTGTTCAATTACCTCTATCAGCGTCTTAGTCGCTTTTTCGCGACCGAGCTTGGAAAAAGGTACGACAAGAACCATGCGACTATTCAGTTGATCGTTTTGAATGATTCTTTCGAGGTGTGGTACGTGGGATCGATTCAGTAGCGGTTTAACCGTGAAACCGATGCGGTCACTGACACGTTCATGATACTTACCGCTTTCAAAGCGAGTTAGTAGCGCCTCAGCGACCTCATTCTTTCGAGTATTCGCACTTCCTATTTTCGGGATAAATGTTTCGTAGGTAACATCCAGATAATCTCTGTCCATATGTGAAAGAAGAGCGTCTACAGCCGCTTCATTATGCGCGACGGATTCATGCTGCAATTCGAAAACCGTTGGTATTGAGATGCCCGCACTACGCAAGTCATCCAGTATTGGCCCCTCTTCTTGGATAGTGTCCCACCACTGCCGATAGCGTTCTATCGCTCGCGCGGCATTGATCTCATAGAAGTCGTCAGAGTGGTCCGGGTACGCAGCCCGCGCATCAGCAAGCGCAAGCGGGTGCATCACATCTTCATCAAAAATCGCGTGCTGCTTTAGATCTCTAGGTTCCATGGAATCATTTTTCCCGTAACATATTCGCCGTACTATAAGTACACGAACCTACACTAGCTTGAATTGAAGACTTCCCCGGGGCAAGAAAAGCTTTGAGTACAAGATCGTCTACACATACTTAAACGCAACGCAGAGTGCTATCAGACTACCTGATTCACTGGGGGCAAACCGGCTAAGGTTCTTCCTTCGTCCGTTTTCAGCGAAAAGTCATCCCCAGCGAATTGCTTCGCGCCGCCCCGACAGAGAAACTCGATCCCTTTCGCTACCCACTCTGCAGGGATGTGCGCTGAATCCGGTAGCCGGCTGACGCGATTCATATCTGACTCGCGGATACGATCGAGTACCTGGGTGGTTACCGTCCCAGGGCTGATACCCACCACGTCGATGCCGCGCTCACCAAACTCGCGATGGGTGCACCGAGTCAAGGACAATACCGCCGCTTTACTAGCACAATAATGGCTCCAGCCTTCCAGCGCGCTGTGTGCCGCGCCGGAGCTGATGTTGATGATGGTCCCAGACCCGGCTTCCAACATAACGGGAATCGCTGCGCGGATGCCGAAGAAAACACCCTTGACGTTGGTATCGATTACCTGGGTCCAATCGGCAGGATCGATGTCCTCAATTCGGGCGATGGGTTCGATAATACCGGCGTTGTTTACCAGCACATCCAGGTTGCCGTAATGCGTAAGCGCGGTATCTATCACCTGGGCTACTTCATCGTATTGCGTCACGTCACACGACTTGGCGATAGCATTCCCGTTCAGGCCGCGAATATCCTCGGCGATGCGCTCAATATCAGTCTGGTTTCTGGCGGCCAACACGACATTGGCACCGCAGGCTGCCAGGTGTCTCGCTGTGGCCTCCCCTATTCCCCGGCTTGCTCCGGTTATGACGACGGTCTGATTATTGAGCTGATTCATAGTCGCAATCCTCTACGCACTGTTATTACTTACCCGAAGACAATCAAATTAGCCCATGTCTAAACTACATTAAATATGATTAATAACATTATAATCATGCATATAATGCATTAATGGATACTCGCACTTTGGCTTTGTTTGTCGATGTGGCACACAGCGGCAGTTTTGCTGCTACGGCGCGTCGACGCAATTTGGATCCCTCTTCTGTCTCGCGCAGCATCGCTGCTTTGGAAACTGAATTTGGCACGCGCCTGTTTCAACGTAGCACACGCCAGCTCAGCGTGACCGAAGCAGGGCAGCGTTTTCTGCAGCGCATCGAGCCGATTTTGCAGGAGCTTGCGCACGCACAGGATGATGCACTGTCAACCCAATCTGAACCGCGTGGCAAACTCAAGCTCAGCGCCTCGGTGGCTTTTGGCTGCAGGTGCATCATTCCACTACTCAACGACTTTCAGCGCCAATACCCTCTTATTGAACTGGATCTGGATCTGACGGACCAGACCATCGATCTGGTCAGCGCGGGTATCGACCTGGCTGTTCGGCTGGGTCCACCGCCGGATGTGGAACTGGTCGGGGCCAAATTGATGGATACACACTATCGGGTTTGCGTTAGCCCGAGCCACCTAATGGCAGCGGAGCCCATCAAACAACCACACGATTTGTTGACCCAAAACATCGTGTCCTTTGCCCTACCCGCCTTTCGCAAGGCCTGGACATTTCGCTCCAAAGAAAATACGCATCAAGAGATCGAGATTGTACCCAAAACAATCATTTCTAACGCGCTGGGTTTGCGCCAAGCCATTCTGGCAGGTCTGGGTGTCGGTTTGTTACCTGACTGGCTGATTGATGACGACGTGAGAAACGGGAAACTAATTGCTTTGCTGCCGGAGTATGACGTGACTGCCACAACCTTCGAAACAGCTGCCTGGCTTCTCTACCCCAGCCGTTCCTTCCTGCCACGCAAAACGCGGGTCATGATCGATTTTCTGAAAACGGCGTTTCCAGGCAAACCTTGATCATTAGACCCGAAGCTCCGCTGTTTGCCAGCTTGGCTGGTCTCCATTCTCAGCCACCGCTCGCTGGCGAGTAAGCTTCCGCGCATTGCAATTACCGCGTATTGTGCGAGTTGTTGGCGCGCTATGGGGCAGGGGCTTACACTACAATGTTCACCCCGCAGAGCATCTCCCCGCACAGCCAGCGCAAATCACAAGGAAGCGGATTGATGCGTTGGCGCATTCTCTTACTACTGTTTCTAGCACGCATTTCGCTCGGTTTTCAGTTCCAAACGCTGGTCTCTGTCGGTGGCAGTGTTGCCGACGAATATGCACTGGATTATGCAGAGATTGGTCTCTTCATCGGTTTTTTCATGACGCCAGGTATTTTTTTAGCCTTGCCTGCGGGGCTACTCGGAGGTTATGTGTCTGATAAAACCTTAACAGCTCTGGGACTTGCTTTGCTGGCGGCTGGCGGGATCATATCCGCACTCGGTGGTGCGCCGTGGATGATAGGTCTGGGACGTCTATTAGCCGGTGTCGGTCTGCTGCTGACAACACTGTATCTCGTGAAAATGATCGCCGACTGGTTTCCGCCAAATGAAATTGCGACCGCCATGAGTTTACTTGTTATCAGCTGGCCCATCGGTATCGGTATGGGCCAGATCGGTCATACCTATCTGGAGCAGGCCATTGGCTGGCGCATGGCTTTTATGGCTGCCTCGGTATACTGCGCACTCTCCGCTATCGCAATCCTCACGCTGTACCGCTCACCCGATGATCGGGTTGCCCCCCCAGGCAGTGCCGGTTTCCGATTGACCGGCAGCGAATGGAAACTCGTGATTATCGCAGGATTGACCTGCGGTGCCTTCAACGCTGCCTACATTGTCTACACCACGTTTGCCCCGATCATGTTGGAAGCCTTTGGTGCCTCACCCCTAAACGCCTCCGCCACGATCAGTCTTGGCAATTGGCTTCTTATTCTGTCAGCGCCTATGTTCGGCGTACTAGTGGATCGGACCGGCCGGCGCACGTTGATTCTGACCATTTGTTCGTGCATCGCAGCGTTTTCTTTCTATCTCATACAAGTGCCCTCTGCCGACCTGCCGGCCAATTTGCTCTTCGGCTTGATCGGCTTCGCACCAGCAGGCGCAGTGATGGCCCTGGCCGGGGATGCCGCAGCACCTGAACGGCGCGCCTTTGGTATGAGCGTATTCTTTGCCGCCTATTTTGTGATGATGACCGTATGCCCACCCATTTCTGGTGCTATCTACGATGCCACCGGTACTGCAGCAAGTGCGCTGTGGTTTGGAGCAGTGTTATTTTTGTTAGTCATTCCCGGCGTCGTGTTCTTTGACAGGATTCGGCGCAGTGCGAACTGAATGGGACGGCAAATGCAGAGCAATATACTTTTGGTGATGTCAATTCGCGCACTCGTTCATCACAGATGCACAAACGCGAAGCCTACAGATTTTGCAGGGCATATATTTTGCAGAGTTTCTATGAAGCAGACCCAAAACTGGCTGCTAACAGAGCTTGCGCCATCGAAGCGCTATTCACGGCTGCGCTATGCTATGGTGCGCTTCCAATCGACAGTGTCCGCGCTACGCCGTGCGCTTAAATCCGGCAACCGTCGCGGCAACGGCGGCTATCAGATATGCCATCAACCCCACCGTCAACACCGCGGTGAAGGTTTCTCCGCTTAACATCAGAGCCGCAGCAGACGGCCCCAAAGCACCGCCAGCGCCGCTGGCAAGACCACCTGCGGTCACCACCGCGCCACCGGGGTCGAGTTGAGCCAACATAGTCTGGATATAGGGCAGGGTGAAGGCCCAGGTAAAACTGTGAATGCAGGTCCAGATCAGAAATGGCTGGAAGGTTTCTGCATGCATCAGTCCGTATAGGGAAACCGCTCCAACAACAATACCCATCAAGATAGGCGTGAGGGCACCCAGGCGCTGCCCGAGCCATAGGATACTGATGGCGCCGACGACGCCAGTCAGCGAGCCCAGTCCGAAAACGAGACCAATTTCAGCATCACTCAAACCTGCATAGACGGCGATTCGTTCAAGATAGGCACTACTGGCGGTATTGCTTGCCTCGAATGCGCACAGTGCGACCAAACCGGCAATGGCTGAGACGGTCAGTATTAAGCGCCATTCATTACCGCGCAGTGAAACCCCCTCCGCTTCTGCCGCTGTGGCGGGTAGATTGCTCACTAAAACCAGAGCCAGTAGATTAAGAACAGCAAAGCCGCGGTAAAGCTCCTCTACGTTGAGCTCTGAGTAAAAAGTGGGGAGTGCCCACAGCGCAATACCTGAGAGACCAAACTGTAGTGTCATGAACAAGCCATAGCCGCGTTCTGGCCGGCTCGCCCGGGCAAAACTACTCATCACAGCGGCATAGCAGGCACCATCGGCAAAGGCGCTGATGGCTCTGACGAGATAGAACAGATTGATCTCGCGATAGACTTCTGCCGCCGCCAAGTTGGTCAAGGCGGCAACAATTAGACCCACCACGGCCAGCCGTCGCAATGGCAAACGGTGCATAAATAGCGCACATAGCAGCGCCACGGAGACCGAGCCAAAGCCACCGTAGCCGGCGGTCAAACCAGCTTGACGATTGCTGAAGCCGCCAAAGTCCACCAGCACACCTGTGATAATCGGCGCTACCAGCACAGGCAGTATGCTGGCACATCCAATAAGGGCAATGGCCCAATATCGCAGGGGTGGCAACAATTCAGCTGACGCCGGGAGAGTGGGTCGTGATATCGCCGTACAGGTCGGGGCGCCGATCTCGGAACAGACCCCACTGCGAGCGATACTCTGCTAGCTCAGCGAGGTCCAGTTCGGCGGTCAGGATAGCCTCAGTGCTGTCATCGGCCACCGCCAGCAACTCGCCCGTGCCGTCGCAGATGAACGAACCCCCATAGAACTGCATATTGAGCTCTGGATCCTGGGTGGCAGCTTCTTCGCCAATTCGATTGGAGGCTACGACAGGCACCACGTTGGCTGCTGCGTGCCCCTGCATTACGCGTTGCCAGTGAGCAGCGGAATCCAGCTCTGGAGCACCCGGCTCAGTGCCGATCGCGGTTGGATAGAGCAAGACTTCGGCGCCGTTCAACACCATACAGCGCGCTGCCTCGGGAAACCACTGATCCCAACATATGCCCACGCCGAGGCGAGCATAGGCCGTATTCCACACCTTAAAGCCAGTATCACCGGGTGTGAAATAGGTCTTCTCTTGATAGCCAATGGCGTTGGGAATATGCGATTTGCGATAGTAACCCAGTATCGACCCATCCGCGTCGATCATGCATATCGAATTAAAGTAGCAGGTGCCTGCTTGCTCGAACCAGCTGATCGGCAATACGACGGCGAGTTCCTCAGCGAGCGAGCAAAAGTGCTGCAATAAGGCATTATCTTCTCTTGGTTTGGCTAGCTTCAGGTGCTCACCATATTGCTCAATACAGAAGTAAGGTGTTTCGAACAGTTCCTGCAGTAAAATCACCTGAGCACCTTTTGCAGCGGCGTCGCGAACCAGGCGAGTCGCCGCATCAATGTTAGCGGACACATCCCAACTGCACTGCATCTGGGTGGCCGCGAGTGTGACTTTGCTCATGGGTACCTCCTTGGGGTGATTTAGCCTTTTGCCATGTTGATTAGCAAACGCATTTTATTGGCGCTATCCATTAATTTTTTTCATAAAACGCCTCCGCCTGCACTTCCAGCCAGTTCCATAATGCCCTTTCTGAATCACCCTCTAGACGTGAGGGTTCCCCCACCATATGCCAGTACAGCCCGGTGTCTACCGATAACTTGAACGGTTGCACCAATGCACCCGAGGTCAATGCTTCTGCTGCCAGGGTCAGACTCGCCAGCGCCAGTCCGTGCCCAGAAAGTGCGCTATCCAGTAACAGGCCCGGCTCACTAAAATTGATCCCCCGCACGGGTGCCGGTGTAGGCAATTCAGCGGCGATAAACCAGCGATTCCAGCCTCCCCAGTCCTCATCGTGAAGTAACTCGCACCGTTGTACCTTGGCCAAATTGGGACGTCGCCCCAGCTGTTTCGCGTATTCAGGTGTACACACGGGGCTCAGCAACTCTGAACCCAGACGAAGCAGCTGCTTACCCGGCCAGTGGCCATCACCCAGCGCAACAACAAAGTCACATTCCGTACGCTCCAAGTCAATTTCATCCTGCGAAGTAAATAGCCAGGGATCGATATCAGGCAGCTCGCGGCGCAGTTTAGGTAACCTGGGCAACAACCAGTGGCGCGCCCATCCCGGCGGACAACCCACGACTACGGAACCACTCTTCACATAAAAATCCAGCCGATTAACGCCTGTGGTGAGAGCATTCAGCGTGCGTCGTGTGGTTTCCAGTAAGTCCCTCCCGGCATCGGTCAAATCCACCTGGCGCCCGCGTCGCCGAAACAGCGTCTGACCCAGCTGGTCCTCCAGGCCACGCACCTGATGGCTGATCGCCGATTGGGTCATGTGCAATTCCTCTGCGGCACGCGAGAAGCTCTGCAGCCTTGCCGCACTCTCGAATCCGATCAGCGCCTGCATCGACGGCAGGCGTCCATAGCGGCCTCTCATAAAATTTCCTCATACCTGGAGCAAAAAACTTTCGTTTGATCCAGTCTCCGCCCTGCCCTAGTCTGAGGTCAAGTCGAAGTAACGAGACAGACACCATGACACAGTATCGGATGCCCCCTGAATGGCACCCCCATGAGCGCTGCTGGATGGCCTGGCCCAGCCGTGAAGGTATGTGGTCTCAGCAGGACGCGACCTGTCAGCACTATGCCGACGTCGCCCACGCCATTCGTCGATTTGAACCGGTGACTATGCTGGTTGCACCCGGTGCGGTGGATCGTGCACGGCAGTTTCTCGGCAGCGATATCGAGGTATTCGAAGTGCCCATCGACGACTCCTGGGCGCGCGACAGCGGCCCCAACTTTGTCATCAATGAGGCGGGTGAGTTGGCCGGTGTCTGTTTTAAATTCAATGCCTGGGGAGAGAAGTACCAGCCCTACGATCAAGATGCCCAGATGGCACGCCGGATCCTGGAGCACTGCGGTGTGCCGGCCATAGACTCGGCTCTGATTGCCGAGGGCGGAGGCATTTGCGTCGATGGCGAAGGCACCGTACTCACCACTGACACCTGTTTTCCCAATGCCAATCGCAACCCTGATTGGAGCGTACAGCAGATCGAGAATGAACTGAAAAACACTCTGGGTGTTAGTAAAGTCATGTGGCTTGAGGGTGATGCCGAAGATCAAGAAACCGACGGGCACGTCGATGGTATTGCGATGTTTGCACGACCTGGCGCTGTGATCATAGAAGGCACCACTGACGAAAATGATCCACGCAAGCCGTACTTTGATCGCCTGAGGTCATCGCTGGAAGGTGCAACCGACGCAGCAGGAAATGCCATCGAACTGCTTTCGCTGCCCGAAGCTCCTTGGGACGTGGCCTTGAACGATAAATTTTGCCTCTCATACGTCAATTTTTACATCGCAAATGACGCGATTATCGCGCCAAGTTACGGTATAGCTCTGGACAACGAGGTACGCGAACGATTGCAGTCCTATTTCCCCGATCGGGAAATCGTGCAGGTACGTATCGATCATATTGCAGAAGGCGGCGGTGGAATTCACTGCATTACACAGCAACAGCCGCGGGCTGGCTTTGGCCAGTGACATCACGACCACTCGCCAGCCGCTGCTCTTGACCAGTTGATGAAAGGCTCCCTAAGCTGTATCGGAAGCCAATAAGGCAACTGAGACGACAAGATGGAGCTCAATCATATCAATATCGCCGCACCCGCTGAGGTGTTGGAGCAGGTGCGGGACTTTTATTGCGATGCAATCGAATTACGTGAGGGCGCAAGACCCAACTTCGACCGTCATGGTTACTGGCTTTATGATCAGGATAAGGCCGTGGTCCACCTGATCGCAAGCGATAGGCATATCCAGCCAGATATCCCACCACCATTGGATCACGTCGCTTTTACAGGGCAGGACAATCGCGCTTACGCTGCTCGGCTGAGGCAGCTCGGCGTGGCATTTAAGGTAAACCATATTGCCGATTTTAATATCACACAGATCTTTTGCAGGGATCCCAGCGGTACCCGCGTGGAAGTCAGTTTCCCCGGGGAGACGCCTGCGGTGGGTGCTTGAGCAAGGTATGGTCAGTTTCATAGGCTCGCATCGATCCTTGGACTTCACTGGCCAAATAACCGCATCACTTCTCGGTATTCAAAAACCCCGCAAGACACAGTTTTACGACTGCGTTTCGCGTCGCGTCCGATAAGCGCAAGCGCTACACCATAGCGCTTATCCACAAAGTCTATTTCATTGATCACCGCGCTGGTTCAGCATTTCCCGCCGTTCCTTGATCGCGTCTTCCAACCGGCAAATCGACGCAAACAAGGCGCCCACAATATTTAACCACACACTGAAAATGGCACCGGGCAACGCCGCTGCGGGTGTGAAGTACTTCAACGCCAGCGCCGTGGCCAGCCCAGAATTTTGCAGCCCTACCTCCAGCGCTACGGTTCGACGCACCGATGGTTCAAAACGCAGTAGTTGCGCAGCCAGATAGCCCAGCGCGAGCCCTGTGCAGTTGTGCATCAAGGTGGCAAGGACGACCTCCGTTCCTACGCTGGCGAGGTCACCGGCATTTAGAGCAACAACGATAGCGATAATCGCCAATATCGAGAGCACTGCTAACATCACCATCGCGCCCTGAACTTTCGCCACATAAGTCGCGAAAAACGTGTTTAGGAGCAAACCAATCCCCACGGGAAGTAGGACAATCTGCAAAAGGCCTATCAGCATTTCACCGGAGGGCACTCTGACTTCAGAGCTGGCAAGCAGGGACACCAAAAAGGGGGTCAAAACCACACTAATCAAAGTCGAGATCGCTGTCATCGTTACGGAAAGCGCGACTTTCCCGTTAGCGATATACGTCATAATGTTTGATGAGGTACCGCCGGCCACAGTGCCAACAAGAATCATCCCCAACGTTAGTTGCTCGCTCAAGTTGAAAAGGCGCGAGATGATCAAGGCCGAGATCGGCATAATTGTGAATTGCAGAATGATGGCTACCACAATCGCAGCGCGATACTTCCCTACATCAAGAAAGTTTCTGGCAGTAAGGGTCAACCCCATACACAGCATAATGACCATGAGCAGCGGCACGATTGCACCCCCACCCTGGGCTAGCAGGTCGGCGTTGAGGTAGCCTAGCAGTGCGGCTAGAGGTGCCCAGATCGGAAACAGCTTTAAAACCATACCTACTTCCTGAGGTTTATTGAGGACAGTGTACGCAAGCGATGCAAAACCTGCACTCACCGTGTCCTGAGGCGATGACCGCAGCAACTATTATTCAGTGAAGCTAGTATTCGTTGAAGCTAGTACAAGTCGGTTTTCCCAGCGTGCAAGCTAGCGGCAACAGCTCCCATGGAGATAGCTCAAACAGTTACAACACGCTGGCGCTTTTTTGCTGACCACGATTCTGAGTTTACGTAACATCAAGGCTGTCCTTTCGAGCGTCGAATGGTTTATGGTGGTCTTGGTCTATCTGTTTCCCCAATCCCTATTTCTGTGGCCGCACTGGAATCGAGAAAACCGTGAGCACTTTTAAGCCTACTCCGCACAGCGTATTGCACCTTGGGAAGCGTACAGTCTTGGTTTTTGTCGTATTTCTGGGGGGCCTCATCACCAGCGTCACCATATTGACAGCCAGAGCTGACCCAGAGGCCGAAGATACCGTGATCAGACTGGCCGTTAACCACATTGATTCGCAGCTTGGCGCGGTTGCCGCCAGTGCAGAGGCCCTTGGAAAGGCATACCTCGGCCTCATCGGGACTCAGGGTACTATCTCCCGGGCGCAGGCGCTCGCCTGGCGGAAGCAAACCGTCACCAAGGGGTCCGCCACACTGATTAAAACCTGGCCCGATACCTTGCAAGACGGACCAGCCTTTCAAGCTGAGTACCCGAGCTATCTGAGCTATAACGACCCCGATCTGTCGAATTCGACACTCCGCAACTTCGCCGTGTTCGATAAACTGACGGTCGCATTTCGAACAGCCTATGAGAGCCTGCCCTTCTCGTGGGTGTATTTCACCAGCGCTGAACATGCGTTCATGATTTACCCTTTCGTACCGCTAGCAAACGCTGAAAACAACGGTACGCCAACCAACACCACTTTTTATCAAGCGGCGGATTTCGAGAATAAGCGCAGCGGATGGACCGAACCCTACCTGGATCTGGTGGGCGCCGGCATGATGGTTACGGTGTCGTATCCGGTATTTCAAGGCGAGCTGCTGCTGGGTGTCATGTCACGAGATGTGACCTTGGAGCAGGCAACAAAGAGCGTGCTTGCTGACCTCGGTATCAATGGCTACATCGCTCTATTGGTCAACGCACAGGGTCTGGCTATCGACTCAAGTGATCCCGCGTTAGCGGCGGAGATCGCCGACATCAATTCCATGGCCAAAGCCGCTGTGCTGTACTATCGAACAGCCGATGGCCTCGCTGATCTCAAACAGCAGGATGCGGTCGCATCCCAGTCAACAAGCATTAATGATATCGTGGAAACCGCACTCGCGAATGCGAACGGGGGCGTAAGTGTTCATACCATTCAAGCCAGAAAAGTCTCGGTAGGCCAGGTCCCGACCACGGGCTGGTATTTGCTGATGATAGGACCAAAAAGCTAGCGAAACTTTCGGTTCTGCGGCCTGCTACCAATAGCTCCTTGAACCCCAAGATTGTTCTTCAAGTCAAGTCGACAGATTTTGGGGCATGAACGCCGGAGACTCGAGAAAAATTTGCCTTTAGATTTCAATCCCGCTCAAGACTTACCCAGTTGACACCCGACTCAAACGAGAGGATTTGCACCACTCATATAGACATACACCTCTTGAAACTGTCGACCGCGTATTCGCCAGAAATTGGTGTTATGCAGTTCCGTTCGATTACCGTCGGCGTCGATCAGCTCGGCGACGAAGTTAGCCGTGATGCGGCCGTTGTCTTCATCGACGGTGCAGGTAAAGTCTTTGTGCACGATGGTCTCGTAAGCGCCCATAAAATCGACAAACATGCGTCTGATCGCATCTTTGCCGGCATGGCTGGTAAACGCGGTTTGGACTGTAAGCATCGCGTTATCGTGAAAACAGTCTAAAACCGCATCCAGATCTTTTTTATCGACATTGCCGAAATACTGGTTGATAGCCAGGTCTATCAGTTCCTGTCGATCAAGCTCGCATTGATATTGCATAAATCCCTCGT
>JBCCNJ010000127.1:0-12506 GCA_039025905.1 Pseudomonadota bacterium | reverse complement strand
TTGGAATATTAATTTAGTGTAATATCTTTTGCGACAAATGATCGAGACCATTTCAATCAAGCGACCCGTAACCGCCAAGACCCTGCTGCTGGACTTACTTCGAGCCAGTGCACCAGGCACATGGCCGGTCAAGGCCCTAGTTGAGGTTGCCGCCGTGTTCGGTATTAGCGCTAACGCTCTGCGCGTCAATCTTGCGCGGCTGCTGTCGCGCGGCATCGTCGAGCAGGATGAGCGCGGCAGCTATCGCCTTGCTCATAAGGACAACCCCTTACGCGACTGGCTACAGGCCTGGCAGCAGGGAGAAAACAAGGTTCGGGCCTGGGATGACAACTGGTTGATGTTGAGCATCGCGCCGCGAACCAAAGCCCGACAACGGCATGCAATTGAACAAGCCAGTGGCCAATTGGGCTTTCGCGAGTTCTGGCAGCGTCTGTGGTTGCGACCGGATAACCTGGCTATCAGTTGCGAGCAAGTAAGCGAGCAGCTGAAGGCCATGCTGGATGAGCGCAACAGTGCCGAGTTCATGATTTCATCTGGCAGCACCCTGACACTACCCGACTCATCAAAAGCGCTGTCGTCCCTGTGGGATGTGCAGACATTAGAAGTGCGCTATCGCGAGTTGATTGGTGCCATTCAGATCAGCATGGACAATCTGTTAGAGCAGGCGCCGGACCAGATAATCCGCGAAACGTTTATCTTAGGAGGCGAAGCGCTGCACCTGTTGGCGCTGGACCCTCTGCTACCCGAAGAGATGTTCGACGCAAGTCTGCGGCAAACACTCACCGATTTGATGCGCCGCTACGATGAAATGGGCAAACCTTTCTGGTTACAGCGATTTAGTTTCGCCACGCTCAATTTGTCGCCGCATCACGTGCAGTCCACATTAGCTGCCATTTAATCGTTTCTTTCTATTTCTACTTATTGAAAATCTATATGACGATGAAGATTAATCATTATTTCAGCAGAGACGAGATTCAAGCCCTGACCAACAGAGACAACGGCCGTGCCCTGTGGATGCTACTGTGTAACTGGATAGCCATTTTTGCGCTGCTGGTCATTCCGTTTATTTGGACCAACCCGTTGACCATTCTGCTATCTATCGTTTTGCTTGCGGGTCGACAGCTCGGTCTGGCGGTCATTATGCACGAATGTGGGCACCGTTCATTCTTTACCTCAAATTCAGTCAATCGGTTTGTCGGGCAGTGGCTAGCTGCGGCCCCTATCTTTAACAACCTGGACGTCTTTTTTTCGGGGCACAGGGAGCACCACAAACTGGCTGGAACCCATCACGATCCTGATCTGGGCAATTACGAACGCTACCCAGTCTCGACAGACAGCTTTAAACGCAAAGTCGTGAGAGACCTAACCGGCCAGACCGGTATTAAGTTTATGGCCTACGTGCTTACCAGTGCGGCAGGTGTGCTTAAAAAAGACAAACGCGAAAGCGCAAAACCCATGGCCTATGCCCTGTTCGCACAATTGGTATTTTTGCTGGTGCTCTCCTTGCTGATGGCACCTTGGGTTTACCTGCTCTGGCTAGCTTCTATCATGACAAGCTTTATGTTGGTGATCCGCATTCGCCAGGTTGCTGAGCACGCCGCTACACCCGATCTCTATGACCCGGACCCCAGGAACAATACACGCACAGTAATACCCAGCTGGTGGGAGCGTATCGTCATAGCGCCCAACTACGTCAACTACCATTTAGAACATCACTTTATGGCAGCCGTACCTTGTTATCGCCTGAGAGAGCTGCATCAGAAACTCAAGAGCATGGGTGTGTATGATCAAACCTACATCTATCGAGGTTACGGTGAGGTCATTGAACGTGCCATGGGCGGCAACCCAGGAGCTGCGCTGACGACCTGAAACGCCGGCCACTTCAGCGCCAGGCATTTCCGTGTTTGTCATCTTGCCTGCATGCGGCCTACCGTAAGGCTGCGTGCAGTGCCAGAGCCAGCAAGAAAGCGCTCAACATGGTTCCCGGAAGCGTGGTAAACCAGGTGACGATAATTTTGCTAATGGTATCCCATCGAACGCGCTCCGCTGACGCCTTCACTGCGCCGGCAACACCTGCCGTCAACACATGAGTCGTTGAAACCGGTACGCCCCCGCCATCGGCGGCACCAATAGACATAACGGCAGCTATTTGCGCCGCTAATCCCTGTGCAGGGCTAAGGTGTCTTTCTCCCATTCGCTCACCCAAGGTCGTGACAATGCGCCGATACCCGATCATGGTGCCAATACCTAGAGCTAACGCAGATATCACGATCAGCCAGAACGGAACATTCTCGATTAGCGCACTGAGATCGCTCCTCGCTTGATTGAGGAGACGATTTTGCTCAGTGGTCAGCACACCTTTCGCCGCCAGTTGTGTTTGCAGCTTGGTGACGGCCTCCCTCAATTCGAGAATATCCAGGCGTACTTGCTCTTTCTGCGCCTCAGTAAGTGGATCTGCCGAATGATCACGTAGCGCAAGCGCACGCAAGTCAGCTAGCTCCTTTTCGACATCCGACGCCTCAGATCGCAGCGTATCGGCCGTGGATTCCGAAATAACGCTTTGGATGTCAGACACCGCGGAAATCAAATGCTCATAACTGCTCTGATTCCGCGCCGGATCGATCGCATAGAGTCCGGGTGCGATACCCATTAACACCATCAGCATCAGGCCAATCGATTTTTGACCATCGTTTGTACCGTGCAGCAGAGAAACAGCACCTGAAGATAAGATCAGCGGATACCGAATCGACGGCGAGGGCTTTGCGTCAGGTGTGAGCGGTTCATACATCTCGGGCGTTTTCGAGAACGTCTTGAGCAGCTTGTATAAAGCGAACGCAAGCAGGGCACCGAATATAGGCGAAATCAACAGCGTGAGCACAACCTTCTCACCTTCTGGCCAGTTAATGCCCGACGCGATGGTTTCGCCCGATAGATAAGCATGAGCCATCGCCACGCCCATGATCGACCCTATATACGTGTGGGTCGTGGAGTTCGGTATGCCCAACCACCATGTGCCGAAATTCCATAGCAAGGCCGTCAACACCAGAGCGAGCATTAACGCCACCTCCGGTAGAGTATTGATACCGGCCACCATGCCCGGGGGAAGCAAAAACACAATGCCAAACGCCACGGCCGTGCCACCAATAACCACGCCTACGAAATTCAGTAGCGCGCAAGAGATAACCGCCTGTACTGGTGTAAGGGAGTTCGAGTAAATCACCGTTGCGATGGCGTTGGCGGCGTCATGAAAGCCGTTGACCGCCTCCTGAACGACGATCAAAGCGAAGACAACGACCAACATAATCACGGCCAGATTGGGGGCTGCGGCAAGTGAATGTTCCAATCAGCTAGTCTCTTTTTCTAATTGTTTAATCGGTTCTAAGGCTCACACACGTCCGCGCTTACGCATGGTTGCACAGGGCTGATCTCGAGTTAAAGGCCTGTTACTGCATATTCATTGAAACTTCATAGAACTCAAACTCGCCAAGCCCGCTAGCAGTTCACGCGTGCATGAAACTTTTCATGGTAACAATACTAAGTCGGATTAATCGCTTAAGGCCCATTCATTCGACAAGCCGTTTTCCAACATCAGTGTTTGCCGCTACACCAATTCCATCCAGTAGGGGTTTTATAAGATCGCAGTTCTATCCATTGCTGGTTCTATGAAATGATAAGTATCTGTGACATTGGCTCTCTTGGCCGGTCGCTACCTCGGGCCAACTTTCTATCGGACTCACCCTAGGCGAATCGTGGAAATCTCCAACGAAGGCTCTTAAGACGCGCTTGTCCATTGCTGGCTGTTGGGGAAGACGATTATCTGAGCCAAGCACTCACCCGTTACCAATAATGATACTCATTTACATAAAGAGGCGACACCGATACACTTCGACCGCGCTTCGCGATTGCTCAGTCACAGTCATCAGGCACAGCTTACCAATACCCTCAGTGGTACCCAGGCCTGTGAAACGCCAGTGAAAGCGATAGCCAATCATTCAGCCAGTCCGCAGGGAAGAAGGCATGTTTCTGTTATCAAAACAACCGCGCATATCGGCAGTCAGCACACGCACTGCACTAAGCTCCCTATTACTCTCCGCGCTTCTCAGCTCTGCAGCGCAGAGTGAAGAAAGCGAACAAAGCGCCGGCACAAACGAGAGTGCAACAAACGCACTGGAACACATCATTGTGCGCGGTGAAAAGATAGAACGCAGCTATCTGGATACCTTCAGTAGCGTGGGCATTGTTACTGCAGAGGATTTTGAGCAATACGATATCGGTGATACCACCGAGGCGTTTCGCCGACTGGCTAACGTGCGCACGATACCCCAGGCGGGTGGCAACAGCATTCAGATCCGCGGTCTGGCCGCCGACGGCGTGACCCAACCGCAAAATTCCGCGACCTTGATATCCGTGGTCATCGACGGCGTCACCCAGGGTGCGGAAGCTCTACGCCGCGGCTCGAGAGGTGTATGGGACATCGACCAGCTAGAAGTGTATCGCGGACCACAATCGACAATACAGGGTCGCAACGCTTTGGCAGGTACCGTGGTGATTACCACCAAAGACCCAACTTATGAGCCTGAGCTTAGCCTGCGAGGTGTGTATGGTGAGTTGGATCGGCGCGAAGGCGCTTTTGCGCTGTCAGGTCCGATACTTGAGGACCAGCTGGCCTTTAGGGTAACCGGCGAATACCGTGAATCGGAGCGCGACATTAAGCTGTCGGACCCGGATAACAAGCCCTTTATAGAAGATAAGTTTTACAGCCTGCGCGGCAAGCTGCTCTATGAACCGAAGCAACTGGAGAATTTCTCGCTGTTGTTTCTCGCAAGCGATATCTTCGATGCACCCAGCGTGGCTCCGGTAAGCGGTCCGGACTTTTTCGATCGACAGTTCAATGCAGCCGCCTCCGGTCAAGAGAAGCGGGAAATGGATCTGAATAACTACGCTGTTAACGCCAGCTATCAGCTGGACGACTCTTTAGTTTTTAGATCGATCACGGGATACCACGATGCAGATCTGGATATCAGCAGCCTGCCTTCGGATGGCGGTTTCTTTCGAGACGAGCACCGCAAGGATCAGGATTTTTCGCAAGAATTCCGGCTAGAAAAAGCTGAGGACGAGGCCAGATATTCGGGCACTTTAGGGTTGTTTTACGCCGATGAAGACGGAGAAACAGATACTTTCATTTCCTTCGGTGACTTCGTCATTCAGGAGGGTATTAACAAGAATACAACTGAGAGCTGGGCGGTATTTGCCGACTTGCGCTACCGTCTGCTACAGGATTTTTCATTGATTCTTGGCGGCCGATATCAGGAAGACGAATTAAGGCGTACGCTAGATTCTCAGTCAGACCAACCCACCAAACGACAAGCCAAGTTCGACGAGTTTCTACCCAAAGGTGGAATCTCTTGGGATTTAACTGACGACCAAAGGCTTGCACTCACAGCGACCAAAGGATACCGACGCGGATACGCTACAACGCTAACAACAGTAGATCTGGAAACTGTTGAGTATGATGTCGAACCCGAGTTCGTTTGGACCTACGAGATCGCTTATCGACTGTTTGCCTTTGACAGACGGCTTCGTCTGGGAGCGAACATCTTCTACAACGACTACGATGACCAGCAGGTAGAAGTTTTCAATCCGGATTTGTCTCCTTTTCCCTTTACGCTAAACGCGGGAGATTCCGAAGCATTCGGCGCGGAGTTTGAAGCGAACGTAAACTTCGGCTACGGCTTCACCGCCTATGCCGCGCTCGGCCTATTGGATACGGAACTCGGCGCTATTCCCAGCGACGATTGTCCTGGTGGTAGCTGTGATGGTAACGCCTATCCGCAGGCTCCGGATGTCACAGCGTCACTGGGCGGCGCGTACGAGCACGATACCGGTTTTTTCGCGAGTATCGCCACGAGTTATACAGGCGAGTATTACCAAGATATAGAGAACGAGCCGGGCATCGAAGTGGACGATGTGTTTCTCGTTAATCTCGTCGTTGGCTACGAGTATCGCGACTACCGCATCAGCGTTTACGCGAATAACGTCTTTGATGAAGACTACTTGACCTCGGTCTTGAGTGAGACTCAGGCAACCATCGGCGACGGACGCGCAATCGGTGTGGAATTGCAGGCGGATTTCTAACGCCTATCGTCATCGAGACACCCTGCAGCACAGAACACTTACTACGTGAGCCTGATAAACATCTCGCGACGTCACCGTAACTTGACCCGTCCCCGTGTCGTATTGACTCAAAACTTCATCCTCAGTTTGTAAACCGGTTGATCTATCGCACTCTATATTTGCCCCAGCACTTTTGGTAGCGAACTTTGGTCTGCTTTTAGCCGACGTTCGTACCACATGGGCTGAGGCTATTCGCCTTTATCCTGAAAGATTTTGCAACGAATTCGGTTCGGTCTTACCCATCTGCGACTGACGCTCAACCCAAGCTTGGACAAACCTATCAACTCGACTATCCTGCTAGCGGTCTCAACCCCAACCCATAATAAAATCAGGAGATCCAACTCGTGCCGTCGCTCCGCCAAGTTACTCTCAAGTTGTTTGCGTGCGCCCTACTATTTGGGATGTTCGTCGTTTCTGCTCACGCCGTTGAGTGGCCCCAGGAGATCACTGCCGATGAAGGCACCATCATCATTTACCAGCCGCAGCCCGACAAAATTGAAGGCAATCGCCTGTTCGCGAGGGCGGCCATGTCGATTGAACTGAAAAACGGCGCCGATCCGATCTTTGGCGCTATGTGGATTGAAGCATCCTTAGAAACGAATCGCGCGAACGATACTGCTCAGATCAGTAATATCGAAGTCACTAAGGTCACCTGGCCGGATTCCAAGGACACCGACGAGCAGCGCTTCACACAGGTGGTTGAACAATCCGTTGGCGACTCAATCTTAACCATCAGCCTAACGCAGCTGTCTTCCGCGCTTGCCGTCTCCGAAAATGTGCAGCAGAGCCTGGACGACCTCAATACGGACCCACCTAACATTATCTTTAGTGAGCAGCTCGCCGTGTTACTCCTATACGATGGTGATCCGCGCTTCACACAAATCGAAAATAGCCCTTACGAGCGCGCTCAGAACACGCCACTGGCGGTGGCAAGGAAGGGGGGTGACTATTATCTAACCAGCGGGAACCTATGGTATGAAGCCAGCGACCCGCTGGGCCCATGGCAGCAGAGTACGAAACCGCCCGCGGATCTGGTGGCAATGGTGCCAAAAACCAATGATCCAGTGCCTACTACTATTCCCACTATCATGACCGCCACTGTGCCAACGGAGCTTGTCGTGACTCAAGGTAAGCCCGATTGGGTCACCCTCACCGGCGGCAAACTGCTCTACGTTGAGAATACGGAAACACCCTGGATACGCGATCTAGCCAGCGGCAACATGTACGTGCAGCTCTCTGGCAGATGGTTTCGTGCCAGTAAGCAAGAAGGCCCCTGGACGTTTGTGCGCGCCGACAAGTTGCCGGATGCTTTTTCGGAAATACCGCCAGCGTCGGACATAGGCGGTGTTCGCACCTCTGTTGCCGGCACAATAGAAGCCAACGAAGCCATCGCTGATGCCAGTATTCCGCAGACAACGGCGATAAAGCGCGACCAGGCGACACTGGCAGTGCGCTACGATGGCGACCCCAAATTCGAAGCTATCAAAGGTACCGATGTAGCGTACGCGGTGAACACCTCATCCCAAGTACTGCGCATCGATGGCGCTTACTACGCGGTGGATGAAGGCGTTTGGTTCACCTCCTCATCGCCCACCGGACCATGGAGTGTGGCGGATAACGTACCCAGCGATAAGATCGCGCAAATTCCACCCACCTCACCTGTGTATAACACCACCTATGTGCACATCTATGATGCAACACCCAGCGTGGTTTATGTCGGTTATACGCCAGGCTACCTGTGGTCTTTCCCCTACTACGGCGTGCCGGTCTACGGTACAGGCTGGTACTACCCACCTTATTGGGGTGGCGGTTATTACTATCCGCGCACACCTACCTGGGGCTTCCATATGGGCTACAACCCCTGGACCGGTTGGAATTTTGGCGTGAGCTGGGGCGGGCCCTTTTTTCGGGTCGGCGTGAGCTGGGGCAACAGTTGGGGTGGTTGGGGCTGCTGTGGCGGCTGGTACGGCGGCGGCTATCGCCATAATGATATCAACATTAACACCGGCGACATCAATATTGGCAACAACGTCAATATCGGGAATCGGCGCAACGACGTTGCAGCCTTGCGCAATCGGGAATCGCAAAACAATCTATATGACAGGCCAAAAAACAAAGCCCGCAATGCGCCACTTGCGCGAACAGAAAACGGCTTACAGCGTGCGCGTAGCAATCCCGATCGCAAGGACAACTTGTTTGCCGATAGACAGGGGCAGGTGGCCAGGCGCGACGGCGATGACTGGCAGGTGCGCCAAAACGATCAGTGGGAAAGACCTGCCAGCAACACTCGTGATCTGAAATCCAATGAGAGAGTCTCAGGCGGGCTCGATCGTGCACAGAATATGAATCGCGGCAACATGCAGCGGCCTCAGTTTGACCGTCGGCAAATGAACCGCGAGTTCGGCGCGCGAAAGCGGGGGAATATGAGGCGAAGGCGCTAAGCCACCGCGCCATACATAACTCATTAATCTGGTGCGTCCACGGCTTGTCGTGGGCGCAAAAAGACACCACCTTCCAGTTCACGATCTATTTCAAGATCACCAAAAGCAAGCATGTCGGCGACCGTGGGAAGGTATCTCCGATAGGCTCCAATAGGTGACCACACCAGAATGGCGCCCCGCTCTCGCATGTCCGCTAAGACCAACGACCACTGCTCAGCAATCAATGCATTTGGCCTTTGCGTTCTGGGATCGTAATTTCTAGGAATCAGTTCTGCTTCCCGGTTGAGATGCACATAAAAAAGCTCATAGACGTTGCTATAAATGGGCGTACCCGGAGGCAGCTTATCCACCTCGCGCAAGATCTCCAGTTCGGCGTAAACAGGACTGTTGAAGCCCCGCCCATGAACCATAGACTGAGAAAGCTCGCCGGCGAGAGCGGGCAGACTAAAAACGAATAGCGTGGCCAGGGGTACCGCAGATAGTGCCGGGTGCCTGTCTGAACCCAATACAACAATCTGACACAGCAACAACGGAAGTATGGGTGCCAGAATCCTGCCATCAAGAGGCGTATGTGCATCCATAAAGGTGATGGAAAAAATCAGAAAGCCCGCGTAGCAAAAGGTGCAATAACACACCAACTGGACTAGCGGTTTTTCTCGATAATGGCTACTGCACAGCGGCCATATCAGTAATAGAAGTGTGAGCATTGCGACCAGGAGCGGCGACAGGCCACCACCCCATTGAGTCAAGGTAAGTGCCAGGCTGTTTAGATGCTGTAAGCCTGGCGGATGAAAGGCGAATTCCCGTGCTGAGGATTGCTCAGCAAGAATCATAGAAAAACCCAGCCAGCATAACAACGGTGCTAACACCAACAAACCAGCAAAGAAGTACTGAACCAGGCGCTCGGGGCTCCAGATCCATCGCCGCAGGAAGAGGAAGAGCAAAATCGCCGCCGCAAGCGGAGCAGCGGCATATCTAAGCAGCAACATGGCGGCAAGTGATAGTAAAAGAAGCGACCATTGCCAACGAGTATCAACGCCCTCCTCCCTTCCAGCAATTTGCAAGGCGAGATTCAGAGACAAGAAAAACAAGGCCAAAAATGGAGGTTCGCTCCAGGCCATCCAAAAGTTAGATACCCAGTTCACACTCACAGCCAGGGTGCACAAAGCGCACAAAACTATCCAGTTGGCACAACCAGCCGCCAGCATCAATGATCTCAATGCCACAAAACATACAAGCAGGCTGAATATGGAAATAGCTCTCGCGGCGACGAGGGGTTCCAATCCAAGCTGCGCAGACAAATGCCAGAGCAGCGCCACTCCCGGTGGAAAATGAGTTCCCAACTCAAGCAAGCTCGCACCATTGAGCATGGCGTTGGTCGAACGCAGATAAGAAACTGAATCTGGAGAGACTCCGGCACCATGATAGGTGGCGAACAAGGCGATAAGTGCGACGAAAGCCAGCAGTATCAGAAAGCCATAGGAAGGTAATCGGTCAATCATGGGTAATGGACGGACTGGCAAACAGATAAAAGTTTCGCAGAGCAAAGTTCCAGAAAAACACCACGCCCGTGGCCAAAATCTTGCACCACATCAAATGGATATCGAGGTTTTGCACACTTAAAAAAAGAACCAACTCGTGAAAAACCAGCCCGACACCACTGATCAGATAAATACCAATTATCTCACTGCGCTGGGAAAAGCGAGCGCCACTCTCATAGAGGAAGCTAATACAGAGCCAATAATTAACACCTGCTGCAGTGATAAAGCCAACCGCACCCACCAGCAAGTAGTTCCAGTTTAACTCAATAGCGAATACCCAAAAGATGGCCCAATCGACAAGCGCGGCGGTGCCACCAACAAACACGTACTTGAACATGTTGAGCAAGTGCGCACGCATGTTCAGCGAAACACATTGTATTTCACGATGCAATACAACGCCCTAATGCCATCCCGCCAACCGATCTTCTTACCCTCGTCGTAGGTGCGGCCATAATATGAGATACCTACTTCGAAAATTCTTACTCGCATTTTTGACAGCTTCGCCGTTATCTCTGGCTCAAAACCAAAACGATCTTCCTCTATTTGAATCTGTTGTACGATGTCGCGGCGAAATATCTTGTAACAGGTTTCCATGTCAGTGAGATTGAGATTGGTGAACATGTTCGAAAGTAGTGTCAGCAGGCCGTTACCCATGCGATGCCAGAAATAAAGAACGCGGTGCGGCTCAGCACCTACAAAACGGGAGCCATAAACCACATCGGCTTTATCACTAAGAATAGGTGCGAGCAAGCGCGGATATTGCGCAGGATCGTATTCCAGATCTGCGTCTTGAATGATAAGGATATCGCCGGTGGCTGCAGCAATACCTGTGCGCAGCGCGGCACCCTTACCCTGGTTATATGGCTGCAGATGCAGTTGGTCGATTTTCGCCGACAATTTGTCCTGCAAGAGCTCCCGGGTACCATCAACCGAGGCATCATCGACGACAATAATTTCACCGTCATCCGCCACCGATCGAGTCACTGCATCCAGCACCTCCTCGATCGTATCTATTTCGTTATAGCAAGGAATGACAACGCTTACCTTGAGCACGGATACTCCTTCAGACTCTAATGTGTCTAGTATCGCACGCGTACTCACATCAAAGAAATAGACCAACGATGCGGTGCGCCCCAACACACTCGCGGAGGCGGACAACGCCCATGGGCTGTGTCTAGCAAACTCTTTAAAATCGCCGTCAGCGCTCTGTTGTTGCTACTTCTTATCGACTACGTGGACCCCGCTCATGGATCACCTGCGCCAGAAAGAACAGGAAACACCGACCCGGCCATTGCTGTTACCACGCGCCTGGTGCCACCGAGCAGAGGGCCACCTGGAACGTTGCCACTTTTCGCTGGGTCATTACACTGGCATGTCCAGCGCCGCAAACAGGATTTTCGGGTCGATAGATCGAAACTTCGACAGATCTGCAGGTCCGGGCAGCACAATCAGCGAGGATGTCTACTCTCGATAGGCCGTTAATATGTCCTATACTTCGACGCTATCGTGTGAATCCAAGACCTAAAGCGCAATATTCAATCCGATTACTGCAGCTCAATAGCCATATTGCTGCGATAACTATGCAGGCATCGATCTACCGCATCCCGATTGGGCCCAGTGATAGTCACTACTCCCAAAGTATCATAGGGCGCTTCTGGCCCGGACACTTCATCGCCTGGGGATTTCTGCAGGGAAACGCTGCACTCGCAATCGTCGCTATCAAATTCTGGCAGATCTATCGATACGACTCTGGAGCGCGATCCAGCCAGCGCCAGAAACACACTGCCTGCCCATTTTGGTGTTTCCGCAGCGTCTAGGTCGACTGGTAAGCCAGCGGCAATCCGCAATGCCTGCTCTACCATGTCAACGCCATAACAGCGCTCAATCACGGGCAGAATCATTGCTCCTTCCATGCGCGCATTGACTTCATACAGCTGCGGACCCTTGTCGGTCATCACTGCATCGAGAATGACTGGTCCATCCGACAGCCCGAAGGCGTGGACTACCTGGTTAGCCAAATCTCGAAATGCCTGCTGATCCTGCGCGTCCAGCCGGCTGGGGAAACTCAGCGATGCGTAACGATGATCAGTTGCTGACACACATTCACCGTCAGCCATCGCAAAAAACTTTACCTGTCCATTCTGCACCAATAGCTCAATGCCCACTCGCCCCAGTCCCTGCCGAGCCAATCTTTGCGCAGGTGCCAGATACTCCTCCAGCAGCAGGTTGGCCTGCTCCGACGTGAACGCCTGCAGCACCGGCGTTCGGAACTCATGGGGTACAGTGTGGGCGATATCCCGACAAACATCTTCGAAGGCGACTGGCAGCTCAGCTCTAGTTTCGATACGGC
>JBCCNJ010000126.1:0-12890 GCA_039025905.1 Pseudomonadota bacterium | reverse complement strand
TGACCCGTTATTGTCTGCGCATCTGTAGCCTAATCAATCAGGTTGCCGCGAAGATGACGATTGTGGCCGAATTTAATTGTCTCAGGTACTTGCAATCGTATTTTAATCCACTGATTATATATACAGTACTATTACGGGACGACAAGGGAGCATATAAAGATGGAAGCAAATAAAGCTAAGGCACTGGATGCAGCTCTAAGCCAGATTGAACGTCAATTCGGCAAGGGCACTGTCATGCGTATGGGCGATCAAGAGCGGACCGCCATCCCTGCCATTTCCACGGGTTCTTTGGGCCTGGATATTGCGCTTGGCATCGGTGGGCTTCCGAAGGGGCGTATCTGCGAGATATACGGCCCGGAATCATCCGGTAAGACCACGTTAACACTACAGGTCATAGCCGAAGCTCAGAAGGCGGGGGGTACGGCCGCTTTTATTGACGCGGAGCACGCGCTAGATCCTGTCTATGCGGAAAAGCTGGGCGTTAGCGTAGACGACTTGATTATGTCCCAGCCTGACACTGGTGAGCAGGCACTGGAAGTAGCGGAGATGCTGGTGCGGTCGGGCGCGGTAGACGTCTTGGTAGTCGACTCAGTAGCGGCGCTTACACCTCGGGCAGAAATAGAAGGGGAGATGGGTGACTCTCACGTTGGCTTGCAGGCGAGATTGTTGAGCCAGGCAATGCGCAAACTAACCGGTGCAATCAAGCAAACGAATTGCCTGGTTATTTTTATTAACCAGATTCGTATGAAGATCGGCGTGATGTTTGGTTCGCCGGAAACCACAACCGGTGGCAATGCACTTAAGTTTTACTCTTCAGTACGTTTGGATATCCGACGTATCGGTGCCGTCAAGGATGACGACGAAGTGGTCGGTAACGAAACCCGTGTCAAGGTCGTAAAGAACAAGGTATCTCCGCCATTTAAACAGGCCGAGTTTCAGATTATGTATGGCCAGGGCATCTATCACATGGGTGAAGTGGTTGACTGGGGCGTTAAGCTGAATCTGGTAGACAAATCGGGTGCCTGGTATTCCTACAAAGGCGACAAGATTGGCCAGGGCAAGGCTAATGCCTCAAAGTTTTTGGCGGACAATCCAGCGGTCGCCAGCGAAATCGAAACACAAATTCGGGCTCAGACACTGAAGCTGGAAACAGCCTCTGAGGAGGAGTCCTCATCCGATGAGGAGCTGGCCCCCGCAGCCAACCCAGATAGTTGAGATGGTTGGTATGGCGATCTCTAGCGCTGTAGTCGATTTTAGAAGCTAGCCCCGTTGCCTGGTATCGGCCAGAGCCAGGCAACACCTTTTCTCTCAGGTGCCGGATGAACACCGACCCCCACCTCATTATCCGGCACCTCTTTTTAGTGTCCCCCTGAATGTGACCGAACCTCTCTCCACAAGCGCTGAATCAGACGCGATGAAGAGCCAGTCAGGCGAAACTGCTGATAGCCCGGATATCCGTCTGGCCGCTATGAACTTGTTAGCACGACGCGAACACTCGCTTGCAGAACTTCGCGAAAAGCTTCGCAAGCGATTCTCCAATGAGCGGGAAATCGAACGCCAGTTAATCCGTCTCAAAGAAGAGAGATTGCAGAGCGATGAGCGCTACGCCGAAAGCTATGTGCGCATGCGCACAGCGAAAGGGTATGGTCCGCGGCGAGTGACGCATGAGTTGGAGCAAAAACAAGTGAGCGTAGCGCACATTGCCCAAGCCTTTGAGATCAATGAGGTGGACTGGACGGATCTGGCAAGGCAAGCACTAGTAAAGCGTTTTGGTAACAGTGCTGCGCACGATATAAAGGAGAAAGCGAGGCGTCAGCGCTTCCTAGAATACCGTGGCTTTACCCGCGAGCATTTTGAGCATCTGATCTGGATGTAATTGCGTGGCTAATTTTGAGGTAGAGACTCCTGCCGAGATGATTTTCGAGTGCTGATATAAGAGCTTTCAAAACTGAAAGCTTTTATATCAAGATTCGTCGGACTTTGAATTTGTGGAGAGATGTTCGGCGAGGAAGTCATCCATTGCTTCGAACAGTAGGATGCGATTCTCCTCTATCGATAGTGTATGGCTACCATGTTCCAGCTCAAGGTACTCTAAGTCTTCATTAGAATGATCAAGCGCTTGGGCCATTTGACGACCGTGCTCCACGGGTACGACTCTGTCAAATTCACCATGTGCAAGTAAGATGGGAACCTGGATCTTGCGTGCCAAGTTAATCGGAGATTTTTTCTCTAGGCTATCGATATCTTCCCCCAGTTGCTGGTGCACGATTTCCCTTGTTATATAAAACCTTGCCCGCGATCTCATTGCTTCAAGATCAGTCACGCCCGCGAAACTGATCGCACAGCTGAATAGTTCTGGTGACTCTGCTGCGGTCACTAGTGCGTCGTAGCCTCCGAATCCGATACCCACAACACAAATCCTACCTTTAGCGGCTATGCCTTTATCTATGATCCATTGTGCCGCGCTTTCGAAGTACTGCTGCACGGCAAGACCACTACCTGTAATCGAATTCGTTCGAAACTCTTGCCAGTATCCGGGAGCGTGAGGAAAAATGGGCTGTAAAACCACGTAGCCCCTGTTGGTAAAAAACTGGGTCCAATAATCAAACCCTCTATCTTCCGGATATATATTAGTGCCTGGAGAAAAAATGATTGCTGGGTACTTTTCTTCGGAGGTTCCTGTTGGTAGAGAAAGAAAGGACTCTATTCTACTGCCGTCACTTGCCTCGAAGGCAACGAGTTGTTTTTTCGACAGGTTTTGACCTACCAGAAGTGGATACAGGTCACTGATTGTAGTCAGTTCAGCACCGCTGCCCTCACCTAGATAGAACCTCGCAGGTAAGTCTTTCTTCTTGGAGTGCAATACGAATTTGCTGAGTTGGTCGGCTTCACTTACTACTTCATTCACGTGGTCCGGTATTTTATTGTCGATTGTAATTTGCAGCTGCGCATTTTCTGGATCAAAAAAAAGCGCTCTGCCAGGCGAAAATGCGTGACGGACTCCGATCGCCTTGCTATTGCGATAAATGAGTTGTCCCACTATGTCGTGCTTTGGGTCTGCGGCAACAAGCTTTCGCTTAAAATCGGGCGAATCGGTATCGAGTGCGAATACGGCGGATCGGCCATTATGCTTCGCGCGAACGTAGAGTATTCGGGGGTCGAGTGCAAAGCCTAGTGGGGTAATGTCAGATTCATCGAGCGTTTTCCATTCATGGACTACGTGCCATTCATCCTGATCGGTCCTTTTCACCCAAAGAGAATGGATACCGTCTCTACTTTTGTAGCCGCTGGCGGCTCTCACGTTGCCTTGCTGATCTGCCACCCAATGTCGGATGTGCGATTTGTAGTCTTGGACTATGCTGCGTGCGCCTGTCTCCAAGTTAACGCGATAAACCGCTGGCCTCGCAACTTTTTCTAGATCTAAGGCTAGAAGTATGTGTTGCGGATCATCGGGAAGTAGGCTGACGACTCTGTCCTGGAATTGCGAGTTGTGTTCTTTTTTTAGAAAAGTGCCCCTCGGACTTACCAGCAACCTGGGACTTTCATCTTCAGGTCCGAAAACGAGCAAGCGGGTTTCTCCCGTTTGGGCCCGCCAACGAATATCAGGAAAAAAAACGCTAGTGAGAAGTTGCTGCTCATTCGCCCATTGGACCCAATTTAACAGATATTTGTCGTTTAGCGTTTTGGCAATGGGAGTGATCTGCTTGCTTTCGAGGTCTTGAATAGCCACGTAGCTTGCGCCGTCCCGGTTGACGATCATCGCAAGATGCTCCCCAGAGGGAGAGAGCTCAATACCTTCTATCGCGGGTAAGCTGGCGAATGCTTCTACCGGTAGCTGCTCTCTTGCAGTCAGTGCAGTTGATTGAATGAGCATCCAGCTCGTCATGAGCCGCGCTGCGAGCGAAGAAACGCTGCGTAACTGCCTCCGGCTCTGCCCCCTTGTAACTGACAACATATCCCCAGCCTTTTTGTTACCTCATGCCAGCCGCATAGCATAGCTGGCGCTTGAGATAAAAGTCACGAGCGAACACGCCATAGGCAAGGGTGTTAAGGGTCAAGTTCGATTGGCAAAGAGCTGTTTGCTAAGCGCTTAAGCTGACCCAAGTCAGTGAGTAAGGAATTAGTGGGTATTAGATGCATGGCATCAGCGCTACGCAGTCCGCTGAATTGGCAAAACTGTGGCCTGTAACATCTGGTGTCTCTTTTGATCAAGTAGATCCAGCGATCAGGTTGGCGGTCGCACTCTAAACAAAGCGCTAACTTGTGGCTCGCCGCAACCGGAGGAACAACGCTCCAACGCCGTGAAAAATCAGGATTGGGCCGAAGAAGCAGGCCAGGAATAAGGGCCCGTTAAAGTGGAACTCCACTTCATCGCGCATCACGGGCTCACTGATATCTGCCTGTGGATCCGCAGCTGCCAGCTCATTCAATCGTGTCTCGTCCACGCTCATCGTTATCGTTCTGTCGATGAACGGGCTCAGGATTTCGTGGTTGATCGGGTCGCGATCCACGGTACGCCACTCCAGCAGCGTCATGACAGCGAGAGTCACTCCCCAGATGATGCTGAAGTGCTTGGCGCGCGTAAATGGAGAATTATTCACCCTACGGTGTCCAGGTTGTTACCGGCGGCCAGTATTGCCGATAAGTCTTGGCAGTGGAATACCCGTGGCGGTTTTGCATAGGGCAGACTAATTCAAGGCTTAATGCCGCACCGGTGTTCTGCTACTCCCAATAGGCATTACGCCTGCAGTTCCTCTTCGATGAAGTCCAACCTGTCCTGGCCAAAATACATCTCTGAACCCATGAACATGGTGGGTGCGCCGAAAGCGCCTCGCGCGACGGCGTTTTCAGTGTTGCTGATTAACTGTGCCTTTATCTCAGGGTCGGCCGACAGTGCGATCAGATCTTGTGCTGGCAGTCCAGCATCGGAGAGCACCTGGGATACGACATCGGCGTTCCCCATATTGAGCTGATGTACCCAAACTGCGTCATATACCGCATCGGCATAAGCGTTAAAACAGTCAAGACGCTGTGCTCCAATAGCGCCTCGCATCAGCTGCAGAGTATTGATGGGAAAGAAAGGATTGAAGTTCAGCTCAACCCCATAGCGTTTGCTGAACCGCGGCAAGTCATACTCATTCATATATTGACCTTTTGCCGGTACCGCCACCGGAGACATATTGTCTGTCGCCTTGAAAACACCGCCGAGCAGCATCGGCACATAGTTCACCTGCAGTCCATATTGATCAGCCAGTTGGCCCAGCCTCTTATAAGCGAGATAAGCAGTAGGGCTGCCGAAGTCGAAATAGAAATCCAGTGATTTACTCATAATCATCTCCTATCTTATTGCGGGGTGTTTTAGTGAGTGACGCTGTGGCATTTGAAGTGCTCGTTGTAGGTTTGAATATCCCACTCAGTGTCCAGGCACCAGGAGACTACCGGGCTATCACCAGACAGTTCTCGGCTATCTCGCCTGAATAGACGAGATCCTACGCGTAGTCAGGTTGATGTTAGTGCGATGTATCCTCAGGAACCCGCTACGCATCGAGCGGCGAATGCACACAACATCCGCGACGACTTGGTCTAAATCTAGCGTGGAATAAGCAAATATAGTTCCAAATAGGAACTTATGTTAGTGATAAGGGCTCAAAAGGTCAATGATTACTCCCTGACGGTCGATTTAGTGCCCCTGAAAGCCTGATCTATCATCGATCCTGAGCTATAGTGTTGTTGGTTAACCGTATACATTAATAAACAGCGGAGAGTCTTATGCAATACGCAATGCCAGGAACCGAGGACGCCCTTTACAACTTCAAGCCACGCTATGAAAACTTCATCGGCGGAGAGTGGGTGGCGCCCAAAGAAGGGCAATATTTTGAAAATGTGACCCCCGTGACTGGGGAGGCCTTTTGCGAGGTGGCGCGATCGACGCCAGCGGATCTACGGGTAGCGCTGGATGCAGCTCATGCTGCGGCAGACGCATGGGGCAAGACATCGGTCGTAGAACGCTCAAACCTTTTGTTAAAAATCGCAGATCGTATCGAGGCGAACGTCGAGACGCTTGCCTATGTAGAAACCTGGGATAACGGAAAAGGCATTCGCGAGACCCTCAATGCTGATATCCCTATGCTGGCAGACCACTTCCGGTATTTTGCCGGATGCATACGAGCCCAGGAAGGCACAGCGGCGGAGATCGACTCTACCACGGTGTGTTATCACTTCCATGAGCCCATCGGCGTTGTCGGTCAGATCATCCCCTGGAACTTTCCGATGCTTATGGCGGGCTGGAAACTGGCGCCGGCACTGGCGGCGGGCAATTGTGTGGTGCTCAAGCCCGCGGAACAAACGCCGACATCCGTGCTGGTAATGCTGGAAATGATTGCAGATCTGCTGCCTCCAGGTGTTGTCAATGTACTGAACGGCTACGGCGAAGAGATCGGCCAGGCTCTCGCCAGCTCCGATCGCATCGCCAAGATTGCATTTACCGGCTCGACAGCGGTAGGGCAAATCATCCTTGCTAATGCGGCCAAAACGCTGATTCCTTCGACGGTCGAGCTGGGAGGCAAATCGCCTAACATTTTCTTTGAAGATGTCATGGATCAGGAAGAAGACTTCGTCTCGAAGTGTGTCGAAGGCGTGCTGCTCGGTTTCTTCAACCAGGGCGAAGTATGTACCTGCCCCTCCCGCGCCTTGGTACAGGAAAGCATCTACGGCGATTTCATTGAGCGCGTGCTGGAGCGTGCCAAGAACATCAAGCAGGGCAATCCGCTAGATACTGACACCATGGTTGGCGCGCAGGTGTCAAAAGAGCAATTCGACCGCATCATGGGTTATATGGATGTCGCCCGAGGTGAGGGTGCCAAATTCCTGATGGGTGGCGAGCAGGCAGCGGTCGGCAGTGATATACAGGGCGGTTTCTATATTCAGCCGACCTTGCTGCAGGGTACCAACGACATGCGCATCTTCCAGGAAGAGATTTTTGGACCGACGCTTGGGGTTACCACCTTCAAAGATGAAGAGGAAGCGCTGCATCTCGCAAATGCGACCGACTACGGACTGGGTGCGGGTGTCTGGACTCGTGATACGAATCGCGCCTTTAGAATGGGACGCGGTATCAAAGCCGGCCGTGTGTGGCTAAACTGCTACCACGTCTATCCTTCTCATGCCTGCTTCGGTGGCTATAAGAAGTCAGGCATCGGTAGGGAAGGCCACAAGTCCACGCTCAATCACTACCAGCAAACTAAAAATATGCTGGTCAGCCACGACATCAACCCGCTGGGATTTTTCTAGGCCTTCTTCTAGGCGAGAGAGATTGTGTCCAGGCTAACGCTCGCACGTTGTGTGAGCGTTAGTCTCATCAACGGTAGCACGAGCGACAACACTTGATGTTTAGAAACGGTACATCAGTCCCAGGTTAGCCTGAACCTGACTATAGGTATCTGAGCTCACCGCGATGGTGCAACCTCCGCTGCAAAATGCCGCGCCGCTGCCATTGAAGAAGGTGCCCAACCATCTGATATCGAAGCGCAGCAGTAGGCTGTCACTTATTCGATAGTTCGTGCCAGCGCCGATCTGCGCCGAGACTTTTGTTTCGTCATCGAGAGTAGAATCTTTCGGTGAGAAAAACGCAGCACCAACGCCAGCCATAACAAAGGGTTCGAGCGCGCCCTGTGGGTAGTAGCTCATGGCTGTAAAGTGAACGTGAGTAATATCGAGATCGCGATTACTCAGGCCGGCGTTGTCTTCGAACTCGGTTTGTGAATAGGACACGAACAGGCCAATACGCTTAGTAGCGTCTCCCTGAAACTCAAAATCCAGCGCAACGGCAAATGCGGCCCCGTCATCTAGCTGCACATCATCACCGGGCTCCCCCGTTCCAAATGTCGGCTCTGAGGGGAGTTCGTTGGCCGAGGCGATTTCAAAATCGGTATTGAATTGATAGCCGGCTAATACGGTGAAGTCTGTACCCCATGCGGAGGCGCATCCGCAGCAGATCCAGAAAATGAGAAAACGTGACACGCGAAAACCCCCTTTGTCAGACGATCCCACTATTGGCGATACCGTCGAATATAAACTGAATAGCCAGCGCAGACAGTAGTACACCCATCACCCGAGTGATTACGTGCATACCTATTACGCCAAGCAGTTTAAGCAGGCGTCCTGCGAGCAGCATACCCGCGCAGGTCATGCCGATGATGGTTAACAGGGACGCGAGTACAATCGCTTGACGTGCAAGATCGCCTTCGGCACCTGCCATCAGTAGCACGGCGGCACCCATCGCTCCGGGGCCTGCAATCAACGGCGTCGCGATCGGAAAAACGGAGATATCCTGTTTGTCCTGGGCTTCCGCTTCTTCCTCATCTGTAGTGGATGTGCCGCCCGTACTGCGCGCAAACACCATATCGATGGCAATCAGCAGCAACAGAATACCGCCTGCAGTGCGCAGCGCAGCCAGCGAAATCCCGAGGCTGGATAGGAGTCTTTCGCCAACCAGCGCAAAAAGCAGAAGAATGACCGTGGCGATGATGGTGCCGCGAATCGCCATTGACTTGCGATGCTCGCGACTAGATCCCGCGGTTAATGCGGCGAAAATCGCGGCCACATCTACGGGGCCAATAGTGGCAAAAAAAGTGGCCAGTGAAAGCGCCGCTGTCTCGATCAAGCAAGTTTCCCCGGATGGCACCGCGTCAAGGTGAATGCGGTAAGTGATTCGCAGCGCCATCCTAGTACAAAGCGCTGGATCGCGCAGCGAAATGCTCACACTTTCAGACGGCTAGGATTGCGCTCGTTCAGATAGGTCGATCTTGGATGTGGATGCAACCCACCAGCCTCGTAAATCGGTTTTAGTCGGCAGGTGTGAGTAGGTGGGCGTTTAGTAGGATATCGACAGGGTGTTTGAGGCCTGGGGCTGCTCGAGGTTGATAACGATGGGCGCGTATGGCTTTGCCAATGATTCGAGCGATTTACACCGTAGACAGTTGCCTGTGAGCCTAAGAGGCACGTGTCAATGCTTTAACTGCAGCATCTAGACTGTCATGCGTAGGGGCAACCTATGCTGTTGCCAGAGCTGTCTCGGTGTGCTCAGGACCTTCCCACTTGATCGCCCGCAAATCCATTACCACGAACGCATACAGCGTGGGGACGAACAGCAAGGTGCCGAAGGTGGCGATGATGAGGCCGCCGATTTGCGCGAAACACAGGCCTTGCCATAGGGGGCCGCCATGGATAGCCAGTGGAATAAGTGCGAGGGTAGTAGCGGAAATAGTAATCAAGATTGGGCGTAAACGCTGTACCCCGGCGTCCATTAACGCCTCCTTCAAAGGTGCGCCGGCTTCATGGCGTTCCTCGATGAAGTCAAACAGCACGATAATGTGGCTCACAATGACGCCGATTAGGCTCACAATACCTAGAAATGCCATGAACCCGAAAGGTTGCCCGGTGATGTAAAGAGCAGCCAGCGCCCCCGACATGCCATAGGGGACCGCGGCGAGCACCAACAGCGGTTTCACCAGATTACGAAACTGGAAGACCAGCGTGAGAAAAATAGCGCCCGCGGAAATACCCATGATGCCCAGCAACTCGACGAAGCCATTGGCGGTGTTGGCGTGATTGCCCGATATCTCCATTTGGTAGCCTTCCGGCAAGGTGGCGGCGAATGCCTCGAGCTCCGGCAGCGCATCTTTCATGATGTCGGCGGATAAAAAACCATCGTTCGGGTAGCTAAAGACGGTGATGGTGCGAAACTGTTCCAAACGTCGTACTCGCTCGGTTTCGAAGCTGTAGTCAGTTGAGGCAATGCCCATGAGCGGCACTTTATTGCCGTCATGCATGGAATAGACGTACATATTGCCCACGTCGGAGAGTCGGGCACGTTGCTCCAGCTGTAGGCGCACCACAATCGGGATTTGTTTGTCACCCTCCCTCAAAGTCCCCACTTGAGTTCCGTTGATACCGGTAGAGGTGGAAATGGCGATGTCTTGATCGGTGATGCCAGCGAGATTCGCCCGATCGTTATCGATATCCAGGCGCAAGACGGGGCTTGCTTCACCCCAGTCGTCGCGCGTGGAGCGCGCTGCGGGCGATTGACTGATGATATCTTTCACCTGCGCTGCATAAGCGCGTAAGCGTCTAATATCAGCCGGCTCGTTTTCAGATCCGGTGGTCGCTCGACTTGAAATACGGATGGCTACTGGATAGTTCACCGGCGTGGTTTGCAGCTGTTTAACGTCGATATCGGCGCCCGGAATCGCCTTACTAAGTGCAACCTGGAGGCGGGGCGCCAGCACAGGCGTTAAATCCTTGTTGCTCACCCGCACAATCAACTGAGCGTAATTACTTTGCCGCTGCTCAGGCGTCACGGTGAACCAGAATCTCGGTGCGCCTCCTCCCAAAGTAGTGGTGATGGATTCGAGGATGTTGGTGGGGTCCTGGGACTGTATCTCAGCCGCGTAGGCGCTGATTTCGTCGCGAATCAGCGCTTCTACACGTTCGGCCACTTTGTCGGTGGCTGCAATGCTGGCATCATTTTTAAGCCATACATCGACTGTGGAAAGATACTCAACGTCTTCCGGGAAGAAGGCATTTTTCAGCTGTGTTTTCGCTGCCACGCCCGCGACTACCACCAGCAGTGACGCCAGCAATACGACCTTGCGATGGTCAATCATCCATCCTAGCAAACGATAGTAAGCACCAGTCAGACCCTGTGAGCGGCGCTCCTCCAAAGTGCGCTCCTCATGCTTGGGCGGTCGCAGCAGCAGTTTGCCAAGAAAGGGTATAAAGGTCATGGATACGATGCGTGAAGAGATGAGCGCACTAGCCATAACGATCGGCAAACTGTAGAGAAAGTCACCCTGATTTCCCGTGAGCAACAAAAAGGGAAGATAGGCAACGACATTGGTGATAGTGGCGAACAGGATGGCAGTAGCCAGCAGCGTTGGGCCCAGCCAGGCAGCGATCTGCCGCTTCCGACCTTTACCCAGCTCGCGTTTGATTGCATCGCCGGCAACTACCGGGTCGTCGACAAGCAAACCCAGCGCAATAATGAGCGCAGCGATGGAGACCTGCTGCAGATCAATACCCAGCACCGATATAAAGCCGAAGGTCATGGCCAGTGTCACCGGAATAGAGATCATCAACAATAACGCTGAACGCCATTCCCAGAATCCAATTAGGGCGATGATGACAACCAGCGCGATGGCTTCATAGAGCGCGGTCATAAACAGGTCGATATTTTCCGCAACTTGCGTAGGTTGATCGGAGACGCGTTCAATGATCAGATCCTCCGGCAGAGTCTGTTTCACCTGCGCGAGCGTGGTATCGACCGCGTCGCCGAGCTGCGCGATCTGTTGATTCGAATGCATCTGCACCGCCAGATTCACTGCGCGTAAGCGTTGCCACTCACCTTCCTCATTTCTAGCCGTATAAAAGGTCAGTAGCTGTGGGGGGCTTTGATAGCCCCTGTGGATCTCGAGGAGGCTGCGCAGATAGACTGGGGTGCCGTCATCCGCGCGAGCGATGATGACTCCGCCGATGTCAGCGGGCTCAGTGAATGAACCCGAGGGCAACAGCATTACGTTCATATCCTCGATCTGCAAGACCCCACCAGGCACTGTCGTATTGCGGTCCGTGATGACCTCGCCGATGCGCGACGGTTCGAGGTCGTATGCGGCTAGCCTTTCCTGCGAATAGCTCAAATCAATTTGCTGATCGAGTACCCCAGAGCGCAACACGGTTGACACTTCGGGAATGGTTTTCAGGTTGCCGGCGATCGTGCTGGAAAAATCGTCTAGCTGACGATAGCTGTATTTATGCCCCACGACCTTGGTGAGCGCTGCCACCGTGTCGGCGGTATTGCGAACTACCGTCGGGCGCCATGCATCCGGATGAAATCGATCGGCGCCAAGACGCTGGAAGATAAAATCATCGGTTGTTTTTAAAAGCTGTTCGTCGCTGGCCTCTGTTGCCATATCCAAGCCCACATAGCCATCGCCTTGAATGAACACAAAATCATTGGCCAGCTGGCGATCAGTCAGCCAGGACTCGAACAAGCGAAGTATGGGATTCACCGCACCTGGGTCTACATCCAATGGCGAGGCGACAACCATGGTAGCCCGTTGGGTGTTGCTTGCGGCTTGTTGGCGCGCGCGATCAATAGCGGCGTTGATATCGTTGGCACGCAGAGCAATTTCAATGGCACTGGCCTTAGGGCTGGCTACAGCCAAGAGCACAGCGGCAGTGTTACCAAATTGCGTATTAATGGTGATCGGTCCTGCACCGGCGGGCAACTTGCCCTCGATGGTCTGAAGATTCACGCCTATTTCATTAAAAGCAATATCTCTGTCTGTACCGGGTGCAAGCTGCACCTGCACCAACGATACATTTGGTAGCGACAGCGACTTGATGGAAAAAGACCGATTATTCGGGTGATTGAGAAAGGGGTTTTCTGCGATGTTCTGCTCGATCTGTCGCGTTACAAGCTCTTCAATTTCTACCGCGCTATGCCCGGGCCAGGGTGCGGATACCAGCGCTATTCGTACCGGGATTTGAGGGTCCTTGCTCTTGGGCATCTGTTGGTAGCCCATATAACCCCAAATCAGCACCATGATGAGAAGCGCTAAGCTGACATGAGGGTTTTCCACGCAGTAGCGCGCGATATTGGGTTTGCTTTGCAGCTCGTGGAGCTTGTTATCGTCTGCAGACACGGCGCGACCTGCTCAGGGCACTATCTTGACGAGCTGGTTGTTTGCCACTTGTGCTGTGCCGGTCACAATCACCTGATCACCCGACTTGATATTGCCCGTTACCGTGACTCTGTTGCCCATGATCTGGCCGGCCTCAACTGTGCGTAGGCTCGCTATCTCCTGGCCTTCGCCGTTTTTGGTGACGATATA
>JBCCNJ010000125.1:0-13053 GCA_039025905.1 Pseudomonadota bacterium | reverse complement strand
TTCCTGTGGTAGCGGATGACCAGTCGATGGAGTTCGCAGCCTGGGTGCTGCGCGCGAAGCTAGAGGTCAATCGATTCGGAATCCAACAGCCAGATCGTGGCGCTGAGCGCTGCGCTCCAGATAGCCTGGACATCGTTGCCATGCCCCTGGTTGCCTGGGATGCAAGTGGCGGAAGGTTGGGAATGGGCGGCGGCTTCTATGATCGCGCCTTTGCCGATGTTGATGGCCCCCTTATGGTGGGCATGGCATACGAGATGCAACAGCTTCACCACATTGAGCGCGATGTGTGGGACATCCCCATGGATTTTGTTGTTACCGAGTCTGCCTTACATCAATGTGAAGGCTAGACGGGAGGGTATCGCTTAATCCTGGATAATGACGCCTGCCTGAAGTTCCGAGGCGGGTGCCGCAACCGTATCATTTGCCGACATTGGGAAAAACAGCGTTCCCAGTACCCCCACAGCAAATACAAAAAGAATGACGATCAGCATGTCAGGTTTTGTCGTCAACGTTCTGTTCTCAATTAGTGTGTTGATCTCGCGGCATTTTTGGATGCCGTCTCCGCTTGTGCGGCCCAGGTTTTGCTTTAGGACCTAGCTTTTTTTTCGTGATTATTCCACAAACTCAATACGAGTCTAGCTCAGACATTTTCAAAAAAAAAGCCTGAAACCCGCATAAACTGGGCTTTTCGGGCATTTATTCTTGGCGACGACCAAGATAAAGCTGATAAGCGCGGTTATCTGTTTCGTCCCAGAAGGAAAAATTGATTTCGCTAAGCACGCGCTCAAATTCTTTGCGCTCGCTTTTCGGTACCTGAACACCCACTAGGATACGACCGTAGGCGGCGCCATGATTTCGATAGTGAAACATGGAAATATTCCAGTGCTGACCGAGGCCGCTTAAGAAACTGGACAATGCACCGGGACGCTCGGGAAACTCCACTCGATAAACGCGCTCGTTATCGACAGCAGCGGGCGCGTGCCCCCCAACCATATACCGCACATGCAACTTGGCCACCTCATTGTCCGTTAGATCTTCTGTGTGATAGCCACGTTCTTTCAAGTCAGCAAGTAACTCGGCAAGATCATCGCCACCGGGTATTACAGATAGGCCTACAAACACCTGAGCTGACCCGGAATCCGCATAGCGATAGTTGAATTCTGTGATATTGCGTCGCCCCAGGGCCGCGCAGAATTTTCTAAACGCGCCCGGCGTCTCTGGTAGTGTCGCGCTGATTACTGCCTCTCGATGTTCACCGGTCTCAGTCCTTTCAGAGATGTAGCGCAGCCTGTCGAAATTAGTGTTAGCACCACTGACCACCGCCAGCAACTGTTGACCCGTGACAGCTGTGGACTCTACGTACTTCTTAAGACCAGCCAAAGCTAGCGCACCCGCCGGTTCGGCGATTGAGCGAGTATCCTCAAATATGTCTTTGATCGCTGCGCACATCTCATCAGTGGAAATGGTAATAACTTCATCCACTGTATCGCGTATCACGCGAAAGGTTTCCTTGCCAATCTGGGCAACCGCACAGCCTTCTGCGAACAGACCCACCTCCGAAAGCGTGCCCCTACGACCCTTCTCCATAGCCAGCTGCAGACAGGCAGCATCTTCAGGCTCTACGCCCACGATACGTGTATGAGGCCACACATAGCTCACGTAGGCGGCGATACCCGCCAGCAGTCCGCCACCCCCGACCGGAACGAAGAGGGCATCCAGTGGTTGTTGATGTTGGCGGACAATCTCCATTCCGATAGTGCCCTGACCAGCGATAATATCTGCGTCATCGAACGGATGAACATAGGTCATGCCATGGTTGCGGACCAATTCGTCGGCATGCTCAGACGCTTCTTCAAAAGAATCACCGCGCAGTACTACTTTTGCTCCACGATTGCGTACAGCGTCGACTTTGATAATCGGCGTGGTCTGGGGCATGACAATAATGGCTTTGACATTGAGCTTCTGCGCGGCCATTGCCACGCCCTGGGCATGATTGCCCGCAGATGCGGCCACCACGCCTGCCTCTCGCTGTTCTGAGCTCAAACGACTCATTTTGTTGTAGGCACCACGCAGCTTGAAGGAGAACACCGGCTGCAGATCCTCTCGTTTAAGCCACACTCGATTGTTGAGCCTGGTCGACATCAACAAAGCCTCGTCAATAGGCGTCTCCCGAGCAACATCATAGACTCGCGCATCGAGAATTCGCTTTATATAGGTCTGAGGCATGGCGAGGGTGTGGCCCGGATTCAAAGTGACACGCAATGGTAATAGAGACAGAAGAGATTTCCAGCCCGATCTGCAGGCGTTTTTGGGTATTTTTCGTGATAGGCCGTGCGGGCTGCCTTATACTTGGGCCCGGCAAAGAGACCATGAATCCGGGTTAAAGAATGAACCAAAACGCTAAGAAACAGGCGGTGGCAGACGCGGCGATGGAGCTCATTCGGCCGAAGCTTGAAAGCGATACCATTATCGGTATCGGCACTGGCTCAACGACGGATATGTTCATTGACAAGCTGGCGGAAGTGAAAGGCTTGTTCAACGCCACCGTTGCCAGCTCGGACGTATCAGCCCAGCGCTTGAAGAAGCACGGTATTCCCGTTTACGACCTAAATACCGTCAATCAGGTGGATCTCTACGTTGATGGCGCAGATGAGAGCAACGACGCGCTGCAGCTCATCAAAGGCGGCGGTGCAGCGCTGACCCGAGAAAAAATTGTGGCGGCAGTAACCAGAGAGTTTATTTGTATCGCAGATGACAGCAAGCTGGTGCATACCTTGGGCAAGTTTCCGCTACCGGTTGAAGTCATACCGATGGCGCGAAGTTTCGTTGCCCGTGAACTGGTCAAGCTTGGCGGGGATCCCATTTACCGGGAGGGGGTGACGACCGACAACGGCAATATCATCCTGGATGTTTTTAATTTCTCTATCCCCAAGCCATTGGAGATGGAATCGAAAATCAACAATATCACTGGCGTTGTCTGTAACGGTTTGTTTGCCTTACGTCCCGCTGACCTTCTGCTGCTGGGCACGGCATCCGGAATTAAAACACTATCAGCTAACTGAGCGAAACCTGTATCAATCGAGGTTCGAATCCGGCACAGGAAATCTTGACCAAGCTGCGGCCCTAGCGGATATATTCAGTAGCCTTAAAAAGCTGCTTACGCTTTGAGTTGTTCAGGCCGCGGAGTCAAAAATCTTACCGGGGTTCATGATATTTTTGGGGTCGAACACGCGCTTTATTTGTCTCATGATGTCGATCTCCAGCCGCGAGCGCGAGAAGTGTAGATAGTCTTTTTTTAACAGACCAACACCGTGTTCTGCAGAAACGCTGCCGCCGTAGCTTTGCACAATGGAGAACAGTTGCTCGCTAACTTTGCCACACTGGCGCTGAAACTCATCCTTCTCCATCGTATCAGGCTTCAGAATGTTCAGGTGTAGGTTGCCATCACCGATATGACCATACCAGACGATTTCAAAATCGGGGTATTGTGCGGAAACCACACTTTCCACCTCTGCCAAAAACTGAGGAACACTCGATACGACAGTAGAGATATCATTCTTGTAGGGAGTCCAGCGTGAGATGGTTTCGGAAATATCCTCGCGCAGCCTCCACAGTGTCTTGGCCTGGGTCATACTCTGACTGACTACACCATCTATCGCCCAGCCCTCGGTCATGCATTGCTCAAACACGGTCATTGCTTGTTCCATGGTGTGGTCATCTGGCTGCTCAAATTCCAACAGTGCATAGAACGGCGCCGGCGTAGCAAAGGGGCGCTGCAGATTCTGATGTTCTACCACTTTGCTGACGGCAAGCTCGGAAAAGAACTCGAACGCGCTCAGCTCGATCCTGCTACGAAACGCAGACAAGACAGACATCACGCTAGACATATCCGGTGCGCCCAAAACCATTACCGCTAAATTGCTGGGAGGGCTAGATAGCGTCATCGTCGCTTCAACCACCACGCCCAGCGTTCCTTCTGCACCTATGACAAGCTGCCGCAAATCATAACCGGCATTGTTCTTAATGAGGCCGCGATTGAGGTCTAGTATGTCGCCCATGCCGGTAACAATTTTGAGTCCAGCAACCCAATCACGGGTCATGCCGTGACGTATCACTTTTATTCCGCCAGCATTGGTCGATATGTTGCCCCCAATCTGGCTTGAGCCACTGGAAGCGAAATCAACCGGATAGAACAAGCCCTGCTCCTCGGCAAAATGCTGCAGCTGCTCTGTGACCACACCCGCCCCGCATCGCACCGTGCGGTCGATAGGGTTGAAATCTTCGATGCTATTCAACCTATCCAGTGCTAATACCAACTCGCCTCTGGTCGCCACAGCACCGGCACTCAGTCCTGTCCGACCGCCGGAGGGGACAATCGCGATATTCTCCTGGGCCGCCAGCTTTACGATTGCCTGGACCTCTTTGATATTCGCAGGCAGTGCCGCCGCGCCGGCATCAGGCGTGAACGCAGTCGTCCAGTCTCTGCCATATTGCGCCAACGAAGACGCATCGGTCAGTAGCCGGTCTTCTCCGACAATATCCCGCAGTTTTCCGAGAATTTCTGAATCAATCACCGCCGTGCTCCGAAACACAATAGGCCGCTGTTTTGCGGGCCGCGTATGGTACCATACGCGCCTTTTTTTCAGCACCGGGTTCTAGCGAGGGTCGCGGTTACCATGTCGCAGCAGTCATTAGACAAGAAAAAGATTCGCTTTCTTCTGCTTGAAGGGGTCCACCCGTCCGCAGTAGAAGCGCTAAAAGCGGCCGGCTACCACAATATCGAAACGCATCAAAAATCTTTGCCTGAAGCGGATCTTAAGCAGGCGATCGCCGACGCGCATTTCGTGGGTATTCGCTCGCGGACACAGCTGACTGCCGACGTTTTCAACTCCGCGAAAAAACTTGTTGCCGTTGGCTGCTTCTGCATCGGGACAAACCAGGTCGATCTGGCCGCTGCTACCGAGCGCGGCATCGCAGTTTTCAACGCACCCTTTTCGAACACGCGAAGCGTTGCGGAGTTGGTCATTGCCGAAGCGATTTTGCTGCTTCGGGATGTCGCTGCAAAAAACGCCGCTGCCCATAGAGGTCAGTGGCTAAAGTCCGCCTCGAACGCTTTTGAAATTCGTGGCAAGAAACTCGGCATTGTCGGCTACGGCAACATTGGCATGCAGTTAGGTATTATCGCCGAGGGCCTGGGCATGCAGGTCAATTTTTATGACGTGGTAAACAAACTACCACTGGGTAACGCGCGCCAAGAGCCCAGTCTACCCCACCTGCTTGGTGAGTCCGATGTGGTTAGCCTGCACGTACCGGAAAGCGCATCGACGCAAAACATGATCGGAGAACGACAACTAGATCAAATGAAGCCAGGCGCGGTCTTGATCAACGCGTCACGGGGTACCGTTGTTGACATTGATGCACTGGCACAAGCGCTCGCGAGCAAAAAACTCAGCGGAGCCGCAATCGATGTGTTCCCAGTCGAGCCGCGCTCTAATGAAGAGGAGTTTGTTTCGCCTTTGCGGCGCTTTGAAAATACCTTTCTGACGCCGCACATTGGCGGCAGCACGCTGGAAGCACAGGAAAATATTGGTATGGAGGTAGCAGAAAAACTCGCGCGCTACAGCGATAATGGCACAACGATTACCTCGGTGAACTTGCCCGAGGTGGCCCTTCCAGAGCACGCCGGCAGCCACCGCCTCCTGCATGTTCACCGCAATATCCCTGGCATCATTGGAGAAATTAACAGGGTGTTTTCTGACAACAACGTCAACGTGGCGGCCCAGTTTCTGCAAACGAACGATACGATAGGTTATGTTGTCATCGACATTGATGCTGAGCATAGCGAGATGGCGCTCGCAAGGTTAGCGGGAATCTCGGGAACGATTCGCTGTAGGGTACTGTTCTAGCCTCTGCCTCATCATCAGTAAGCTCACGTATTTGCCCACATCCGCATCAGATTGAGACGGGTTTTCTCGATGCGCAGTAACTGCTCAAACTCCAGCTCCTGTGTCACCGCCCATTCCATCAGGTTCGATAAATCGCTGATGATCTCCCGCTGCTGCGGCTCGCGAATCAGGCTCTCAACCCAGGTGACCACGACTTTTCTCTCACCGCGGGTAATGTCGGTCACGGCGTGAGGCCAGTAGGTGGGGTATAGCACCGCATCACCCTGAGCCAGCCGGTACTCTTGCGTGCCGACGGGTGTTTCTAGCGACAGCATGCCACCGTCGTACTCCTCGGGATCATTTAGAAAAATGGTGATCGACAGGTCCGAGCGCATGGCAGGAAATGGCCCCACAAAGGCGTTGTCAATATGGCGCTTGTAATAGGATCCGGGTCCATAACGCGAAAAAAGAGGTGGAAGAATTCGCCGAGGCATCGCGCTCTTCTTGAATTCTTCGTGTGCCTGTAGTGCCGACATCACTCGTTTTACCATCGCCTTATAGGTCTCGGAGCCCGAGTCGGCCTGCATATTGACCTTGAGATTCTGGCCCAGGGAGCCAGCACTCTTGCGACCATCCTTCATAGGCGTCCGATCAAGGTCGGCGAGAATCGCCTGGCAGAGCTTTTTGCTTAACACTTGATGCAGTTGTACGACCATCGATTTCGTACCTTTGAAGACGGTAACCGCGCGCTCGCGGAGTATTACGAGTAAACAATAGCTCAGGAGGTAAAGGCTGCAGCACGCAGCGCCGGCCACCTAAAGTTCAAAGTGGCGCTATTCAGTGCCTTCTAGAAGCTCCAGCTTGCGGTTATAACTGCGCCTGGATGTGTCAGAAACGGCGTATTGGCTGGCTTTCTCCATCGCCTCCCTGGCCTGATCGACATCTCCAATCTCAATGTAATTCAAGCCCAGCAACCGATAGAACTGTTCCTCGTTGTCACGGATACGGACGGCCTGTTCCAAGCTGCTGATGGACTCCCGATAATCCCCTGCATGATAGGCGCTCTCCGCGGTTTTATACAGGTAATATGGGTTTCGATGCCGGAACCGCCTTACCTCTTCTTGGAAATAAGCGGCATGCTTCTCGTTCCCCACTCGTTTGTAGTATCGTGCGAGATTGCTGGCAGCTGATGGCTCGTTTTTCACCGACAGTGCATGTAGCCAGGCTGATTCGGCTCGGGAGTCATCCCCCACCCGACTGTAAAGCACACCGAGGTTTGTCCAGAAATACGCCCTACGAGATGACATCGAAATCGCCTCTCGTAAGTTGAGATAAGACAGATCATAACGTTCCGCCATCATCCAGTGCACACCCATATTGTTATAGAACTGCGACAGCGCCGCCTCATCACTGATACGGCGTTGATGAAATTCATCTCGCATGGGCGTGAAGTTGAAATCGACCACAAACTCGCCATGCTCCTCCAGGTCAACCCGGGCATTGATATGGCGATTGTACATCCAGGTCTCTCCCTGCTGCTCCCAGTTGTGGGGAACCTTTATCTCCTGGAAATACACCTTCAGACCCGCGCTTCTGGCTAGTGCAACAAAAAGGTTTGTAAACGATAGACAGTTACCCTCGCCAGCGTGAAACGTTTCTCTGGCAGTATAGGTCTTGAGATTATCGTAGCGCAGCACATAGGGACCGCTTATCAAGAGCCGGTCGAGTAAGTTCACCATGATTGCTTTGTCCGTGACGCTGCCCTCGACGATATCGGCCAGAAAGGCTCTCATCTCATCATCCAGCGCCAATACCTCCTCCGGAGACGGTATGCTCAGATCTTCTGCAACCACAAACTGCTCCGACGCCAACACCAACTGCTGGGGGCTGTGCTGCAGTGCAATATCTTCGGGCAGTCGTGTCGCGCAGCCATAAAGCCCTAGGATCAGCAAAATCGGCATCGTGGCCCGCGCTAATCGGGTCTGAGGAAAACCGTGGTGTCGCGCCAATAGCATCATTGGCCCCAACCTCCTGCGGTGGCAGCAATGAACATCCCTACCTTGGATAATGCTCCGGCCTCGCTCGATATTCAAGACAGTAGGTTTATCGTTCGGCCGCTATTATTAATTCCTTTGATTGGAGGCCAATTTATGCAGCACCGCTTTCTAAACCATATTACAGAGTGAGCACGGTTCCCTCGAACCGGGCTGTTTGAAGCGGAAAATCTTTATTACACTTAGACCTTATGGCGCGCGACTCATGCGAGCCAAGTTTGTAACTGGAACGGCGCCGTGTGAAATTATATGCCACGCTCCAATCAACGCGACTTCCGCCTCGCCCGTGGCTGGGTGCTGTCGGTTTGTGTGGCTGGCTGCTGAGCACTGAAGCATTCGCTCAATCGAGCGTGCAATGCTGTAAATCGCTGCTACCCGAAGTCCCGCCGGCCACGGCCTACGGTGCGACTATCTACCGTGATGATGATGCTCGTGGCGAATATCAGCCGTACCAGCCCATACTTTTCGATGCGACCCTCCCAGCAGAAAAGTTATCCAATAAAATCAGCAGCGAGGAGCTACAACAGGGGGCCTATTCAGCTGGCCTGATCCCGGATCTACAAGAACTGGGAGCGGCGCACTTTCTAACCGGGCGCTACCGAGACGCAATCGCCGCCTACGCCAGGGCGATCCACCTGCTGCGTGTCAACGAAGGCCTCAACACCATTACCCAGGCGGGACTGGTTGAACAGGTCATAGAGGCACACCTGGAGCTGGGAGATACGATTGCTGCCGACAAACAGCAGAGCTACTTGTTTCGTATCCGACAAAGAGCGTATGCCCCGGGTAGCGCAGAGATGCTGGTCGCCACGCAGCAATATGCTGACTGGCAGAGAGCCGCCTATATTGGAGAGTTAGACAAATATAAGTATCCACGGATAGTCGACCTCATTGATCTTTATGACGAAGGCGTGGACGACATTGCATCAGAACAAGGCGAGTTGAGCCGGAGCATCCTTCCCTATCTGCAAGGCAAGCTAAAAGTTCACTACTTGCTCTCTAACTACGATGGGGAGCGCGAAGATGGTATGCGCGTCGAAATGAATCAGAACGACGATATTAACCTTCCGAACCTAAAAAAGATTCGCTTCAAGCGATTTCACGAGGGCAATTATCGCTATGGCAAAAAGACGATTCAGAAGATGCGCGATATTCTCAGAAATGACGCCGATACCAGCTCACAGGAATTGGCCGCAGTACAACTGGCGCTTGCAGATTGGTACCAGTGGCATCATCGTTACGCAGAAGCACTGCAAGCGTATCGTGAAGCCTGGAATATGATGAGCGAGGATCTTGCCGATCAAACGTTCTTAGAGACCAGCTTCGCAGAACCGCTAGAACTGCCCGAGGAAGTGGTGTTTCATCCAGGCCGTATGGCGGTCAGGACCAATAATGTCGCGCAAGTCACCTTGCGCTTTGACGTCAATCGCCTGGGAGAGGCGAAAGATATTCAGGTACTGGCTCCCCTGACAGAAGAAAACCAGCCTGCGGTTACGCGCGCTCGCAAATACCTGCGCGATATGCGATTTAGACCTCGCATGATAGACGGCGAAGCCGTCGAAGCTGTTGCACTGGAACGCAGCTACACAATCCACTACTGATTCTCATGACAAAAGAGACACAGCAGTCCATTCGCAAACTCATAGGCGCAGCGCTATCCACTGCCCAGAGCGGCAACCCCGCTGCGGCAAGAGCGATGCTGGAGCAGGCCGAAGGGAATCATCCGCAGGACTTGGACATAAAGCTCAACCTGGCAGCGGTGCGACGAAACCTGGGCGACTTCCAGGGAGCCTTGCAGGCTTTGGACTCCGTACTGGCTATAGACCCATACCAGTTCCTGGCACTGTTATCAAAAGGTGCACTGCTAGAGCAGATGAATGCAGTCCGACAGGCAGCCGTCACCTATCGCAATGCTCTAAAGCTAGCACCTCCAGAAGAGCGAACACCGCCCGCGCTGACAGAATCGATTCGCCGCGCTCAACAGGTGGTGACCGAGCAAGCAGAAGCGCTGAACAACCATTTGCGCGACCGATTGGGGAGTTTACTCGCGCTGCATGCCGACCAACCACTCGCTCGCTTTGAGGAAAGTCTGGATGTCTTGGCAGGAACCAAGAAGGTGTACAACGCGGAGCCCGTGCAGCTGCAGATACCTCGCTTGCCCGCGATCCCCTTCTTCGATCGTGATTTCTTCCCCTGGCTACCCACCCTGGAAGCCGCCACCGAGGTGATTCGAGAAGAGCTGATGACGCTCATGGCCGAGGGACTGCCGGGCTTCGCGCCCTATGTTCAATACCCTCCTGGAACACCCGAAAATCAGTTTGCGACCCTCAATAACTCCCAATCATGGAGCTCGCTTTGGCTGTGGAAGGACGGCGTACCGCAGCAAGAACCCATGGCCAGATGTCCCCGTACCAGCGAGGTGCTGGCCGAGATGCCTATGGCGGACCAGCCCGGCTTTGCACCAACCGCCGTGTTCTCTGCGCTTGCACCTCACACCCGTATTCCGCCCCACACCGGTTCTACCAACTCGCGCCTGCTGGTGCACTTACCGCTGGTATTACCAGGGAAGGCTGGTTTTCGCGTTGGCAATGACCTGCGACACTGGCGCATGGGAGAAGCCTGGGTTTTTGATGATACGATAGAGCACGAGGCATGGAACGACGCAGACGAAACCCGCGTGATTTTGATATTTGATATCTGGAACCCGCTGTTATCTGCCGCCGAGCGAGAGCTCATATCTGCCTTGCTGCAGGAGCACCAACAGTGGCTACGCAACTCTGGCTAACGCGATTAGCTCACCAAGCCCGCTTCCTGTAATCGCTCCCGCAAACGATTAAAGCTGCCGCCTGCACGACGCCAGGCGCCAATCGATTGCGTGTTGACCGGGTTCCTGACCTGCATGGCACTCGCCGTCATGGCAGGACTCTCCTGTGCATGAAAATCGAGAACAGCGTCTTCCCAGGGTAGGTCGCAGCAACTGACTATTCGTCTGGCTTGTTCCTCAGGGGCTTGCACCAGTTGTTCGTAGTTCACATCGATGATTCGACCCGGCAATACTTCATGCCAGTGCTGCATATGTTTTCGGTAGCTAATGTAATAGTCGGCCAGCTCATCTAGCCGGTAGGAGTAGGAATAGGCTCTGAAAAAAAGCGTTTTATAGACAGCGTAGCAGGTATCAAGCGGGTCTCGCGTGAGATGTATCAGTTTCGCGTTCGGAAGTGATGCTGCGATGTAACCACAGTAGAGAAAATTGTAGGGCAGCTTATCTACGAATCGAGGGCTGTCTCCCGCAATCTGCCGCGCAGATGCTACGTAGCGCTCGCCTAGCTGATCAAAATCCAGACTCAGGGTCAAATCCTGACCTGAAGGCACACTCCCCAACTCTGCTGCCTTAGCCCTTATCATCTCAGTCAATAGCCTGGGAAAATCGGTGAACTCTCCCAGCGACATCACCTGACTGTGACTGCTGAGCATACGCTCCACCAGGGTGGTGCCGGTGCGCGGCATGCCGATAACGAAGACGGGGCTCTTATCTTCAAAGCCAGCGCTCAGCGATTCATACGCCTGTGGCGTGAACTGCTTGCGTATACCCGCATGGGACGCTAACTCGGTCTTGCCATCGTAGGATAGCATTTGACGGTAGGCGCTAGTGCCTTTTTCCAGGGCAGTAAACGACTCTTCATACCTTGCCAGGTCCTCGTACTCTTTTGCCAGAGCGAAATTCGCCGCTGCCACCAGGTTGCCAGGCTGGGACGATGCTCGCAGCCGCTCCTGCAGGTCATCGATATGATTGCGCTCGGCGCTTTGGGTACGCACGGCGGAGCGTAAATGTAGCGCGCCCGCGTGAGCTGGAACTGTCTGAAGCAGCAAATCAATATGTCGCTCTGCCTCTTCTGGCAGATTCAAGTGGAATTCGGATAGGGCCAGGTCATAGAGTATCTGTGGGCTGTCCGGCAGCCTCTCCTGTGCCTGCAGCAGGAGTGCTCTCGCACCCTCTAAATCCTGACAATCCGTATACAGGCGCGCCACCGAACGCAGCTGAGACTCATCGGACCCTACGATCTCGGCAGCTGCTCTAGCCGTCTCCAGGGCGGCTCTGCGCTGACCGGTGCTGAAAAGAAGCTCCGCCTTGCGTACCAACACGGCGGGGTGCCGCTGTCCATTAGGTATCACATCCAGACATTCAATGGCGGCCTTGTGGTAGCCGTTTAGACTGGACGCATCAGCGGCAAACAGATGCACTGCCTGGTGGCCCTGGTATTGCGACAATAACTCTCGCGCAAGCTCCAGGGCCTCTTCCACCTGCCCCGTCTGCAGGAGCTTTGCGCCCCTATTTAGCTGTTCCTGCAAGGTAGCGGTCACCACTGACACTCCATTGACAACACCTTCATTGACTTGCTTTTCACTGTTCGGGTACCAAATCGAATGCCACCGTTATTCGCGGCTGCGGGTCGGTGAACGGTACCGTACCGTGCCACATGTAAGATGGAAATAGAACCAGCGTCCCAACGCTTGGTCGAATAATCCTTTTGGGAGGCAAGGCGATATCCAGCGGCACACCGAACTGGATGCTGCCAGCATGTTCCCCAGAGCGCTCCATTTCATCGGGCAGCGCAATATAAAGTGCAGAGCTGATCCAGCCCTCCGGATGAATATGATTCGCGTGGAAGCCCTCGCTGTGCAGGCGCACCGACCAGGCACCAGAAAAAGACATGCCGTCACCCCGTGGGCTGACACTGCGCCGGCCCCAGAAAGGGTGCTCCGGGTCGACAGGAAAGTCTGCCAGGGCAGAACTCACTGCCAGACGAATTTGCTGTTCCAGTGAACGTAAAAGGGGATGCTTTAATCGAAAGAGATAACCATTGGTTTGCGTGCCGTTGCGCAGCGTTTGCTCCAATGGATGGGCCTTGCTGCGGTGCAGTTCTTCAAGACATATTTTTAATTCCTGGAAAAACTGGTCGCGGCTGCTGAATTCAGGCGGCGCGTCTACCGCCACCGGCCTAACCATCTGGTCAAAGTCCATCAGCCAGGCTTCACGCGGGTCATCCTGCAATCGCCAGGCCGTTCCCAGATAGGCCAGCGCGAGCTGGTCATAGGGATCACGCTTTAGCACT
>JBCCNJ010000124.1:0-13092 GCA_039025905.1 Pseudomonadota bacterium | reverse complement strand
TTTGGATGTATACAGCGAAGGAAACGAGTATAAGCAATAGCGCCACGAAACCACCGGGTGCAAAGGTACTGACTAGGGGTACTGCCGATCCGATCAAAACAGGGACAAAGATCGCTTTGGAGAGCCGGGCCCGCGCCTCCCATGGAAACAGTATTGCCCCCGCGAGCACCTTGGCTGGACTTATGCTGCGCTTCACCATTTCGTGAAAGCGCCGATAAAATGAAGTTTGTGGGTCGACATAAATTCCGGCTTTATAGCGCTCTGTACTGACGCTAATATTCGTTGCTTACCTAGTATGCTTAGCAGCAAAACGTGAAACGAGGTGTCACCACCTGACATCACATCCATATGCTAAATGTTCAATGGTCTTCGCGCAGGAGTCACCAATCCCAAGAGACTTTATAGAACAAAGATTAGAAACTACAGCTCGAACCAAGAAGAGTGAGCATCCTAGAGCGCAAGTAACCACCGTGTGAACAAGAACTGCCAACTTCAAATATCGAACGTCAGTTTGCTGCTCTTACCCTGGGCGATCGCACTCCAGTGGTCTTCAAAGTTCAGCAAATCAATGAGACTCTCGCTCTGCTTGAGTTTTTCTAACACCCTTGCTTCAGTAGCTTCGATCGCTTCGGCCGCGGGCAGAAGCTTGGCGAGCTCCTCTGTCGACGCCACCAGAATACCATCATCGTCGCCGAACAGAATATCGCCAGGAGAGATACTCACACCGCCACAGGAGACCGTCGTTTGCGTCTCAAATACGTTTTCAATCGTGCCTGACATGGGGTTGACGTTTCTGGCATACACAGGGAAGTTCATGGCTTTTACCGCGGAAAGATCTCTGTAGGCACCATCTACCACAATGGCCGCTAGTCCTTTTCTGGCCGCTTCAGTGGCGAACAGCTCCCCCGCCAGCGCTCGTCGGCTCTGCTGGGAATCTATGACTAGCACATCGTCGGGTTGAGCATCTGCGAGGGCTCGAATAACCGTCAGAAAATCTTCATGGCAGCTGACAGTTCTGGCGACACCGACAAACTTAAACCCCTCTTTCAGCGGTCGAATCGCAGGATCCAAAACGCGGAGATTTTTATCTGCATCACACATCGATGAGGTGCTCAAAGCCAGCAGCCGTATCTTCAGTTCCGCAAAATCCATAGTGATCTCAAACCTCCGTTACTAAAACGATAAGACGCCCACTACGATATGGAGCAATCGAAGCTTATTCGATGGTATGGGCTTGCCCCCTCATTGCGATAGCAGCAAGAGCAGCGCCAACTATCTCCAACACCAAAAACAGATACATAAATAGATTGCCCGAACCGTCCAGTAAGAGACCGATTGTTCGCGTAACAGCCATGCTTAAAAGAACGACAATAATCACTACTAGGCAAGCTCGCAGCTGCTTGATGGTAAAAAGATAAAAAAGCACCAAGCCAACCGCTATATTCAAACCTCCATAGGTTGCCCGAAAATCTATCAAGGCAGACACGCCTTCTGGCCCCGAGCCCGTCACGATCATCGCCATACCTGACGGCAAGAGGGCAAACGCAAGCCCATACAGCAGAAAGAAAAAAGCCGCCAAGAAGATGACAAATCGTTCTAGATTCACTCTATTGCCTGAGCTCCCTGATTAGTGGTGCCGAATCAAAATTCAAGACTTTCATAATGACACAGCGGCCGAGTCGCTAATTGAATTTGATACGGATTCTTGACCGAACGCTCAGTCCAAACCCATTAAGGGCAACAATAGCGAGAGCGCTATGAGCCCTCTTGATGTCTGCGACGAGATCACGGCCCGATATCGGTCTAGGCCACATCACGAACGAAGAAAGAAAAACTTCATGTAGATACCGATCAAAAAGATCACACCAAAAATTGACACCCAGTTATCCTCACGGCCGCCATCGCTCAACCCCTCCCGAAGAGAATCACCCGGACTACGACCCAACGACAGTATCCTCAGTACAATCCACCCGACGACGTAACACACTCTTATGAAGATAAGGTCCCAGAGAAACTCTTTCACAAACTTGCCTACAAATCGGAAAACACCATTCGAGTCAAAATCGATCACGATACGTTCACTCCGGGTCCGTAATTTCGACTCAAAAGGCGGGCAGTGTTTCGCGAGCCCAAGACAAAAAAACCACTATTTTCGACCGTCTTGTTTTGTGCTTCGCTTACCATAGACTTGGGTCCTGTAGTGCTGCAACACATTGAGTATGTCCCTGTATAGCTACAATTTTATTGCCGTCCAGCGACTGCACAAGCCACCCCTCTGGCTGGCTAAGTGGGTAAGGCGCTTTCACAACCGCTTCACTGATGTGCTCGAAGCCAACTTTGGAATAAAAGGACGGGTCTCCATACGTAAAAACCAAGGCGGTGTTGATTGACCGCAGATGATCAAGGCCGAAATTGATCAGCTCTTGCCCAAAACCTCTACCTTGAACGGCCGTTGAGATAGCAACTGGCGACAAAATAAACGCAGATTGCCTATCAGATACAATGAGGCGACTGAAAAATATGCTTCCAACAACTTCATTTGCTTCAGCAACGCACCCAATTAAGTCTTGCGACTCGGTTGTCGTAATTAAGTTTGATACAAAATCAGCGATTACCTGACCTTCTGCTTCACCCTCTGATGCGGTAAATACACTTCGAAAAAGATCGATAACTTGCTCAGACTTGGCTTCACCGAATAATGAGAGCTTCACATATATCCTCAGATTGAGTCGCAAGAAGATATCCAAACGTACTGGGGCGGCGGCAAGCGTTCGTAATGCTTCGACATACTGAACCGCCCCGCTTGCTATAAGTCACTTTACCGTCGCAGGACAAATTTCTCGTCGTCCTCGATTATTTCGCCGGTGGCGATCCAGCCATTTGCGGTATATAGCTGATACGCTCTTAAATCGGGATCAGGGGTGGTGAGAAGCCAAAGTTCGCGATGACCTTCAGTGAAAAGCCAATTTTCGACCTTGCCTAAAAGCGCAGTCCCTATACCCATTCCCTCGAATTCAGGCCGAACTGCGATGACAGTCAGTTCGCCAGTGACGTTATCGCCCATGGCGAAACCCACGACCTTGCTGTCAACTTCTCCCACCCAACCTCGCACGGAGCCCTCCATAGCCTCAGCCAATGACTCTGGCGTGAGTTCATAATCCTCTTCTAGCTCTGTGAGCGTGAGCGCATTCTCGATAGTCGAGATGCGAATCGAAAAGGCATCAGCTATATCGCTTGATGTCATACTTCTAATGTCAAACATACCCTCACACTCAGAACGAGCCTTAACGCCACCAGCACAGTCGGCCAATCGCAGCTTTCATATCCAGCGAAGCGTTTAGCATGGCCCTGTTATACGGCACCACTCTCAGAAGCCCATAATCTTAAGAGCAATGTATGGCGAGAGACTAAGAACCAGAACGGCAACTTTAAAGATTGAGAGGTAGGACGCATATAACTGATTAAGCTGCGTTTCATCAAGAGCCAGTAGCTTGGAGTGTATTGGTACGATAAATGACCGTCCGGCAGCTAAAGCCAAAGTAGCAAATAGCAGTACCACCGAATTCACCACGAGAGTCCAACCAAGAAATTCTGTAAGTTGCGCTAAATCGCTCATATCAGTAATCCTCTTTTAGTGAAATCGTAGTCTTCTAGAATCCCTTCACGCACTTCGCGGTATATATGCTCACAAGTATTGAGTACCTAAATCATCTACCTATCCATTGCGAAACACTCGGCCTTGGTAGGACCAAAACGGTTTACCGCAAGCGCTGGCACGGTAACAACACTAGGCAGTTCGGTTCGCCGGGGTCCCACTCCATGTTAGGCGGGTATTGAGTATGCGCGCAAAATGCTCTATGCAGATCAGAATAGCCGAACGATTAGGAAGATGGAAAGGGCGGCTTTCGGCCAAAACGCGACACGTTCAAGTTAGCCGCGAATTCTTGCCATGACGCTACAGGTTTCGCTATTTTGAGGTTATATTGCCTACGCTCAACGAGTTGAACTAGAGTCGGGAACAAATGAAAAGAAAGAGACTCACGTGAAGATATCGTGTCGCTTCACTATTTTATTTATGTATGTGGTGCTTCACCACGTAGCGTACGCCGAATCAGCCGGAAATCTCGCTCAGTACCCTCCGCTTGGAATAGACGTGACAATCACGACTAGTGAGAACGGAATGCCGAATCTTGAGCCTATGGAAATTCCGTTGCTGACAGGACAGTACTATCGACTCAACATTCACTGCCCCGACGTGCGGGATGATTTCAGTGGCTGGCGCATTGAGATGCCCGGCTTATTGCGTAACTCCCATCTTCGTCTTGTCTCCGTTGGGGATATCGAGGTTCATCTCCAAGGTTTGAGTTTCAACGCTATCGAGTGTGATGAGTCCGGCTCGGCCCACGTCAGTCTTGTACCTATCAAACCCGGCTCTTACCAACTCTATGTTGGAAACGTACCATTGGCCATGGGGCGGCCGATTGGTGAAGCAGGGATTCAATCACATGGAAAGTTTGTGCTAGGGCGTTTTGTCGTTCGCTGAACTGGTTCAGATGGGCAGTTCATAGTATTACGTCCGCTCTGGATCGATGGAAACTTCAACGACTGATCCTGCAAGATTTCTGGCCTAGCGCTTCAAGCTGCAGCATCAAAGCGCACAGCGGTCTGATCGCCTAAACAAGCTGCGCTTGTTACCCGACAACGCTACATGCCCCTCGCTTCTGCCCATTCGAGCATAAAATCTCCAACCGCATCAGCCAATTCCTGTGATTCGAAGAAAAGATATAGATCTGGAGCGTCGGTATCGTCCATAAATACACGGAACCCCATCACCGATTCGCGACCGGAGCCTGATATATTTACAGTGATCGCTCTTTCATCCTCTACCGGTACCGCAGCAGCGAACTCGTAGAGCTTTTCTACATCAAGGTCTAGGCCAAATCTGTTGCTCAAATCATAAAGAAACGGCTCGACGCTCTCTAAATCAAAATTCATTGATGCTTCATACTGGAGATCAGATGAATCCACGCCAGTGGACGCAAACAGTCCCAGCACAAAGGCCATTGCTTTTTTCATTTGCGGACTCTCATATAACGCTTACAGCTCGAATGACGAAGCCGCGCAGCGGGTTTGGCATCCCGAAAAACCGCACTTGTCAAACAGCCTATGCGGTCAGATAGTAGCCCTGAGAAAACAAGCCAAAGTAAGCACCAAGTACCAACGCCAACACAAGGATGGCAATGAAGTGCTGCTTGGAATCTCGAGACCTTTTGCACAGGTGGTAGATCAGTAAAACAACATGGATTACCAAAAAAACAATGCATATCAACAAACCCACCATACCGATTGCATAAAGCAGGATTCCTAAAGCGCTAAAAAACCGCGATGCAATGGCAATAAAGTAACCGAGAATGTAGGAAGTGAACAGGATTGCTGCCGCTGTAGACGTGATGTACGCAGAGGGAAGGATCACGCTAGTTGGCCATTTAACGCCGCTCACAGCGGCGGCGGAACCGCGCAGCGGTTTTAACGTCTCCAAAGCCTGTGCTTGTTAAGGCTGCCACTGGATATCTACTTTTCGATTTTGATTCGCGTAGTCTCGAAGATACAAGTTGATAAGACTCTGATAGGAAACTCCAGACTCCTTCGCCATATCTTTGAAATACGCAATCACGTCTTCACTAAGCCGAATCGTTACGGATTTCTTGTGTTTCGAGGCATAGGGATTCTTACGCGATCTCATCTTTGAAAAGTCATCTTCCTTCTTCATGGTAGCTTACCTTGCTAGTACTCACGCTCAGATTTGGTCGCTTTGCGCGCGGATATGATGCAAAGTTCTTCTTTTTGCTCACCCCTCTCGCCATGTACTACAACTAGAATGCGAGACTGGTTGCTCAAGCCTAAGAGTAGGCAGCGATCTTCCTTTGTGATTTTGTCATCATAAAATTACAGCGCGAACTCATCGTAGAACGCAGATCGGGCCTCTTCAAAAGAGACTCCGTGTTTTTTGAGACTAGACTGTGCTTTGGCTGGATCCCAGCTGAAGCTAATCATACATACAGGGTATGTACGCAAAGCAGTGTGTCAAGGCGCTTTAACGCCCACAGCTGAGGTGAAATTGAAGCGCGTCCGGCGACCGAAGGGAGCGAACTGCCTGGCCTTATTAACTTATGCCACCATAATCTAGAAAAACCACCAAGGGCATTGCAATCGATAAAATCACTATAAACCCGAGTACTTTTGCATGGCTTCGCATATCGTGTGTAGCCAAATAGTGCCACAACAAACCAATGGGTAGACCAACTGGACCTGCATAGACTCCCCCTAGGTAGAAACTGAAAAAGGCATCAGGCTGCAAGTCATAGTACATATCTATGATCGCACCCAAGATTTGACAGGCTGCAATCGGAACCCATACCCGCCATACGGGCTTGATCATTTTCCAGAGGTCTATCGGGGTCGACATGCTCACATTCAGTTAACTCTTCTGGTTGCGGCGGCGGGACGCCGTCCCCAACCCTGACTTGTTACATGCGGGCATTAGTTCAGCTTGCTTGATGCTAGTCGATTCAAACTCACCCCTGATTCTGCAGCCTGAACTGCCAGCATTCGGCGCGTTTCAGGCGGCACGCGAACCATAAATTTTCCACTATAGTTTTTGAGTAAAATCGGTTCTGGGACACTCTCTCCTGATTGAGTAATATCGCTCAATACGCCCTTAACTAGTTTTCGAATACCCGCAAGCACCTTTGAATGTAAGTTGGACTAGTGCTCGATGTAGGCATGTAACGCCTTGCGCTGGGGCGGCCAGCCCGAAGCGGAGCGCAAGGTTGGGCCTTCCAGCGAAGGCGCAACCTCGCCTCGTTAACCGAGCGAATCAAGCACACCATTTAATTTTGCGCCACACCAGTAACAGTTTGAACGGCTAGATTTATTCTTGTGGCCACACTCGGGGCAGACATTGCCTGTTTCTGGCTTGAATTTACCATCGAGCTTGCCATCTCGGAGATCTATCTGGGTAATTCTCTCTCTGAGCTGTTCCTCCGTGAGTCCTGTCGCCTGTTGCAGTTCCTCGAATAGCGCATGACATAATAGTGACAAGCGATCTACCTTTTCTTCGAGCTCGGCTATCGAACTATTCGCCTTTTTCGCATCGATGCTGGCATAGTCTGCTCGAACCTGCCCGTCCCTGATCTGCCGTTGCTGAAAGTAATTCCAAAACCATGACATGAGAACTAGCCTCGCTCAGTTAACGCTGACAGCAGCGTGCGGTATGCATGTCCGGCGACCGTAGGGAGCGCAATGCCTCCCCATGTTAAGAAGCCCGATACTCACCAACTACCTCGATTTTACCGACGATATTGTCATTGAGCTCCTCTAGCTCGGCGTCGGGTACCCACCACTCTGTATGGTGTGACGCACCTACCGTCTGTATTTCATAGCGATCCATGAAGGCACGCTTAACCTTGAACTTTGTGACGTAACCAACCCCACTATCCTTGACGTTCCACGCAGAAGCAATTTCGATTGCGTAGCGTTCGTTAGTGACTGGATAGAATATGGGCTGGCCGGGCAATCTGCGAGGCCACCGAAGGAAGCCTGACTCCTCCACAAGCTTCAGCTCTTCAGGGCCTGTAGGTCTAAACAGCGTCGTCGTCGATTCAGCGCTCGGCATAAGGGCTTCTTAACGCCTTACGCTGGGGCGGCCGACTTGGAGCGCAGCGCAAGGTTGGAGGTCCCAGCGCAGCGACAACTTTGCCTTGTTATAGCTACACACGCCTACAACCTTACTCATGATTGAAGCTGCTCTCGATTTTTGGCACATAAAAAGCCATTACACAAACACCGACAGTTCAGTCATGACACCTTTTAGCTATAGCGCCTCGGGTTGGGGCGGACCACAAAGTGGGCCGTCCCAGCCGAAGGCGACAAAACCGAGTGATATGTGAATTACTCATCAGCTAGCGTTGCTTGAGCGACTCTTACATCGTAAGTGACCCCTGGAGGCACATTCTGAACCTCAAGATCACACTCGATGCTGAAGTGATCGGAATTCTCTTCAGTAAAGATATAGTCCGAGCACTCCATAATGAAGTCTCCATCCTGGTACACGTATATCAGAACCGTGATATCGTCATATCTGGATCGGTCATCAAATTCTAAATCACCCGAAACTGTATAGTTGTCTGCTAAAAGTACTTCTCGATGCCCTGTGATAGTCACATCATTCGGGTCTAAAACTATCTCTGCCTCTTCCCAATCTGTTGAAATCAGCCAAGCGCGCAAAAAAAGTATCGAGATAACGAGAGCAATACTGAATCCAACACCTGTATAGAATCCATTTTTTATTTGTTCTAGCACGATGAGCGCCTATTCACATAACGGTTGAGGTAAGCGGCCGCGCGCAGCGCGGTCCGAGCAGGCGCAGTCTGTGGCCTGAACGATTTGTTCGCTGGTTCGTATCGCACCTAATTGACTAACTCAGGGTCGCCCGGCCGCCAGGTCTTATCGAACCAGGGTTCGAGAGGTCCGTAAACCCGCCAGAGCATGTTCCAGCCCTTGTTCGGGACGGTTTGAACCCAGTTGTTCTCCATGCCTTCAGGCGCCTTGGGGCCAAAGTAAATATCCCAGGAGCCATCAGCGTTCTTGACCATACCGGGCTTGTTGTTGTCGATGCCCGGAAACCGTTCGTCGGTCTGCAGCATAGACCGTGTCTGATTGTCATAGAGCGTGAACGACCAGAAGTCCTTGGCCGGCGGGTTCGGCGGCACGTGCACCTTGTATGTCTTGCCACCATCAAGGAAATCCCCATTGGCGTCCGTATAAGCGACGGCATACTTCGAACCCTTGCCAATGATCTTTAAGGTCATTGCAGGTGTTATACCAGTCGCATAGAAATGGAATCCGGCACGTGCATCCTGCTGGAGCGCACCATCGGCAAGAAACTCGTGGCTTCCGCCTGACGCTTCGAAGGGGTTCGTCCACACGGTGCTGTCGCCAGCATAGATATAGAACCCCTGGTTGCGGGGCTTCGCGATGATCGTGCGAACCGCGGCGGCACCGAAGTCGGCGGCTTCCGATAGGATTGCCTTCATGCGCTCATTTGGCGCAAACGTCTGACCCTTCTTGATACCGATGGCCGCGAGCGTGCCCAGAATCTCCGGACTCTCCCCGATGCTAGGCTCAAGCTGAACGACCTCATTAATCTCATTGAAGATCTCGAAGTCCATGCGATGAATCGTGTTAAAGGACTTGCCCGACACATCAACGAATTTCATTTTCGGCGGGTTGTCCTTTTGGGACAGCGGGTAGACCTGCACTAGCTGCTTTGTTGTTTCCACAGCCGGCCCTGTCGAACCTTCCACCTGAAATCCCCGCCAGATCACCCAGTGTCCGTAAGTATTACTTTCGGCCACATGGTAGCCTTCCGGAACGGGCCCATCATACCCCGGGGGCAGGATGAGAAATTTTCCACCTTTGTTCTTGTCGGGGCCCAGGCGCCCGAAGTCAGAGACATACTTGAACCAGTGATCGTCAATAATACCCAACACGTCCGGTGGGGTCTCGATGACCATCGGTTCGCCGTCCTTCGTTTCAAGCCACAGCATCATGTACACGCTGGTGGTGTTGGCTGTCAGGAACAACGATTTTGAGTCCATGAGGTCTTCAAAGATCAATGCGGTGTAGTTCGCTGGCCCGAACTGGAGAATTCCCCTGCGAATGGCGCTCATCGACGCGATCTGAATACCGTTTAGATACGCCTGGACGCCGTTGTGGAAGTCAAGGTAGTCATAGACGTCCTCGATGGATTCCTGGCTAGGGATGCCATCCCGCAGGAATAAGTCTCCAACGCGAGTGCTCACTTTGTCCGGGGTGGCGATCCCTTCCGGGACCTCGGTGGTCATTTGCATCTTTGGCGGTTCTTGCGCCCAAACCAGATTTGTTACAAGCAATACAGCCAAGCCAATCACTATCAACAACTGTTTTGTTTTCAAAATGCTCCTCCTGTCGAGGTAATTACTCGATCAGCGAACGCCCAAGGTGGGGGCGCGCAGTAGCTCGCCCCAAACCCTTGCTTGCGTAATGTTCACTCTCCCCCGCCACCACAACCTCCTTCAGCAGAGCTCCCACCACTGCCACAAGCACCACACGCACCGCCACCCGAGCCCAGATTACGATATCCACGAAGTTTGACTAACTCCTTGGTCTGGAAGGGGTTCTCTTCCTTGGTCTTACAAAGCACTGCTATCGCAAATTCTACATATCGATCACCTAACCTGAGTTCGTCGATTGCAGCATGCACTTGTGCTTCCGTATAAGGCGCATAACTACGGTAACGCTCATACATTGCAGGCACTAGCCGATCCATATACCTGTTCAGTGACCGTTTCTCTAGAAGCTCGCGGAGTTCTTTGAACATCTAACGCTCGCAGTTGGGGCGGCAAGCCGCGTAGCAGTTTGGCGTCCCAAACAACCTGAGCTTGTTATGTTTCACAAGCTCGAAGGTACCACTCCGCTTGCTTCCATTCGCGATCCTCCTTCATATGATAGTCAAATGGCCTAGGGTAGCGGTGATGCTCAATAATGTACTGAAGGTGCTGGTGAGCAATTTCGGGGTCATAAACCATCCAAACCATGCGGCGCGTTCGGTTCCAAGTTTCTCTCGCGAGGAACAACGCATTGCCCCCCGCCTTGATCTCTTCATCAAGTTGTCGGCAGAAAGGATCGACAATTGCACTTTCTTCATCAGATGGCATCCCCTGGTCCAGGACATCTTCGAAGTCAACTATTACAGATAGGTGCCAGCAGAATATTTCCTTGTGGTCAAAGCCAACTAAACCTGAATTAATCATCGCGATACAAGGTAACTCATCTTCCTCGAATTTGATGAGTACATAAGTCTCCTCAGGAAGGACAATGCGAACCTCGTTTTCGTTCAAGTCCTCAATCTTTTCCATTTTAAAAAGTTAACCTAATGCTCTCTTTAAACTGAAACATAACGCCACAAGTTGGGGCGGCAAACCGAGAAACGGTTTGACGTCCCAACCAACCCGCGCTTGTTATATGACGTGTTGCTTATAGACCCCATCTTTCACCTGCTGATTAGTTAGCGAATCACCATCGTGTATGAATACGTCGTAAGCCCCTGCACACACCGCTGCCTCTCTCAGCGCTCTACACTCAATGGAAGTTAGACCTCCTTCAAGCTCTTCATCTACTTTCAGCACGACAAGGGGTGTGAGTTTCAACCTCGCGCCCAGCGACTTGGAAAAGGCATGCTGAAATATCTTCTCTAAAACCTGAAAGTCATGGACCAGTACTCGCGGATGATCAAAGGGATTGATTCTCGTACCTGCCGCAACTCTCGCTGAAGAGCCGATTGCTAGGATTTTTTTCTTTTTTCCTGAGCTAATCGCCATTAAAGGCTCATCGTCATATGAACCCCCAGAAGTAACGTCTACTACACGCAATCTCGTTCTGGTAATTCGCACATACAGCGGACCGCCGGACAGTTTGTGCCGAACCCATCTAAGCATCAGTAGGTACTCGCTTAGCCATATAACGCTCACAGCTTGGGCGACAAAACCGCGCAATGGTTTTGGTGTCTCGATAGCCTGTGCTTGTTATATGGCTTCTAATCACCACCGCCATCTCCTCCACCGTCGCCTGATCCGCCACCGTAGTCAGAATCGTTGGAGCCTAGGCTGGATTCCTCTGCGTAGTTCTTAGAACCCATAAGGTTACCTTGCCCACTCTGATAGATTCCTGCGACATTTTCTTCATCATAGTCATCAGGCTCGGGCTTCTCCAGCGGCCCAAATAAAGGAAAGATAACTAGAGGAAGGCCTAATCCTGTGCCGAACAAAATAAGAGGAACTCTCCACTGCAGCTCTTGGCCTGTTTGATATTGAAGGACTAAGTCCGCAATGCCACCAAACAAAAGAAGCCCTGATATCAAATAGCAAGCAATCTGAACTTGTCTCTTCATGCACGCTCCCGTGCCATATAACGTCTTGCGCTGGGGCGGCCGACCTCGAGCGCTGCGCAAGGTTGGACGTCCCAGCCCCCAAGGAGCGCTAGCCGCAACTTGTTATTTGGCTTACCCATGTCTATTACGACGCAACTTCGCAGACACGTAGTACCCGTATAGCACAAGCACGATATTGAACAAAATATACGCCCCAAACACATACCACTGCCAAACTTGCGCCGGGAAGAAATGGGAGTACGCGTAAGCAGCTGCTCCATACAGAAGCGCTTTGAGGGCAGTATCCAGCAGCATCTCGTCACGGATGCCTTTAGCTTCCTGATGCAAGTCTTCGTCGTTTAATTCGTCAGTCACGATCGTCCAGCCACATAACGCCCACCGCAGCGGTGACAAAACCATGCAACGGTTTTGACGTCAGGGCCCGAAGGGCCGCACTGCCGGTGCTGGTTATAACTTCGACACACGCCAATAGTGATAGACATTTAGCGCGGCTACCAAATAAATTGTGGAATTTACTCCTACAAACCAAGAATCAATAGTGATGACACCCTGAGCGAACAAAACATATGCGTGTAAGGCTATCAGGATAACCGTACTAACTGCGAGCAGGATATGCACATGACTTTTAAAAGATGACAGCATCAAACATTTTTCCGGAAAGACTAACAGCACGCCGACTAACATCGTAGCAGCCTTAAAAATCCTCTCGTGTAGCTCAGGAGGTTCACTGGACGGTGATAGTGCCATCATTAAAAGAAAAACTCCCACCATCACGCCGAGAACCCGGATCATATCGATTTCACTTAGCTAGCTGGAGTTATAACGCCCAAGACTGGGGCGCGCGGTAGCGCGTCCCAAACCCTTACTTATTATATGATCCCTCATGACTCAAGGAGCAACTCGTCAGACGGCGGCATTTGGCGCCACCGATTGAAGTCGCTTTCACTGCACTCTGCAACAGCGAGGTCTGACTCATCACGCGCATTCCAGGCTGTATTTATGTGATGGTATAGATGAGACATATCTATGACTAACTCGCCATAGTCGTATTCAGAGTCAGATTCCAAATCTTTGATTAAGCTCGTAAGTTGCTCCGAGGCTTC
>JBCCNJ010000123.1:0-13152 GCA_039025905.1 Pseudomonadota bacterium | reverse complement strand
TGCGTCTGACAGCATCAAATACCAGGTGGTTTGCTCAGGACCCCGATGTACTGACAACAGCACCGCTATGCGCGCATAATACAGGGACATGAAATTATGTGCAGTGCTAACGCAAACGCCGAATTGGCATGATTGACCGCATGCGCAGCTGCGCGGGCGAATTGATGAGCGCACGCGCGAAAGAAAGCACTTTGTCTGATTTGTTAGGAGCTCAGTAAATGTCCGAACCTCAGCATACGCTGTTGGGCAGCGGTAGAGGCTACCGTATTTTCACCTGGGTTAAATACCTGACGTTCGCGCTGCTCAGCATCAATGTTTATCTGTTTCTAGCCGAAGAGCTTGGAGCGCTTGAGCACACTTTCGTAGACGGTATTGAAGCCGGACAAATTATTCAGGTGTTCTCAGCCACCATCGATACCGGTGCCTGGGTGATATTACTGCTGCTGTTTGAGCTCGAAACCTCAGTGCTCGACGATAGCCGCATTCGCGGCGGGGTAAAGTGGGCACTGCACGGTCTGCGCATCCTGTGTATGGCGGCCATTGTCTATGCCTTTACCGGTTATTACGCCGAGCTCGTGATGCTCTACCAGGCGTCGCCGCTAGCGCAATTCGACGCGTGCTCGCAGTTGAGTCAGAACTGGTCTTTGATTCTTGATTTGGATGAATACGCACCTTTAGATGCCGCTAACTGTGCGAGCGTAGGTAGCGATGCCTGGCGTTTGAACGGTTTCGATATTGTGGCATCGCAACAGGTTCTGACTGATGTGCGTTACCTTGCCTGGGTCGATGTAATTAATTCTGGCACCTGGATTCTCGTGGTCTTGATGTTAGAGGTAGAGGTTAGATTGCAGCTACTGGGCAAATTATCTCAGGCACTGCTGGGCGGGCTACGCTATATCAAGTATGTGCTCTATGGCACCTTGTTCGCCTGCGCGATCTACTGGGGTTTCAAAGGCGATTTTCTCGATTTTTGGGATGCGTGCCTGTGGTTATTCGCCTTTATCTTCATTGAGCTCAATGTGTTTGATTGGAATCGGACAAGTACTCGAGAAATGGGGCTGTCTTCTGGGGCCAGTGCGTTATGAGCTATCCCAGTTAACAGAAGTGCCCTGTGAGACTAATCTGACACAACTATTGTCATAAGTGCTATTGATGGTAAAGTGTTGTGGCGTCGACCAAACACAGCGTGACAACGAACCAGAGACTGTAGCGAGCTGACGAACGCTAGATGAAAACAGGAACAAAACTAGGCCTCTTAGCACTGCTTGTTATCGCAGCAACGACGGTCTATTGGTTCTACCTGGTTCGGCAGGTCAATCTGCCCGATGATCGCACCGTGTTTGTAGTCGTATTTCTCGCTGCTGTCGCTCTTGGCATCGCCGCGTTTGTGAAAGGCACCAGCATCCCCGGCGGTATACCGCCTGCCATCGCCATCGTGATGGGCCTGTTCTTCACCTTTACCATTTACATCAGCCCTCAGGAGCTGGCTGCCGAGGGCGTGATTCAAGTGGGCGACACCATCCCACAGTTCACGGCGTCGGATGAAAATGGCGTTATTTTTGATTCCCGCACGCTGGATGATCATCTCGTTCTAATCAAGTTCTTCCGCGCGCACTGGTGACCCTACTGTGTCGGCGAGTTACGTCGAATGGAAGAGCTGAGGCCTGAGTTTGATCAACGCGGGGTCAAGGTCGTGACCGTGAGTACCGACCTCCCCGAAGAGATTGCTGCAGAGCGCCATCGCCATGGTCTGCAAGCAACCATGCTGTCAGACAAGCAGCTGGTTGTGACCGACGCCTTTGGATTGCGCAACACCGCTATCCACTCGGGTCCGCCCAGTGACGAAGCGCTACCCGTGCCCGCTACATTGTTGGTTGATAGCGAGGGTACGGTGCTGTGGATGGACATCTCAGAGGATTATCAGCGCCGCTCAGATCCTTCCGTGATCCTCGAGGCGATGCGCGAGCACTTCGACACGCCCTAACGGTCGGGTTAGCCCGTTATTGGCGGCGCTTCTTCGCCGCCCACTCCAGCTTGATGCTTTTCCAGATGAACTTTGGCAGGGCCAGCGGGTTTTCCTTGAATTTGCGTTTTATCAGACGTCGCAGCGCGGGGCGGCTGTCATATGACCCTTCCCGTTGGCCGTGGCCTTCATGAAAACTGAGTCTGGGCACATCGATGACATCGATAGGCAAATCAAGAGAAAAGGTGTCTGTCTTGGGTAGCAGACACTCCTGGTCATTGCATGCCTGATAACGAACCTTCACCTCTAAGGCACCGCACTCGTTGAGAACATAAACGCCGGTAATGGAATGTCGTACAGGATGGCATCGCTTTATGATGGATGCGATTTGCTCTGGAGATGCCTAATCGATGGCGGAAGAGGTAGGAGTCGAACCCACCAGGCACCTTATCGGCGCCTCACTGGTTTTGAAGACCAGGCACCCCACCGGGGATGTCGCTCTTCCGAATAGTCGATTAGCGCTTAAAACCTGTCGCAGGTAGCCCGGGGTCGATTATCTCGCGTTCATCGCCGACGCGCCGGGTGTAGCGAATACTATCAAAGTACTCGAGTATCTCTATGGTCAGTTTCCGCCCTGCACCAAAGTGTGTTTTTAAGACAGCGACAGTCAGAGGCTGATCTGCTTCTTTTGCCTGTACTAATTTCTCAGAAAATATCTGCATCTGGGCGGTCAGGGCGTAGCGACTTGCTGTGAGCTTACAAAGGTCACCCGCTTTGACTGCGGGTCTCGCGGCAGATTCAATTTCGCCGGGGGACAGCCCTGTCTTATTTTGCATCTCCGACACCAGAGGTATAGCCAGCCCTGCAGCCTCAAGACACTGTTCGATCTTACGACGATTCGCCTCCTGCACTGATGGCACTCTCGCCTCAAAGCCCGCGCGCGAAACGATACCCTCGTTGAGCCTGAGCTCTTTTGCCTGAATTTGCGCGACCAGAATGGCCATGGCGAGGTCCGATTGAAAATGCTCAACAAAAGCGGCTTTCAGCTCCGTAAGTCGAATGCCTGGCTTGTCAGGGTGCTGCTCGTGCCAGTTTTGAATGAAGGTGGTGAGCCATGCGGCGCCCTGCGCCCAAAGGGCGCGTTTTACGCACCATAACTTCTTGTCAGCGCTAAATGTGCGCGCATCAGCCGGGATCAAAGCGGGTAGTTCATCAGCCCGCAGATTGGTCATCACCCCAAAGCGGTCCAGATCGATCACGCTGTCCGAGTCTAGAAGCCGTTGCAGGGCCTCAGCAATCGAATTTGCCTGCAAGGCATTCAATCGCGCTGTTTGCTCCTCCTTGGATTTGCCAGTGCGAGCGCTTTGCGGATCCAGTATGCGGCCGCCGCCAAGCGTGATGTTTTCGGCGTGATCGCGCACCAGGAAACGTTCACCCCATACACAATGGATAGGGCCATCGAGCACAAGCTGGGCAAGCGCGTGGTCGCCGGCCTGCAGGCGGTTACTCCGGGGTTCAATCAATGCAATCCGACCGGCTACGCGTTTTGCACCAATGTGCAATTTGATTGGCGCCATATGCTTTAGAGAGAAAGGCGCGCTATCGAGCAGAGTAAATTCAACGCCTGCACAGGAAGAGGTGTGCGCAAGCTGAGGCTCTACTAACCAGTCTCCTCGAGACAATAAAGAGGCCTCGATTTTGCCAGCCAAATTCAATGCCACTCTAGAACCGCCGTGCGCGGTTTGCGCGCTTTCGTCATGCACTCTCAGGTCGCGTACCCGCAGCGCCGTGCCAGAAGGCAGATGGATCACTGTGTCGTCTAGCGAGATGCTGCCCGCGCTTGCGGTGCCGGTAACAATCTGACCGGCGCCCTTGAGCTTGAAGGCTCTGTCGATGGCGAGCCGGAAGTAGCTAGCATTAGCGCGCTCTTGAAGATGTTGAGTTTCCTCCAGTAGGTGGGCCTTCAACTGCTCAGTACCCTCACTGGTCATGACTGAGGTTGCAAATAATTGCACATTATTCCATCCACGCTCGTTGAGCCATCTCCTGACCTCTGCCTGTAAGGTTGAAACTCGTGTAGCATCGACGCGATCACATTTGCTGATGACGACTGTCAGGCGGGGAACACCCAGCAGTTCTAGGACATCCAGGTGCTCGACAGTTTGCGGCATCACCCCGTCATCTGCGGCCACCAACAACATGCCGATATCAATTCCGCTGATACCGGCGATCATGGTGTTGATAAAGCGTCTGTGCCCTGGCACATCGATGAAGCCGAGGGGGGTGCCATTCGGCGTTGGCAAATAGGCGTAGCCGAGGTTGATCGAGAGTCCGCGCCGCTGTTCTTCTTCGAGTCTATCGGTATCGACGCCGGTAAGCTGCTTGATCAAAGCAGTCTTGCCGTGATCAACATGCCCTGCGGTGGCTATGATCATGCTATTCCCGCTCTTGCCGGGTGTGTAGCTGACACATGAGCCTCATCACTGGCGAGAGTACCGTTGGGTAGGCACTGGGCAAAGTTGTGAAAGCCGCTTATACATTCGGATCAGAGGCGTGCAGCTCGCGTTGGGTTTGTTCACGTTATGGCCTGGGCTACCGGCATTCGTTATTCCTTCTATAATGACGAACACGTCGGGATTTGCCCAGTGTCATTCCTGGCAGGACTATGCAACGGCCAATCTCTAAAGTAGAAGAGGACAACTCGTGGGGCTAAGCACACTCTCAGGTCACGCCGTCAGCCGCTACAGTTTTGGCACAATGCAGTTTGGTGAGGGCGCCGATGAGCGCGCCAGTGCAACTATGTACACGGCTTGCCGTGAAGCGGGCATCAATTTTTTTGATACGGCCAATGTATACACCGGCGGTAAGTCGGAAACTATCCTCGGACACCTGGTGGCGCAGGAAAGAGAAGACGTGTTTGTTGCGACGAAAACCGGCTCAAACAAGCGTATATTACCTGAAGTCGTCGATGAGGAGGTGCCGCAAAGTCTGCGTCGCTTAGGCCTTGAACAGGTTGACCTGCTGTATATTCATCAGTGGGATCCGGTGACGCCTCTACCTTTGCAGATTGAAGCAGTAGGGAAGTACGTTCAATCCGGTCAGGCTCGCATGCTCGGTTTGTCTAACTTTGCGGCCTGGAAAGTCATGAAAGCGCGACACATCGCTTCCGAGATGGATATCGATATCCGTGTGTTGCAGCCGATGTACAACCTGGTAAAGCGCCAGGTGGAGGTCGAAGTGCTGCCCATGGCAGTTAGCGAGGAGTTGATCGTCTGCCCCTATTCGCCCCTTGGCGGAGGTCTGCTAACGGGCAAATACGGTCGTGGGGAAGCGGGGCGGCTGCGAGAGAATAAGATGTACGCCAGCCGTTATGCACCCCAGTGGATGTATGAGACTGCCGACGCCCTGGTCGCCCTGGCCGCGGAAGCTGGCGTTCACCCTGCAACCCTTGCAGTAGCTTGGACAGCGCGACATGCAGGCGTTTGGGGGCCGATTATCTCAGCGAAATCCTTAGAACAACTTGAGCCATCGCTGCAGGCGATTGATTTTGAGATGGACGATGCTCTGTACGCGCGTATAGCGGCGCTGTCACCCGCTCCCGCGCCCGATAATGATCGCTTGGAAGAGGCCAGCACTTAGCCCCGACTTTACTATGGCTGTTGTGTAAGACTGCGCAATGCAGTGGTCCCCCATGGCCAATAGGAATGATTCGCGTTAGTATTTGGGCTTGAGCAGTTTTGGACCTCCCTAATGATTACTGACACGCTATCAGTATGGTCAAGTTTGCTAGCCCACCGGCCCAAACTTCAGCGACTTGTGGGTTCCCCAGAGTTGGCCGATGAGACCATACAAACCGTTTCCGAAAAATTGGCGAAGGCTGATGCGGTTCCCTCGGACGGATACCTGTTCGCGATGCTGCGCAATGCCGCGATCGACAGTGTTCGTGCGCAAGCAACGCGGCGCGACTATGAACAGGCATTTGCCGAGCAGGCGTCGACGGTGGAGCACGTCGGTCCGGAGCGTCTGCTGGCGGGCCAACAAGCGCTTGTGGCCCTGCAGCGAGCGATTAACTCCCTCAACTCGATCGATCAGGAGCTATTCGTTCGCGCTTATATCGAACAGTCTCCACGGGCAGACATAGCGGCTGAGCTCAACCTAAAACTGTCATCTGTGGAAAAACGACTGGCAAAGGCTCGCCGCCACTGCCTGCAACAGATAGCGCCCTTTTTTGCACCTGACTAGCTCGCGGTCTTACGGTCGCGTAGCATGCGACCCGTCTAATAGATAAGAGCAGATAAGCTGCATCGGGCAACCCATGGTACAGACCCATTCTGATCCAGACCGAGCTGCACTGGAGCGTGAGGCCTTTGCGCTGCTGGAGGCCTTTTCGGATTTTTACAGCAGCGACAGCGTGGCGGCGCGAAACGCGTTTCGCGCGCGGTCAGCCGCGCACGCGGCGGCACTGGAGTCGGCAATTAACCTGTTGGCATTATCCCGTCACGCGCAGCGTCCTCATACTGGCAGTGTGAGACGCGCTGCTTTCAAGCTGCAGCTACTGTGGTTACAGGTGGCCGAACGACCCGCTGCTCTGGCGTCAGTTGTGCTGTTGGCAGGGCTGGCCGCGCTGGGATTAATAGTTGCCACACCCGCTACCGATTCCCCCGCTTCTGTTGCGCGTCTGACCGAAGCAAACACCGTGGAAACGCTGTTACAAACTCGGTGGCGTGAACAGCGAGAGGAGACCTTGAGCGATGGCTCTACCCTCTGGCTGGGCTGGGACAGTGCGATCGAAATACAATTTACAGCCACTACCAGACGTGTGGTGTTAACGCGCGGTGTTGCTGCTTTCAAGGTAGTGTCTGATACAGGCCGGCCTTTTATTGTCGACGCCAACGGCACCGAGACGCGGGTTACGGGTACAGAGTTTGTGGTTAACCTACTGCGGCGAGATTCTGTCGAAGTTGCAGTGATTGAAGGCCAGGTTATCGTAAGTAATCAAAGGGCAGAGTCCGTTGCCCTGGTGGGCTCGCAAGCCGTCAGTGTCGAAGGCGATGTCATTGGTTCCTTACTGCAACGACCAGTGAGCGCAATGGGTCGATGGCGTGACGGCATGCTGGTATTTGACGATAGGCCGCTGCTCGATGCACTGGCTGAGCTTGAACCGTATAGCCAGTTTGAGCTCGATACGAGTGCGATCAACGGGCACTCGGGGCGTGTATCTGGCGTTTTCTTTATTGAGCGGGCGGATGATGCGCTGCTGTCTATCGCGCGTACTCATCAATTAGACGCGAACCTGATCGGCAAACGCACGCTGCGTTTATCCCCAGTTTTACTACTACCCATCCCTTAAGAAAAACGGCGGTTAGTTATCGTGGCGCCCGTCTAACAATTGGGGGAGCCGATTATGGCGCGGTTACGGTAATGGGAGCGGTAGTGTGATTGGGGCGATTAGACGTGTTTTCGGTAGGGATAATTGGAGCTGCCTAATAGTGGGCCTGCTTGCCGCCACACTGGCACAGGCGCAGACCAGCGATCGACCTGATACCTATGAGTTTGATATCGCTGCACAACCCCTTTCAGGTGCATTGGTCGAATTCAGTGAGACCACGCGCAAGCAGGTGTCCGCCGACGCCAATGCGATTCGCGGTATTGGCAGCAATGCGGTCAGTGGCACCCGTGACGCCGGCGCTGCGCTGCGTGAGATGCTGCGCGGTACGGGCCTGGTGTTGGAGCTCATCAATGGTGATAACTTCGTGATACGCGCGAGTGGCAACCCTGAACGTCCTGAATCCAGCGCCCACCGGATTGAAGAAACTATCGTGACTGCCCGCAAACGAGAAGAGCTATTGCAAGAGATACCCATGAGCGTCACTGTGTTCAATGACGAGGATATCTTGCGCTCCAATATCGAGCGCCTGTCCGACTACGCCGTACAAACCCCTAATTTCAGTTTTCAGAATAACGGCAACCGCTCTCGCACAATACTGTCCCTTCGCGGGGTATCAGACGAAAACGTCGGGGGTACGGGCACCGCGGTTGGTTACTACATGGATCAAATCAGCCTGAATCCTACGGGGGGCTTACGACAAAACGATATGGCCCTGATAGAGCTGGAGCGAATCGAAGTGCTGCGCGGCCCGCAAGGTACGCTCTTTGGTCGCAATACCATTGGCGGTGCTATCAATCTCGTATCGCGAAAACCACGAACAGACGCGTTCGGTGCTCGAGTCACGCTAGGTGTCGAGCGGTACGATACCTATTACGGGCATGGCCACCTCAATATTCCGATCTCCGAGCGAGTGGCATTGCTGATATCAGGTATGGGAAGGGAGTCTGACGGGTTCATTGACAACCCGCATCTGAATGACAGCTTTGGTAATAGCGCAGCTGGCGGCAGAGTCGCCTTGCGAGCTCAACCCGTGGACGATTTGCTGGTCGATATGGCCGCCATGCGCAATGTCACCAAGTTCGACGGCCTGCAAACCATCGGCGAGTCCGACTTCGATGCGGGCAATCTGGTCAGTTCGCTGGGCTACATGCCGACCAACAAGGTCGATAGTGAACTCTACAGTATGAAACTGGCTTATACCCTGAGGAGCATCGATCTGATTTCGCTTTCCGCTTATAACCGATTTGATCGCCCAGAAGGGTTCGACAGCGACGGCAGCCCCTTTGATATCGTCACAGTCGATGCCGTGACAAAGCAAGATACGTTTTCACAAGAGCTCCGCCTCCAGTCCAACGACCAGTCGGCCGCCTGGATGTGGACAGTTGGCCTCTATTATGCGGAGACGGAAGACGACAATGATTTTAGTATTCTGTTTGGTCCTCGAGACAATCCCTCACTTACCCAGCGCACGGTTTCCAACGGGAAAATTAAAAATAGTGCCGTATTTGGCGAGACAGATATTGATCTGACAGACGCACTAACGCTTACCCTGGGCGCTCGCTACAGTGAAGATGATGTGAAACTGGTGAACCCAGCGGGCGAATCCTTTGAAGGTGATTTTGATGAGTTCACACCCAAGCTTGGCCTGAGCTACCAAATTAACGCGTCGACTCTCTGGTATGCGACCGCAGCGAAGGGGTATAAGCCCGGGGGCTTCGACATTTTCTTTATCGATGACATGACCGAGCAACAGTCCACCACCGAGTATGGCGCTGAAACCGCGTGGACGTATGAGACAGGCGTAAATGCGGGCTTTTTTGACGACAGCCTACTTGCACGTGCGACCGTGTTCTACACCGAGTGGGAGGATATCCAGTCTGTGTTTTTTTTGCCGCCTTTGAATCTGAATACACTCATCCAAAACGCCGGGGCCGCTGAAATCTATGGCGCCGAGCTCGAGTTGATCTGGTATCCGTTCGATGGCTTAACGCTAGATTGGCGCCTTGGGTTGCTTGATTCTGAGTACACCGACTTCAAGAATACGCCGGAAGGCGATCTCACAGGGAATACGCTGCCTTACGCTCCTGAACTCTCATTCAGCTGGATAGGCGATTACCGGCTGCCGGTATGGCGCGACTACGATGTGTTCTTTCGCGCGGAATACAGCTATCGCAGCAGTCAGGAGGGTCGCAACGACAACAATGTGATCGAGCGACAGCCTTCCTATGATTTATTAAATTTGAGAACGGGCCTGGAAAATGCGCGCTACACTTTCACGGTTTATGCTCAGAATGCGCTGGACGAAGAGTATTTTACCAATCGTCGGGAAAATCCGATTGAGAATACCGTGACACCCGGCCAACCCTTTACCTGGGGAGTAAGCCTGACCGCGCGGTTCTGAGATGGGCTGCTGATAGCTGCTGCAAAAAATACGATTCGCCTCCTCTGTATAGGATGCACGGCGGTCGCGATCAAGCGTTCACCTTTGGTGAAGCTAGCCGCAGTCGCTAGTGACACAGAACCGGTTTTAGATTGTGTCTGTGTTGTAGTATAAATTTCATCCAACTTTTATAATGTGGGCAATGGAGCAAGGTTGCAGGAAGCAATGAGTAGGGGACATTCCAAACAAATACCTCTCAGTTTGGCAAAGCAGCAATCGGATGAGCTAAGCGAGGCGAAACGGCAGCGTCGCCGGCTGATCAGCCGTTGGATACTTGCTGGCCCGCTGGCGTTTATCGTCTCCGTATTAATCATGGCGAGCATGCCCATGTGGATGCCCATGGGTGCGGGTAATGTCAATCATCTCGCGTTCTCGGTTCTTCTTTTCCCTGCGATATGGGTAGCGATCGTCATGTATGTCCTTCTCGAAGAGAACATGACACGCGCAGCCGTTTTGCTTGTCATCTTGTTCTTCGCTAACGGCATCCCTGTGGTACTGGGCGTGATGAAAATGCTCGCTGCCATGCAGGCGGGAGGGGCAACATGATCGAATTGTCGCAAGCACGCACCCAGCGCTTACTAGCTGTGCACGGATGGTCAGGAACAGTGCTTGGGCTGTTTCTCTACGTGGTCGTGCTGACCGGTACGATCGCGGTGTTGGCTCATGAGATTGGAGCCTGGTCGGCGGGTGGTCAAACGCTTGATGAACCGTTCTCCGTGCCGGTAGATACTCTGATTCGAGAGCAGGTCGAGTCCTCGAACGAAGCTTGGCGAGAAGAGATCGGTATTTTTGGTAGTGTCTCGGGAAACATACGAATCTGGATGCATGAGCACGCCACCAACCCTGAGTCGGGGAACACGGAAGACTATGGGCGTTTAGTCGAAATTAATCCGGTAAGCGGAGACGTTGTGAATGATGTCGAGGGTTGGTCCGGCGAGGTTTTTGGCAACAATCCCATTTCGGCATTGGAAGACTTCATCGTCGAGCTACACGTCAACTTGCACCTACCTCATCCTTGGGGCCTTTATGCCACGGGTATTCTCGGCTTCATCATGTTGCTGGCGGCAGTCACCGGGCTGTTGATCCACCGTCATTTGATCAGGGAGGCCTTTCTGGCCCCACGGCTAAAAGGTGCGCTGTTGACGAAGCGTGACCGACATGTTCTCGCCGGCACCTGGTCATTAGTGTTCGCTTTTGTACTCGCCTTTACCGGCGCCTTCTTCAGTTTTGCGATATCACTGGCTCTGCCGGTCGTCGCGGCAACCGGTTTTGACGGCGATCAGGAGGCGGTCATCGAAACGTTGCTTGGCGTGCCCGTCCCAGAAGATACAACAGCAGTCGAGCTGGCCAATCTTGACGAAATGGCGGCGACGGTAAAGGGTGAGGCCTACTCGGGCGTTGCGGGGTACAGCGTCTCAAACTGGGGTCGTGCAGATGCCCGGGTAGTCGTGAATACCTACCCGGCCGAGGGCTCAATGAGCGGTAAACAGTATTCTTTTGAGGGCGCCACGGGCCATTTTTTAGGCGAAAAAGCGTTGGTTGGTACAGCGCCCTCTGTGGGAGGTGCGGCGCTCGCACTTATGGGGCCGCTACATTTTGGCAGTTTCGCAGGCTTGCTGTCTAAGTTCGTCTGGGTTGCGTTGGGCATCGCCATGACCTACGTGACCTATACAGGCATGCAGCTGTGGGTGCAGCGCAGGTCTGATGAGCCGCTGTGGCGTGGTTTCGGCCATTGGCTCATGATTGTGGGTATAGGCACACCCTTTGCCCTAACGCTGTGTGCTCACACCTTTTTTGCGGCGCTGGGCGGTGGGGGCGACGCCTATGCTTGGACTGCCTGGGGGTTTGTTGGCGCATCCGCGTTTGCTTTGTTGCTCGGTGTCATTCTCCAAAAGCGCACCGTTGCAGCTGAAAACTTACTGATTTGGGGTCTGGCGTTTTTGCTCGCCACGCTACCCCTTACCAGGCTGCTGAGCGGTGGCACAGGCTGGCCTAGCGCAATTCAAAATGGCGATTTGGTCATAGTTGGTATGGATGTGCTGATGCTTGTTTCAGCCTTCTTCGTTGCCCTGTGGCGTTCTAGCATATTGCGCAAGCTTGTCACCCAAGCTGGGTTGCCGATAGTGGAGCGCTCCACGGCGACATGATCGATCTGCTGTACTGCCTCCTTGGCTGGATGGTATCCGGCCTCTGTTTGTTGTTAATCGCCAGACGAGACCCCAAACGCTTTCGCGCGCACAGCCTTCCCGTGCCTACGGATCAGCGCTACCGCGGCTTACTGTTCATCGCATCACTGTTCCCCGGTGTGGCTATTGCCATGACCGGTTCTGTGTCTGCTGTGATCATATGGGCCGGTGGTTGGACGGTTCTTGGCTGGCTATTAGCGCTTAAGCGTCCGAAGAAAGAGAGTGCGTCTGTCTGATATCTCCGGGTCTCACTCATAGCGTTATTTTTTCAAATTGGCGCTTTGCTCCCTCAAGCCGCTCAGATAGGCTGCTCTTTTACAGGTTTAGTAGATAACTGCAGTTGCTATTTTCAGTACGAAAGATCTCACCGCGACTGTTCAGTAACTTTGCTACGGTTTGACGCTTGCTTATATTCAGGTAAGATCAGCTCGCGACGGTTCTATCGCAAATCACGTCGACCTGAATCGAAAGGTCCTTTCAAAAAGGGGTCGCGTGGCAAAATGAAAGACGAAGCAATCACATTGTCGCTGACGCTGCTACACTGTTAAGCGGCTAGGCTCGAAACAAATAACTATGCGTGTTTCCACCATTATCGCGATCCTATTTGTCGGCGGCTATATCGCGTTTGAACTCACCGCGATTCACCGCAACCAGTACCGGTTGGAACCGGTTTTTATTTTTCAGGAGTTTGTCACAGCCGATCAAGCCGTGCAGCGCTGTGGTGATCCGGATGTGAGTGAACGAGAAAACTTTCTGTCTAACCTTGCCGCCGTGAGCGCGAATGCGCTTGCAGACATCAGCATGCGCAGTCTCGAGGACGACGACGCTTCAAACAGCAACGAGTTGGCTGCACTGCGCGATGCCAAAATAATCGAGGTGAATGAGTTTATCGACGTCAATGGCTGCGATGATCAAACTGTATGGCGCTGGGTCAAGCTACACGAAGTGCGTTCGCGGTTGAGGCTGAGATAGTGTGTGTGGGACCGGTACCCGTGTTATGGGATATGGCATCTAACGCTGAGACGCGTTTCAAACGCTGAAGCCACGAAAATGGCTGACGATCTGGCAAAACGTCTCATCCATTAAGCGCTTGCCGGTTCCGGATTCGCCAGTCTTAATAGTCTCCAGTGCCAAGGGCATTTCCGCCATGGCTTGCGCAAGAAAGCGCATAAAG
>JBCCNJ010000122.1:0-13341 GCA_039025905.1 Pseudomonadota bacterium | reverse complement strand
GCTCGCGCAAGGCAGTGTTGAAGATAGTCTGTAAATCGGTTGGAGCGGACATACCTCTGTGTCTTTAGCGTCAAAGTGATAGCTCCAGCATCATACCCACCGTGCGAGGTTGGGTCACGTTGTAGCGCGGATTGTCGAAGTACGAGACAGCGTCTTCATCTCTTAGTGAGGCACCAATATTAATGCTCTGTGGGGTTTCATCGTCAAAAAGATTGGTTGCAAACAAGGCAAATAACCAATTTTTACCTTCATACCCCAGGCGCGCATTCACCAACGTCAGCGAACCGGTCCGCTCAGTCAAACCGACGCCAAAATCGCGGCCATCCAGGTTGGCAATATCAGACTCGACCGGGCTCTGATAGTAGAGACTGATATCGGCCAAAAAGCCGTCTTTGTCAGCGTAGGTGAGACCAATATTACCGCTGAACTTGGCGGCACCGGGTAGCGTACTGCCCTTGAGATTCTCCCTGGCCGTGCCCTCGTCACCCCATGGGAAGTCCTCAAATTCTGCATTAAGCAGGCCGATACTGGCATAAAGGCCCAGTGCCTCATTGAGATAGTAGCTGGTCTCCAACTCGAGACCATAGCTTCGAGAGCGCGCCGCGTTCAAAATCTCTTCGTCGAATGTTGTGCCGGATGGACCATTGACCCTGACCTGCTGATCTTTGTAGAGGCTGTAAAACAGATTGCCGTTGAATCGAAGCCGATTATCCAAGCCCAAAAAACGAAAACCTAATTCATAGTCATCCAGATATTCCGGATCAAACTCACGCACCACAACGCCACCGACCGTGCCGTCTATGACGTTTTGTAAGTAGGTACCTCCCGCTCTATACCCTCGGGCGGCCGAGACAAATACAGACAACTCCTGCGTCACGTGATACGTGATGGCGCCCCGCGGTAACCATGCGTCAAAATCCAGCTCCTGCTGTGGGTCTTCACTAGGCGGGTTGAACTGAAGCACCTGTTCAAGACAGTCAAGTCTCAAATCACCTGGAAAAATTATCACGCAATCTCTAGGCAAGACCTCGACGTCTGCAACAGGAAAAGAGCGTAGGTCGACAGATTCAACGTCGTAGCGTAAGCCGGCACTGATGGTCCACTTTTCATCGACATCATAGCGAGTATTGATAAAGGCAGCGTAGTTTTCCGTTTCACCTTCTATAACTTGGCTGAAGCGGAGCTGGCTGTCAGCCGGTTCAACGGGAAGTGGGGAACTACTCGCTAGCGATGCGGCACTGCGACCATCGACTGTGTCGGAGTCATTGTAATAGTACACACCAACCAATCCTGACCAATTCGCCAATTCGTAGATGAACTGAAGCTCGCCTGTATAGGTTTGAGAGGAACCATCAGTCACTCGGTTGAAATCCCAGATAGTCGGATCGTCAATGTTGCCGATAAGGTTGGCGCTATCGGAGTCTTCGTAACTGCCTAACAGCCGCAGCATCATGGATGGGTTAATTTCATAGCTTAAATTGGCAATAGATCTGCGGGTGTCGGTATCTGTCGATGTGGGTCTGTCGTAAGATTCCAGATCACGCCAGACAAAGTTTGAGAACGCTGGATGATTCACGGCACCTGGGCCGAACACCGCTGAGCCTCCACCAAGGTCGGCGTCCGTATATTCATAGATCAGTTCCGCTCGAAACCCCGCTAGTACGTCGGGCTCGATCAATAACTTGCCTCGCGCCAGTAGACTCTCGTCCTGATCGATATTGTCGCCAGTAATGGCATTGTCTACATAACCATCAGTCGATTGATAATCGGCGGTAATGCGAAAAGCGAGCTGATCCGCAATCAACGGACCCGAGACCATGCCCGCATATTGCTGAGTATCATTCTCGGCGCCCAGCGCCCGGACCTTCGCTTCCCACTCATAGGAAGGTGAATTTGTTGAAATCACAACGGCGCCGGCCAGTGCGTTACGCCCTTGCAGGGAAGACTGAGGGCCGCGCAAGACCTCAGTCTGGCGCACATCCCACATGGAAACAAAACTATTACCCTCCAAGGCAATTGAGGATACCGGTGCGCCATCGACCGTAATCGTGACTGTATCACCGCGACTGGGTGCAAGGCCTGCCCCAGCCACGAACCCGCGGGGAATACCTCGAATCGTAATATTACTTAGGCCACCGGTGACATTCGGTGTTCGCTGCAAGACATCACCGAGTTGAAACAGATTTTCGCGCTGCAATCGGTCCTCACTGAACACATCCGCCGACGTTGTGATTTGCTGTAACGTCAGTGGCTCTTTCACACCATAAACAAATACTTCTTCCAACTGCGCGCTTCGTCTACTCGATGCCTGGCGCACGGCGAAGCTTCCAGCGCCGGATAACTGGAGCACCAAACCCGAGCCGGCAAGGACACGCTCTAGCGCCGCTTGAGCTCTGAATTCACCCTGCAAAGCGCGAGCCTCCTTGCCCTGTAGCAACGCAGGCGATGCTTCCACTGCTATGGAAAACGTATTGGAGATGGCGGATAGTGAATCCGCCAAAGACTGTTTAGGGATGTTGAGAACGCGCGTCGGTTCCTGCGCCTGCGCGCCACTGGCGAGGATGACGAGTGTAAGAACTAAGAATCGTCCGAAAGTGACTGCGAAATTAGCCACGGCTATGCGGTGAGCTGGCAACACCCTTCTCCTATGTCGAAAGCGAGAGTACCGATTGAAGCAGGCGCAAGCTTCTTAACTCCTCCGAGTCTTCAACAGGCCGCGCACCTAATTCCGCGTACATCAGTTCGATCGTTCAGCTATTTTTCTTCGCACCAAGAAGATCGCGTTATGTTCAACGTGGGGTGGGCAACTGACAATTTATGATAATGAGAATTGTTCTTGTTTAAATGCTAAAGCGCACCCCCTCCCATGTCAACAACAGCATCAGGGAAGCGCGCGTCTCAGTGATTGGTTGAGCAGGCGCAACAGGGTTTGGGGTTTGGGGTGCCCACCAAAGTTTTCCCAATGTCCGGCGAAAGCCCAAAGCGCCGAACCTTCACTACCAGCAATTCGGTGTGGCACGGGTGCCGAAATCTATAATGCCCTTGCCTGCATCAGCCAGGCCATTCATTGGGGAGGTTGTTTGAGCAGCTATTAATCGAGCACAGACTCCACCGCCATACCGACAGCCAGCAAATCTAGATCATCATCGGGCAGTCCGTCCAGTTCCAGTCCCACTGGCAGGCTACGCCGCGACTTGGGCAACGGGATCGATAGCCCGGGCGCACCATAAACGCCTGTGGGTGCCACGTTGCGCATGAATGCAGCCATCACTGGAATGGTTTCACCCGCCAACGCAACAGTGTCGGCCAGCCCCTCAATGGGTAAGGCCTGCAGAGGTGAGGTAGGAAATGCAATCGCATCTAATCGATGTGCCTCTAGTATTTCCCGATAGCGGGTTCTGAGCATTGGTATTCTGGCGATTGCCTCGTCATACGCTCGCTGCGAAGGCGCGCCCGAACCAAGCACCGAGTCCAAGTAAACACTGCGTACATCTTCGCTTGCAACCTTATCAACAACGGTTTCCAAAGATGCTTGCGTCTGCATGGATTGCAAAAATCGCGTTAGCGCGCGCCGCATTTCATAGAAGCCAATGGGAAAGCCTATGTCGAAGCTGTTCTCAGAGATCGCCGCTAGATCGACGTTGACTATCGTCACACCAGCGCGTTTTAGCCGATCCATTGCATTGTCAAAAGCGCGCTCCACATTCGGTTCAAGATCCAGTATGTAGGGTGACGCCAAGCCGATACGCAATTCGGAGACAGGGCGAGGCTCCGGAACCAGTGAATTAGTCATGATGCTATAGATCATCGCGGCGTCTTCCACGCAACGCGTGATCGGGCCGACGACATCAAAGGTAGGCACCGATGGCACCACGCCGTCGGGAGAGACTGACCAGGTGGTGGGTCGGAACCCAACCGCACCACACAGCGCAGCTGGCAGGCGTACTGAACCGGCTGTGTCACTGCCGAGGCCAGCCAAGCATAGATCCGCTGCCACTGCCGTTGCCGTACCACCGGAGGAACCGCCCGCGAAACATCTGGGGTCAGCTGCATTTCTGACCGCGCCGAAGGCCGCGTTAATCGACGTTACACCAAAAGCCAGTTCATGCAGGTTGGTCTTGCCTAATACAATCGCATCGGCCTCAATCAATCGCGTAACCACCAAAGCACTTTGGTCCGGTTGGTAGCGAATGCCCGGTGTGCCAGCGGTGGTGTCCAAGCCCGCTACATTCATATTGTCCTTGATCACCACAGGTATGCCTGCCAGTGGACCCAAGCTTTCACCCGTTGCTATCTCTGCATCGATTCTAGCGGCCCTGGCTATTGCAGCCTTGGCATTCAGCAGTGTGAAGGCATTTAGATCCGCTTCTGATTCTGTACGCTTTAACGCATTCTTAACTAACCGTGTCGCTTCAACTTTGCCAGCACGTACCAGCTGTACCGTTTCCCTAATCGTTCGCATTCATGGTTCCATCAATTACACTTCGGCCACGCCCATCATCACGAGCATCTTCTAGCGGTCGTTTTTTTCCAGCATACAGGTTCGCCTCATTCAGACACACCAAACTATGTTCACCATGGCTTGAACACACCCACTATTCATAGACCAAGTCATAGACCTAGCCATCTACTGAAAGTTTAGCTGTCGCGCAAACCGCAGGCGTCGCGATCACTCGCCGCTAAATTCAGTTTGCGCATACAGCGGCACACCTGAATCCTCGATCAACTGAGCACCGCCCAGATCGGGCAAGTTGACCACCGCAGCGAACCCGGCAACGTCCCCACCGAGCTTTCTCACCAACTTGATCGCTGCGACAGCAGTCCCGCCGGTCGCTACAAGATCATCGACTATGAGGACCTTATGACCAGACTGAATCGCATTCCTGTGAATTTCGAGAATACCCTCGCCATACTCCAGCGTGTACTGTTGCGACACTACCTCGTCCGGCAACTTACCCTCCTTGCGTACGGGGACGAATCCTTTTTGCAGTAAGTAAGCAAGTACACCACCAAAAATAAAGCCGCGAGAATCCACACCTACTATCAGGTCAGCCTTCGTATCTCGATAGTGGCGAGCAAAATCATCAACGCAAAGACGAAAGCCCAACGGGTCCTCAATGAGTGAGGTGATATCGCGAAACATGACGCCCTTGCGAGGGAAGTCAGGTATCGTACGGATGCGGCTCTTAATCGACATATTGACTACTTCACTGAAGACCCTGTTGGTGGCATATTGCGACTTTTTCCGCTCCATAAATCGTTGCTGAGAGACTTGAAAGACGACAGAGAAAAGTCATCAGCTATTGCAAAACGACCCTAACACTCGCGAGTATAGTGCAGTTCGATAAAGGGGTAAGAGATAAACAACAAGCTGCTGCATTATAGCCGGACATCGGCTCAGCGTTAATCTACTCACGCTTATCTAACTGCTGCAAGCTACTATTTGAACTTTGCTACGCCCAGAAAAAAGCCGATCTTAGGGCTACCCTCGACCGGCTGTTCCGACACAATAATTCACATCATGGCGTGGAAGATTCGTAAACCATCAATCGCCACTCGCTTTGCAACGGATTAGGTAGCGTCGAATCTTTCACAGGGTCCTTCGTAGGGGTCGAGGTATACCACCAGCCCACTTTACCTGGACCAAAACTGACCATTTCATCAATGCCGCCCCAACCCATATCACCTAAGGCATCACTAGTAAGCTGGATCGGCCCCTCGAGAATATTGCCGTCGCCATCAATTTCCATTAGGTAATAGGCCTGCGGAATAAGCATGTCTGCGCCTCCACGCACTCGATCGGAACGCTTGTTATGACGGTTAGCGGTATAGTCATGATCACTACACAAGAACTTGCCATAGCCCAGCAAGAAGCGACCGTTTTTAAGATCTATCAGTTGCGGCGCACCATAGTTACAGCTGATCACTGTCCCATTCGTTCCATCGCCGACAATGTTGCCATCAATGGTAACATTGCCCTCGCTATCGAAGTCCCACGCGCTACCCGTAAGCCAGATCGGTCCTACACCATCAATACGACTGTTGTCCGCCTCCAGTGGCAGCACGCCGACACGGCTGTAGTACTTGGGGTCGCGCGACTGATGACCATGAATCACCCAGTTTGGATACACCGGATGTTCATCGGTATCACCGTCCCACACCATATATTCGAAGAAGTTTAGGAAGCATGCAGAATCATAATCTTCGTATAAGGTGCAGACCTCTCCATCTGTCATACCACTGGTGTCGACAGTGGTGATGCTGGTTCGCAAGTAATTGATGAACTTTTCCATACTGCTCTTGGAGGTCGGCATCGGCGCTACCAAGGCCATCATCGAACGGGTGGGACTGACCGGCACGACCGTATGACCGCCTCCATTGTTGGTCATCGTATTGCTGGCAGGCACGTAGTAAGACATATAGCCTTTTCGCCCCGCCTCTCGGTTCTCGTTCTTCACACCGACAGTGCCATGGGAGTGGCCCCAAGGATTGCGTCCACCCAGAAAATCTACCAGGTCGCTGGTGCAGACTGCTCCATACATCTCCGTATAGGGGTTGTAGATGGTCCGCATGTGGGCGATATGGCCATCGATGCAATCGAATGACCAGCCACGTCCGCTGTCACTGCCGCGGTCGTACAAATCGTAGCGCCAGTTATCGCGATCGATAATGAACATGCCGCCTGAGTTATGTGAACCACCGCCCGTATCAAAGGCTCGCGTTGTCGTGGTGAAGGCGTAGCTTGTGCGACCTTGACTGTCATTCTCGACATAAAGCAGGTTGATGGCACTTTTGCCGCCGTAGCCCCCTGCTTGCTTCGTCGCGACAAATGAGGAGTAAGACCCCGACAGCGGCGTGTTCTCCCATTCCAGTAACCAGATCTCAGGATTGGCTTTACCGCCGACGGATGTCCCTCTTTCATCGTAGTTATCCGCATCCTTCTTCATAATGTAATCGCCGTACTCTTCGACGAGATCCTTATCGAAGCTGCGCGATTGCGATGTGAACGGATCTGCCTGGCAAAGCACGGCCACCCTTGAGCAGTTACTGCTGACGGCGATGCCGTGAGTCTGATTACAGAAGCCTGACAACTTAACCTGGTTGTCGACGCGCTCGAAACCGCCAGTGTCGTCGTCATACTGCATCTCAAACACCGTGCCCACATTGTCTTCTATGCCATCTCCATCCTGCATGGTCATCGATACAAACACGCTCTCCACGCCCGTTGGGTTGGTGCAATGCGCGGTATAAGCGCGCATCGGAATTTTGATACTGCCCTTCGAGGGTTCTTGATTTGTCCGCGCCAGATAATGGGTTGACTGGTAGACCTCTCGCGCATTGGTGAGACCCCAGGGCAGCGAGTGGCTAGAAACTTTCAAGGTGCCCATCTCGTTTGAATCACTATCCTGCAGCACGACCTGGTTCACCTGCCCAGGAACGATGATATCTTCGTTGTTGGGCGGGCCTTCGACGATAGGCTCGGGTTGAGGTGGCTCGACCACTATCGGCTCCGGCGGTAGCGGAGGATCGTCTGGCGCATCAAAAATCGGTTCGGGCTCAGGCTGATCCTCCTCGACGACAATCGGCTCCGGCGGTGGCGGAGGATCATCAGGGCCCTCTAGAATGGGTTCGGGCGCAGGCTGTTCCGGTTCGGGGCCGGCGATCGGCTCCTCAGGTGCCGGTGTCTCGGGATCAGGCCCGGGATTCTCTGGTGCGGGACCCTCGTTAATCGGATTCTGTGGTGCCGGATCGTCATTCACGGGGTTCTGCGGCGCGGGATCGTCATTTACCGGGTTTTGCGGTGCCGGATCATCGTTCTGCGGCGTCGGCGCCTCGGGCGCTGGCGTCGGACTGGGCCCATTGTTCGGTGGAGACGGATCGTTTTGCGGCGGTGTTGGACTCTGCGGTGTCGGCGCTGGAGTATTCGGGCCAGGGTTGTTGCTCGGCGGTGTGTTGTTGTTTCCAGTGCCACCGCCTGTATTACCGGTACCGCCACCCGTGTTTCCGGTGCCGCCACCGGTAACACCTCCTACGACAATAACACCGCCACCGGTATCCGGTGGGCTATTGGGTGCATCATTACCCGTGCTGGGTGTGTCGCCTGTCGAACCCGTGCTCGGTGACTCTGGGCCCACTCCTGGTGATTGATTGGGTGTATCAGAGGGTTGCAGACTGCCACTGGTCACCGGCGGCGAGTTGTTTCCCAGATTCCCCACAAGGGCGGTCTCATCAGTGTCATCACCGCCTCCGCCACCTCCACAACCGACTAAGCTAATCAATGCTGCTGCTAGCAACCAGTCTTGTGCTCTCATCGTCACGCCCCCCGGCATAAAAGATATAACTCTTAGCTATTATGCTAATAAGTTCTGATTCCCAGAATATATGTAGGGATTTTGGGGGTAGCAAGCGCTTCAGCTTAGGAAAGTTTAGTTTTCTTATGATTCCGCAAACCCTTTAAAAACAGGGGTTAACGCACAGTGACAGTCTTTGTCGTACGGGGACAGCACCTGACCTGACAGGGCATATTGTGCGCATTTGCTTCGCACGGCCGCAAAGTGAGTTGGCTGATATTTCCCCTCGTCCTCATTCGCGAGAAGCGCGAGTCAAGCCTTCTCCAGCCAAGCAAGCTCGTATCCTGCAACCGTGAACAACAGTGCTCAAAAGAATGCCGCGATCAACCCATCTCTGACTGGCTATCGCTAAGACAAGACAGCCGAAAAATCTGACTCTCGCAGCTGGCGCCTACTGTCATGCGCCTGTCGCAGTTCGCCATCCCAACACCGGATCAATTGGTCGAATATGTGTTCAAACCGCAACACAGGAGCGAGCGATGAAGAAGATCAAATCATCAGTTTCAGCCTGGCGAGACGCCAGAAAACACAGCCGAGCTGAAAAGCGAAAAAAGCGACTAGCCGCGCGCCGAGACCGCTTGACTGGTGCGTGGAAAAGCAAAGTGAGATCAGCCAAAGCTGGCTCCTCGCGACGGGAGCGCAGGGAAGCGGCACTAGAAACTCGCATGAGTCTGAGCACATTCTCCCATGGTATGCACGGCGCCAGGACATAGATTGATCGAGCTGGCGCGCCTTGCGACATTGGGCGCGCCTTGCTGCCAGAAGCGACCGTGTGCAGAAAGGGATGTCGATTAATTTTACATTCGGCCGTCTTCGGCTGACTCGAACTGCCTGAAAGCCGCATAGGTAAACACCTGGTATAAAATTTGCTTTTCTTGGGTGTAGCCTCAACAAGCTATGACGCGGCGTTCGCGCCTCATCAAGGTATGGGCTCGCTGGCTAGAAATAGCCATGCGCAAAAACGTGTAAACAACGAAGTCCAGCCACTCGCCCGCTTTAAGCGGGCTTTGTTTTTCTGCGTCAACGGCACACACGTCTTCGTTCATTCAATTCATCTAGTAGCACGCATTTCAGTTTTCTCGAACCAGCGTTCCAAAACATCGGCTGACGAGTGTGGGGTTGTTAAAATCACATACCTTAGTCACATTGTGCTACTGAATCACTGGATTGTTTTGATGTGCTACCTTGGTAGATGAGCTACTTACAACCGAAGCGCATGCAGCACCCCACCCCGGCACTTTCTACAAGGGCAGGCCGTTCGCGTTGGGTGATACCGATGCCGCTGATAACGCCCCAGGTTCGGCTTCGCAATCCTCGGATGCATTTTGAAGCATAGGTAGGCTCAGCTCGAGTGGGCCATCAAAAGTTTCGCGAAAAGTTTTAAGCTCCTCATCAGAAAGGTTTGAAACCAAATCGACCAGACCATGCGCGAGTTGCAATGCCGTTTGACCCTGGTACTTATTGGAGGGACTGCTAACGGGGATACAGGGGTCTGCGCCTAGCTCCAAGAGAAGTTGTACGGCCCAGGGTTCAAATGTCGTAACAGCCTTATGAAGCGAGGTCATACCCGTTCGAGGGTCTATCCAATCCACACTAAGATTCTTGTCATTCACCAGCGTTCTAATCGTTCGCTCGGATCTTATCAGTAGCTCCTCGTCTTCTTGGTTGTAAACACCAATATTGATTACAGTCGTGATGAGGTGCTGTTCATCCGTACCTTCTTTTCCAAGATCTTCGCAGCAAAGTGCGTAGAGTAATACTAAGTCCCGCGGCGGCCCATATGACATTCCCTGGCCCGTAACACCATAAGACACCGTAACGAACGGAGGTGAGGAATAAAAGAGTGAGCTAACCAAAACTACATATGCTGCTAGCACAAGTAGACACAGAGCGAAAATCAGATACTTGAAGTTCATTTTAATCTCAGTGAATGATCTATAATCTTCACAGTGTTCGCACTACAGCATTGTGTGCCTCAAATTGCTCTCGCCTTGCAGCTATATGATCGTGGTGTCAAAAATGCACTGTGGGCTCAGCTGCATCGTGCCGTCTATGTTAGACGATTAGTAAGATCATAATCACGAAAACAAAGAAAACGTAGAATACTATGGCTGCGTCAATTATTTTATCCGCTCTAGTGCTTCGTTCCTTGCTCGGATAACTACCAAAAATGCGGACTACTTTCTCTTTACTTCCATAGCGCCAAGAGTGACCGACCGTGATGCATGCGAAGAGACCAAAGTATGAGAGTTTAAAAACAGGATGTGCATCCTTAAACTCAAAACCCATCCATTGACCAACACCAATTAATAGTAGGAAAAGAAAGAACCACAAAAGAGAAAACATCCACGCTGCCATAGAAGGCGTTTCGTTGCTATCACCCCACGAAAAATTCGCATATATCAGTAAGCGACGATAGATTGCATCGTGTGCCTTTAATCCTTTTAGTTCTCTCATTTTGTCTGCGTACATTGCCTACACCAGGGGGACGGCCACTGAAGTACCAATCGTTATAAAGCGCTGTGTCGATAATAGTATGTGCGCACGAGCGCGCGAGTTACAGATGGGTGGTGCAGAAGGTGGGACTTAACCGAGCCGCGCAGATCCGCACGAGCATGCGAGTTTAATTATTGGTGCCGAAGGCGGGAATCAACTCGCTCAGACAGGGCCGCACGAGCATGCAACTTATAGATGATTGGTGCCGAAGGTGAACACTTTGTATGCAAAATGTTCGCTAAAAGATTTGAATAGGCTTGTGTTGACGCTTTTTGACTGGCAGCGCCTTGAAGCTCCTTCTACTGAATGGCCCATAAGCGCATCTCTCCACGTTACTATGCAAATGGGTCACCATTAAGTGTGGGGTACCTACTCAATCTATAATAATACAAGTTCAGACCAAAGTGTGGATACACCGGACCGGTGAGGCTAGGGCTTTCGGCAAGTTCTGGATATTCATCCAACAATTCGAAAATAAGTTTCTTGGAGTGTTTTCCGATTTCTCTATATAAACAAGTGGCATCAATGCTCGTTTCGTACTGGGTAACCCCTCTTATCTCTCTTGCAATTTTGATCTGCACGTCTTTCTTTTCAAGTCGGATGTCCATGGCCCGCTCGGGATATCCGAAAAGGACTTCGTCTTCGTAAAAGGCAAGTGTTTCTAGTGCTAGTATTAGCTCCTCTGTTGCAGTGATTAAGTAATTGTTTTTAGTACCGAACTCAAAACCATTTAATGTTAAATTCAGATCTCCGATGAACATCTGTTCAGATAGTTCCATCCAGTCAGAATATTTTCTAATTTCAAATGAAGAGGCATTGCTAGCCTTTATTCTCTCTTTGATCACGTACTCTATGTTCACCATTACACACTATCCCAAACTTTCTTTTTACAGGAATGGATAGGAAGTCCGAACATTATAGACTCCTCGTGCGCCTATCGAGCGGATAATAGTACGAAGTATGCTAGATGGGATTACTATGCCAACATGTGCGATCCCTGTCTTCCGTATTGCTAGAGGTAACTGACTGATAACCGCAAAGAAACGCGCGGACAGCGCACAACTCCTCATTCGGTCTTGCTTAATCTGGCGGCCAATATTGAAGGTTATTATGTCGGGTAAATTATATTGTTTTTATTCGTAGTTGGTTTAACGCAAGTGTTGGTGCCGAAGGCGGGACTTGAACCCGCACGAGCTATGCTCACTACCCCCTCAAGATAGCGTGTCTACCAATTCCACCACTTCGGCAAGCGTTACTGATCGACCTGTGGCAGGTCGTTCTCTGGCAGGTCGCTGTCCGGCGCGACCAGGCTAGGTAAATCGTTCTCAATCACCGGAACTTCCTGGTCGGGGATTGGAACGACAATTTCTTCTTCTACAGGAATATCTATATTGAATTCATTGACCTGAGAGGACTTTTGCGTCGCGAGCATGGCCAGGCCAAAGCTGCTGGCAAAAAACAGCACGACCAGCCAACCAGTGGTTTTAGTAAGCACGTTGCTGCTTCCACTGGATCCAAATAACGTCTGTGAAGCACCGGCGCCAAAAGAAGCGCCCATGTCTGCGCCTTTGCCCTGCTGCAGCATAATTAGGCCGATAATGGCAAGTGCAACCAGTAAGTGCACAATCAGTATTATCTGTTCCATATTTCCTAGCCTCCTCAGAGGCGCCTCAATCTGGTTGTTCGGGCTTATGCCGTCTCGGCACGCACTATTGCCAAAAAATCGTCTGCTTTCAAGGAGGCACCGCCGACCAGTGCACCGTCAATGTCTTTTTGCGCAAACAACGCTGATGCATTGTCAGGTTTAACGCTGCCACCGTACAGCACGCGCGTGGCCTCAGCGTCAATTGCATTCAAATCTTCTAGCTTTTCCCGGATAAACGCATGCATATCCTGCGCTTGTTCCGGAGTCGCTGTGAGACCAGTTCCAATCGCCCAAACGGGCTCGTATGCAACGACCAAACCGCTCAGGTTTCCCTGCTCCGCTAATGCACCGTTTAGCTGCGAGGCCACTACAGACTCCGCCTCACCCTGTTCACGCTGCTCGCGCGTTTCACCCACACATACAATGGGTTTGAGTCCCGCGGCGATGGCCGCAGCAAGCTTCGCGGCGACCAAGTTATCCGATTCAGAGTGATATTGTCGACGCTCTGAATGACCAAGGATCACCCATTGGCAACCGATGTCGCTCAGCATTTCAGCAGACACCTCACCAGTGTAGGCACCGTGCGCCATATGGCTGCAATCCTGTGCTCCAACTGCCACTTGCGAACCTGAACAAAGCGTTGCCGCCTGCTCGATATGCAAATAGGAGGGACAAACTGCCGCTTCCGCATTATTGGCGGGAAGTTCAGCCAGCATGGCTTGCAGCAAAGAGGAAACGCTATCCCGAGTGCCGTGCATTTTCCAGTTTCCAACCACAAGAGTCTGGCGCATACGGCCTCCCGGCAGCCAAAGCGGCGCAATCTTACCCAAGAACCTGGTGTGTGACAAG
>JBCCNJ010000121.1:0-13467 GCA_039025905.1 Pseudomonadota bacterium | reverse complement strand
CGGTAAGTAGCCTTCAGCTAGGTAAAGAGCCTTCAGCTAGGTAAAGAGCCTTCAGCTAGGCAGAGCCGCAGCTTAGGTGGGAAGTAGCCTCCAGCTGGAAAAAGCCTTCAAACAGCACGTATAAAAAAAGGAGCCAAAAGGCTCCTTTTTTATTGCTCTGATTGGGTGTCAGAGCGGAACAACATTCTCTGCTTGAGGACCTTTCTGGCCATCGGTAACAGTGAACTGCACTTTTTGACCATCGGATAAGGTCTTGAACCCTTCGCCTTTGATGGAGCTGAAGTGGACAAATACATCGGGTCCATCCTCGCGCTCAATAAAGCCGAAACCTTTGGTCTCGTTAAACCACTTAACGGTGCCGGTTGTTGTAGACATATTGTTTACCTGTATTACTTGCGGCGCCATGTCTAGGCACCTTTTCGTTTAATAATTATTTATGGTTAACGTACCGATGAACTTGATGGAACTTCGACCGTGAGCATAAATACCGCTGAAACCACCTCAGCTCACGTGAGTTTACCACCAAAAGCGTGACTTTGCCGTCAAGGTTTTTTAACTATTTTCGAATTATTCGCTGTATTCGGGTCAGCAGGAGAGATTAAGGGGCACTCTGGCAGCGCCGATTAGCCCTGGGTATGGGCAGGTCACCACCTGCACGGGCGTCTGATCGAGTGTCCCGCGCATCACACCTTTGTCAATAAATCGCTGATTGAACTCGCTATTTTTTAGAAAAGGCCATAGTCCAGGTATGATTCCGCCACTGATGAAAAGTCCGTCATATGAGCCAGTTGCGAGCAGAAAATCTCCGCAAACTGAACCCAGCAGTGCGCAGAAGATTCTGAGTGTCTCCTCGGCAAGAGCATTCTCTTCTGCTTGAGCGAGGTCAGTGATGTCTGCGGGCGGCAGGTCAACGACAGTTTCACCGCGAATGTCGGCAAGTGCCAGGTAGAGCCGGCTCAGGCCAGGACCCGAAACCAGTAGTTCAGCATGGCTAGAGCCTTCCTTTGCGAGCAGCCAGCGCAGCAGTTCTAATTCCAGTTCAGTACTTGCGGACAGCCCCATTTGTCCGGGTTCGCAGGCAAGGCTGCGAACTTCATCACCTCGGGTGTGCAACACAGCTCCACCGAGGCCGGTGCCAGGACCAATAATTGCCATGCGAGTACCACTGCTCCGAGTACCGGCTTTGATACTGACCAGGTCGTTTTGGTCCAGGTAGGGTAGTGCGTAAGCACTTGCCTCAAAATCGTTCAGTCGCAACAGCTTCTCAAATCCAAAGCGCGATGCCAGTTCCCTGCAGGAAAAGGACCAGTCCATATTCGTCATGGTTACCCGGTCTTCCGATGGCGGCGCTGCTACCGCGAGCACACAGTGTTTGACCCGAACGTTTTGACGACGCAGCCACTCTTCAAGAATGCACTCTAGGGACGCATGTTCTCTATTTGTGTAGCACTCGGGTTGGTTGATGGCATTGCTGCTCTGTTCGACCAGTGCAATTCGCGTATTGGTGCCGCCTACGTCGGCAATGATGCGCGACACTAAGCGACCGGCAGTATCTTCATGATGTTGGTCGAGCCCGCTCGACCCAGAACCTCACCTTTGGTGAGTAGAATAGAGTCCCCCTTTTGGAGGTAGCGTCCATCCAGCAGAAATTCGATCGCACTGGCTTCCACTGTTTCACGATCAAAGGCCGGGGCATCAAAGTAAAGTGGAACGACGCCTCGGTACAAGCTCAACTTCTGCAGCGTGTCGCTGCGATTGCTAAGGGCGAATATGGGCAATCCCGAGCTCAGTCGCGACATCAGTCGCGGCGTTGTGCCGGATTCGGTTAAGCAGGCAATCCCTCTTACATTGCCATAGTGGTTTGCGGCGTAGATCGCTGACATGGCGATTGTTTCCTGTGCACTGGAAAACTGTCGATCGAGCCGGTAATGCGACGTTTTTGCATCGTCTTGACTCTCAGCGCCGAGGGCGGCATCGGCCATCGCCAAGACAACATCGACTGGGTAGCTTCCCACGGCCGTTTCTGCGGACAGCATAACGGCATCGGTGCCATCGAGAACGGCGTTGGCAACATCAAACACCTCAGCGCGGGTCGGCATGGTGTTGGTCACCATGGATTCCATCATTTGGGTGGCGGTGATGACAGAGCGGTCCATCTTGCGCGCACGTGAGATAAGCGACTTCTGAATACCAATTAACTGACCATCACCGACCTCTACGCCTAGATCCCCTCGGGCTACCATGATGCCGTCAGACACCCTGATAATTTCGTTTACGATGTCGTCATTGGCGACAACCTCGGCGCGCTCAATCTTGGCAATCACGCCCGCCTCAACGTTTTGCGCATCTAACAGTTCTCGCGTTTGCTCGATGTCCGCAGCAGACGAGACAAACGATACTGCAACAAAGTCGGGATGCACTTTCGGTAGACTAGCGATGTCTGTTAGGTCTTTGGGAGTAAGAGCGGGGGCGGCCAAGCCCCCTCCGAGACGGTTAATGCCTTTACGCGCGCTCAGCTTACCACCTACGAGCACCGTACAGTCCACGCCTGTACTCTCGATATCATCAACCCGCAGTCTGATGCGTCCATCATCGAGTAACAGAGTGTCACCACGCGCTACGCTTCGGGATATTTCGGGATAATTCAATCTAACAATGCGACGATCGCCTTCATCCTCCGCGATCGTCATGTCCAGTCGGAACATGTCGCCAACGGCAAGATCTACCTCGGGCTGACGGAATCCACCGATACGGATTTTCGGTCCCTGTAGATCGGCGAGAATGGCAACGTAAAGGCCGGCAATTGAAGCCTGTTTACGGATACGCTTGGCAACCATTGCGTGCTGCTCAGTGGAACCGTGACTGAAATTGAGTCGAAAGACATTCACACCCGCGCCGATGAGCCGCGCGATTTTATCTGCAGACTCGCTGGCCGGGCCTATGGTGGCCACAATCTTGGTGCGTCTGATAACTTTCGGTATCACGACCTATCTCGAGGGTGTTCCAGAGGTATCATAACTGTATCAGCTCAAACTTGCAGTTTGGGGAAGTTTTACTCCTGGCCAAAGAGGCTCGCGACGGACCAGCACCGCTCTATGTCGTGAGTTCGCTTAGATAGTCCACCACCAGGTCAGGAAAATCACTAAAGATGCCGTCCACATCGGCCATCTGAAACAGGACGTCGAGCAGCTCGCGACCGGTGGCAATCCCTGATGGGAGTTCGTCAGCACGGAAGGTATAGGGATGTACCAGCAACCCGTTGTCGTGTGCTTGCTGAGTTAGATCGCTTATTTCGGGACTACCGTCAGCGCTCTTACCGAGGTAAATATGATGCAGCCAGGGCCCGATGCCCTGCGCATAGCTAGCTATTTGTTTCAATCCCTGAGGTGTTCTCATATGGTTGTAATCTGCGCCGGAATCCTCTCCCCAGTCGTTTTCACCAATGAGTTGAATGAGGGGTAGCGGGGTTGCGAACTCGCTTGCGAGACGTTGCAGTGTCGGAGGATCAAAGCACTGTAGATAGACGGATTCTGGCCGTTGCGCCCAACCCTTTCTAGACAGTACTTCCATCACCGACGCAACAATATCCAGACCTCTATCGGCATGAAGGTTAGGGGCCTTAAACTCGAGGTAGATCCCCGCTCGATGATTTCGGCTTTTGTTGAGTCCCTCGATGAGGTCTAACTCCTCTTCAAGGCTCGCAATAGCGAACAGATTACTGGTCACAGGAAAACGAGATGGATAAACAGCCGCTCGTTTGTTTTCAGTACTAGTCGTGCTGCGCTCGTGCACTTTGAGAGTGCCTATCTCATGAAAATCGAAGTCCATCGCGTAGAAGCGACCATCCTGCCTAGCCCTATCCGGAAAGCGCTGGGCCACATCGGTAGTCGTCTCCAAATAGACGTCGTGCAAGACGATGGGGATATTATCTCTGCTGAGTACGATATCCTGCTCGAGAAAGTCAGCGCCCATGGCGTGGGCCACCGCCTTAGAAGCGAGTGTGTGCTCAGGCAGATAAGCGCTCGCACCACGATGAGCGATAACAACGGGGTGAGCGTGGCGGTCTTTTGTCACGCTTCCTTACCCTCACAAAAAAAGGCGCGGATGTCCGTGGCCGCGCCTTTTGTATATGAATGAGTCGATCTGACTAAGGAAGAGCAGCGATCCACGCACTATCTTCGAACCACTTCTCTCGCAGACGTGTCAGGATGCCAGTCTTTTCGTATGCCTCGAGATAGTTGTCCACCAGATTGAAAAACTGTGGATCATCTTTGCTGACTGCAATTCCGACTGGCTCGACAGTCATCGGTTTTTCCAAGGTGGCCAGATCTGCATCCGGGTAGCGCATCACCGACAAGACGCAAACGGGCATATCGGCCACCATTGCGTCTGCCTTGCCATCAATCACCATCGCCACGCCCTCATCGTAGCTGTCGATTTCAGTCAGTTTTGCCTCTGGTGCCACCGTTTGCACAAAGGTGGCGCTGGTTGAATTGCTTAGAGCAACTAAGGTCAGGTCCTCGCGGTTGAAGTCCTTGTTGCTTTGAAATTCAGCCAAAGTAGAATTTTTTGTGAGAATAGACTTGCCAGACATCATATACGGTCCGACAAAGGAAACTGATTCTGTGCGCTGCGGAGTGATTGAAACTCCGGACATCACCATGTCAACTTTGTCGTTCTCAAGTGCTTCTAAAAGCTCGCCAAAAGGCATCGGTACGATTTCCAGTTGTACGTTCATCGCATCTGCAAGCGCTTTGGCTATATCGACATCAAAGCCCATTAAGCCGCCTTCGCGATTTTCCATGGTCAGTGGTGGCTGGTTGCCAGACATGCCCACCTTCAGTACCTTGAAGTCCACGACACGCTGCAGCGTTTCCCCCGCCATGGTCTTAAACGGTATGACCATGGCGATCGCCAGCAGGCTGGTCAGCAATAGGCGAGGCGTAAGTCTAGACATAGAGTATCTCCTTGTAATGGATTTGCCGCCGTGGACATTATCAGAATTTGAGGCGACGCTGTGGTGCTGAAAGTTTCCCAGTGTAAGTCTGATCGGTATAGAAACCAAAACCTTTTCTCTATGACATGGAAAAGCCCAAATAGGTAGCAAGAAATGGTGCAGCACTTTGATCGAATTACACTCGCAGTTCCGGATTTACAGCTTGCGACAGATGACTATCGACAGTTGCTAGATGTGCAGCCGTTAACGGATGGTCGCTCTGAGGCGGGCGCTGAAGCCGTCTGGTTTGAGCTACCCAACACGACCATTGAATTGGTTGAGCGCGCTGACGAGACTTCGCGAATCGTCGGCCTGGTGTTCGCGGCTGATTGCTCCGAGCGAGATCTTGGAGTTATCGAAAACCCACTCGGTTTGGATCTTCGTCTGGTTGACGCAACAGATCGTCAACAAGCAGCGCTTGCTAATGGTGAGGCCAATCATTTATCAGTGGATCACGTCGTGCTGCGCACAGGCAGCGCAGAGCGGTGTATTGAGGTGTTTTCTCAACAGTTGGGTATTCGCTTGGCACTGGACCGACTTGAGCCGAAATGGGGGGGTAGGATGCTGTTCTTTCGGGCGGGCAAGTTGACCCTAGAAGTGATCGAGCCTGTGGAGAAAAAGCCCTTCGCAGACGATTTTTGGGGAATCGCCTACGCCTGCGCCGATCTGAAGAGCAAGGTCGATACATTGGGGGCGCAGGGCTTGCAGGTATCAGAGGTACGCAAAGGCCGTAAACCAGGTACGGTTGTTGCCACTGTAAGGAGCCACTGCCTCGGTATCCCTACGCTATTGATAGGACCGGCATGACTAAATATTCGAATACCTATAGGACACAGTGCTTGGCATAGGTGGCGGCTTCATCGGCCGTCCACTCTCCCTTGGGTTTTTCCGACAAATCTTTGCACCAATCCGGTGAGCCCACAGCGGTGCCATCGATGAGACAGTTACGCGTATAGGTTGCCAAATCGGATGCACTCCACTCGGATTTCGCCTGCTCTTCTTTGGCCTTGCACCATTTCTCGCTGCCGGGCTCGGCAGCACAGGCGCTTAAAAATAGTAAGGCGAATAGGATGGCGATAGTTCTTATCACGGTTAGCTAATCCTTGGTTGAAATAATCGTGCTTAGTATGGCACTGGCCAAGTAGCGCAGCAATTTTCCGTTTTCTTTACGGTCAGCGGCAAATCTCTGAGTGTGGACTCTGGTTTGCACGTTTACCGGTCGCATCCTCTGCGGACGACTCAGCGCAGCTGCGCGCCGGCATTTGGCCAAGATAGGTAAAACAACTATTTTTTGACCTGCATCTTAATCGTCTTTTCAGTCGTGGCTCCGTAGGGCGGCAGCATACCGCCCAGCTTGGCCACGTTCAGTTTTGTTTGTTTGTAGATAGATTTGGCATGACTAAATGTTTTGAAGCCCTCAAATCCGTGATATGCCCCCATACCGCTAGGACCCACACCGCCAAAGGGAAGATCTTCCTGAGCAATATGCATAATGACATCGTTGATGCACATGCCACCCGATGTGGTTCTAGTCTCTACCGCGTTCTGTTCAGCGGAGTTCTCTCCGAAATAATAGGCCGCCAGAGGTCGGGGTTTTGAATTGATGTAGTCAATCGTTTCCGAAAAATCTCGATAGGTACAGATTGGCAACAATGGACCGAATATCTCTTCCTCTAAGACTTTCAAATCGGCCGGCGGCTCGGGAATTAGCGTTGGTGGAATCTTTTGCGTTTCTGACTGTGCGCTGAAGTCCTCATTTGCAGGGTTGATCGAGATAGTACTCACGCCTCTTTCTTCAGCTTCTTGCAGATAACTTTGCAAGCGTTGAAAATGCCGTTCATTGATAACCGACGTGTACTGGTCGTTGTCTAACAGTTTGGGATACATTGACGCTACCGCGTCCTGTGCGAGCGCGATGACGTCATGCAGCTTTTCCTCGGGGACTAGAAGATAGTCTGGAGCTAAGCAGATCTGACCCGCATTGAGAGTTTTGCCCAACATGATCCTATCCAGGCTTTGTTTGAGGTCAGCGCTGCGGGAGATAATGACGGGGGATTTACCGCCCAACTCAAGGGTGACGGGAACCAGATTCCTGGAGGCTGCCGCCATAATATGTTTGGCTACCGAGGTCGCGCCGGTAAACAGCAGATGGTCCAAGGGCAGGTGGGAAAATGCTTGTCCTACCTCTGGCCCGCCAGTAAACACCGCAACTTCTTTGGGGTCGTAGGCGTCCGCCATCATCGCTTTTATCACCTCTGACGTCGACGGAGTGAACTCAGACGGCTTGACCAGAACTCTATTTCCGGCCGCCAGAGCACCTGACATAGGTGCGAACACCATCGATACCGGAAAATTCCAAGGTGAGATAATACCTACGACTCCCAGCGGCTGATACTCCACCCTTGAGCGCCCACCGAGCATGTTAAGGGGGAATACGGTGGAGCGCTTTTCAGGGCGCATCCATTTCCTCAGGTGCTTCTTTGCGTGTTTCATCGGTGCGATCGATGCGCCAACATCAGTCAAGAGGGTTAGCTCACGGGGACGGCAGCTAAAATCCGAGTTCAGCGCTTCAGACAGCTGATCTGCATAGCGAATGAGTACATCGATGCCTCTGTCTAAACGGTCGATTCGAGCGCTTTCGGTAACCAGGCCTTCTTGAAGAAAATCGGTTCGCTGCATCTCCAAAACGCTCAACATCTGCGTTTCGATATCCGCTAAATCGGGTGCGATGGATATAGAGGTCATGACATTACGTCTCTTGTTGTTTTTTGCGAGGTGGTGGATTGCCAAACGCAGTATAGTCTTGCCCGCGCATGATGATAAGACAGTTCGGATCGATCAGACTCGATCTGTCGTTTACGAGTCTTACTTGGCAATGCTCAATTGAGCTGCTAATAATTGAGTATGGATTCCCCTCAGAGCGCAGAAGATACTCGCACGCCGTCCCCACCCTATGGCTACTCCCGGGAGTGTACCCACTCTCGAGAGGAGCAAATCCATATTGTCGCTGAGTTCCATGCTCACAAAATAAGACCAAGCCGTATCGCCTACCGGGTAGGGATTGATATTGCGTTCATTGAAGAGCTTCTCGCCGGAGAAGTAGAGGCCGATCGATTTCCAAAGCTGGTGGCGCATTACCGGCGCATGCGCTATCAGCAGAGAATGCGTGACAACCGCAGTCGTAGCGGCGTTTCACGCTACGAGATGGAGCAGCGTATTGAGCGGGAATTCGAGCAGGAGCTTGATATATAACACTGCTCCGCACTCACTCCTTTTTTTCACGCTTGTTAATTGCGCTCTGCAGCCATTTTTCCTTGCGCTCCAACCGTGAAGCCGAGGCCTCGAGCTTTTCCGCCTCTGCGCTATCAGCCTCTTTGACAGCAGCCCGACTTTCTTTGATTGCAGTGCGGGTTTTCTCCAGCTCAGATTTCAGGGTGTCCAGACTTTCTGCTTCCAGCGCCATGTCAAAGATTTTGTCTTCTGGCGCCTGGCTGACGGAATTCTCGGCTGCGGATCCGTGCAGCACGGGTACATCTGGTATCACCTTGTTTTTTGGGTCAAGCTGTCGTTGATTCATATACGTAGGAGATACGACTTCAATGCCATGGCCGTGCATCTGGGTTAACACCGTCTTGCGTAGATTTGAGCGCGAACTTAGCAGACTCTTAATTGAGGGCAGGAAGCCGCAAACACGGTAGGCGACCGCGTGATCGAGTAGTTCATGGACTAGCACGAAGGGCTCCTCCAGACCGGCATCCGCAGCGGCCCGTGTCATCAACTCGTCCACTCGAGTGAAAGGGACATCGTAGCCAATTGATATCTCAGCGAAAATAATCGTGCCTTCCCGATGCAGCACATTCACCGGACTGTTGACCAGCAGCAGGTTGGGTAGAGTCGTAAGGTCCCGCCACTCGGTCTGAATCTGGGTGTTAACCATATTGCGTTTTATCACGCGGCCAAATTGATCGTTCACTCGAATATAGTCGCCGGGCCGAAAAGGCTTAGTGGTCTGCAGCATAACCCCGGCCATTGCATTGGCGACAAAGGTGGTAGATGAAAGAGCGATAACGGCAGTAATCACGACACCCAATAGGCTGAGTACCTGCCCTCGGGTTTGTTCATTTATGGGCAGCATAATAATAAACGCTATGACGACAGCGGAAATATTGGCCCAGTTGAGCGCGGGGTACAGCAGGTTAGAGCTGCTGTCTGTCCGATTCTTCACGAATCGGTTGATGAGCCAGGCAATCCCTACGCCAATAGCGATAATTAATGCCAACGGCCAAATACCGAGAAAGGCCTTTTCGAAGATGTCCATAATGTGCTTCCACCGTGAGACGGGCAGAGCATAACAGCTCGACGCGCGACACTTAAGGCACCTCTGATTAATTCCATTGCACTCTCAGAGCGTTGCGAGCCTCGCCAAGGACAACCCGCCTTGGCCTTCGACTCGCGCCTTCTGCGAGCACACTTTAGGTCACGCTGAGGTACTATCGAACTAAACAGAGAGGCCTTAATAGGTGTGATCTCAGTTGGCATTGGCATTGCTGGCGCTTCGCGTTACCTTAAGCGCCTGTCTTGAATCCGCCTGTGATCTTTGTGGGCAATTGGCTGGAGCATGTCTTTAGATGAATGCGCTTGAGCGTTGGCACCAATTTACGCAGCTGCAGGATCCAGCTTTGTTGGATGAGATTTTGGCTACGGATTGCGTATTTTTTTCACCCGTCGTGCACACACCGCAACTCGGTCAAGCCATTACGAAAATGTATCTAATGGGTGCGATGTATGTGTTGCGGGACGATTTTCACTACGTCAAGGAAATCGTTGATGGCAATCAGGCTGTACTGGAATTCTCCTGTGAAATCGACGGTATCTCCGTCAACGGGATCGACCTCATTAGCTTTGACGGTGATGGCAAGATTCGCGAATTTAAGGTTATGGTGCGTCCACTAAAGGCTATTAATATGCTGCATCAAAAAATGGGCGAAATGCTCCAGAACTTAGCGAATGAAGAGTCTCGGAATTGATTCGAGATCTAGCAGGGAGGGATTTCCCATTGAACACTATCCCGGTGATCAGATCGACTAGCAGCGTAGTTGCTACATTGGTGTCAACACGATTCCGGCTACTTTTGATGTCAATTTTTCTGCTGCCGGTAATGTGGGCATGCAGCGGTGAATCGTCTATGAATAGCAATTTGGATCTTGCGAGCAGCGGCCGAATTGAAGGTAACGTGTTTTATAGAGAGCGGATTATGTTGCCTCCTGACGCGGTGGTTGAGGTGCAGCTGCAAGACATTTCTAAGCCGGATGCATTAGCTAGCACTCTAGCCTCCGTGACGCTGATACCTGAAGCGGGGCCGCCCTATCCCTTTGTCTTGGAGTATGATGCAGATCTTATCAATCCCTCTGCTTTGTATTCGATACGAGCTACGATATCGGACGATGGGCAACTACTTTTCAATTCGACGGAGTTTATCGAACCCTTTACTGGCAGCGCTTTAGAGATATTGGTTCAGGGCGTGCCTCAGTCGAATCCAGAACCGCCTTTAACACTACAGGGCCAGACATGGACGCTTGTTTCCCTAAACGGCAACCCTGCCGCCACCGGGGCTCAAGGTGAACCTGTCACTTTACTATTTAGAGCGGAAGATGGCCGTGCGTCCGGTTTCTCTGGCTGCAATCGCTATACCGGGTCTTACGATATGGAGGGCGAGACCGAAGCGGGCAGTGCCCTGAAATTTGGTTTAATGGCGAGTACATTGATGGCTTGTGAGGAGGGCGCTGAGCTAGAGCGGACATACCTGCAATCACTGGGCAATGTCACTGGCTATCGCATCGATGGCGAGAATCTGGTGCTGCTGTCTGGCGATGATGAAATTGCCACATTTCGTTCATCGTGATCGATATCAGAGCGCCAAAACCATCGGCCTCTATTTTATAAGCAAGGAAAACGAAAAATGGCTACAACACTGTTTGATTTGACGGGAAAGATTGCGCTTGTCAGTGGCGCAAGCCGCGGCATTGGCGAGGAGGTAGCCAAGCTATTGGCAGAGCAGGGCGCGCATGTAATCGTCTCCAGCAGGAAAATAGATGACTGCACCGCGGTTGCTAACAGCATTCGCGAGGCCGGGGGTGACGCCGAAGCCTTCGCCTGTCATGTAGGCAACATGGACGACATTGCCGCTATCTTTGAGCACATAAAATCTGCGCATGGACGACTCGATATTTGTGTAAACAATGCAGCGACCAACCCCTACTTCGGGCATGTCTTGGATACGGATTTAGGAGCGTTTAATAAGACCATCGATGTCAACATTCGAGGTTACTTTTTTATGTCGATCGAGGCCTGCAAACTGATGCGCGACAACGAAGGCGGTGCAATTGTGAATACCGCCTCTATCAACGCGCTACAGCCTGCTCCGATGCAGGCGATTTATTCCATCACGAAGGCCGCGGTTGTCAACATGACCCAGGCCTTTGCGAAAGAGTGCGGTGCCATGGGTATTCGCTGCAACGCACTGCTTCCGGGGTTAACCAAAACCAAGTTTGCGGGCGCCCTGTTCGCGAATGAAGAGTTTTATAAAGAAGCTGTGAGTAAAATCCCCATGGGCCGACACGCTGAGCCCAGCGAAATGGCCGGCGCCGTACTTTACCTCGTTTCCAATGCCGGCAGTTATACCAACGGCGAATGTTTAGTCGTTGACGGTGGGCTCACTATCTAAGGTTCCCTGCCACAAGAACCCTGAGGTACCCTCTCTAGAGCAGCGCTAACGGCGTCCAGCGCTATGCGCTTGCGGCCATGTTGTTTTCAATCGCTTCGCCTAAGTCTGCTCCCAGCGCTCCCATCAAGGGGCGTCTTCACTTCTCGGCGACTAGCAACAGCGCGTAAAAGTAGATCTGCTGATGCGCCAGGCCATATCGGCTGTTCACGCTCAGTGGTTTGCCAAGCGAGATCAAGCAGCGCTACAGTGGAGGTGACGACGAGGGACCGAATATGGACAGAGACCTTATTCATCGGCAGCTGCTCGCTGACTGTTATCTGCTAGGCAGCCTGCCGGGCGTCGAGGTGTTACTGCATCGAAACGCGGCCCTACCCTGGTTTATTTTAGTGCCGGATACGCAGCTACAGGATCTCCTCGACCTGCCGGAACATCATCGCGATCGAGTGATGGCAGATTGTGCAGCCGTCTCGGAATTCATCAAGCAAGTCTTGGGCTTTGCGAAAGTGAATTTTGCTGGCTTGGGAAACGTGGTTCCGCAAATGCACCTTCATTTGATTGGCAGGCACTCAGAAGACCCTTGCTGGCCGCAACCGATTTGGGGCAATTTATCCAAGGTCGAACAGTATGAACGTCAACAACTGATGGGTTGGCAGTCCGATATGCAGAAGATGCTTGATTTAATACCAGCCGATTTGCGTGAAATTGGGATCTGACGGTTGAAAAAGAGCGTGTTCGTCAGCCGCCAGTTGCCAGGAGAAGGCCTGCGTAGGTTGTCGGAGGTATGCGAGCTGAAGGTATGGCCTGACCCCGGTCCCATCTCGCCGGAGTTACTGCGCGGCGAGATGAGTGGCGTACACGGGCTGCTCTGTATGCTAACTGATCGTATTGATCGCAGTTTGATTGCGTCCCTGCCAGAGCTGGAGTTTGTCTCCAGTATGTCGGTAGGCGTAGACCACATCGATGTCGGCGCAATGACGAATCGCAAACTCCCGGTTGGTCATACCCCAGGGGTTCTGGTGGAAACAACCGCGGACACGGCTTTCGCGTTGCTTTTGGCGGCCGCCAGACGAATTGCAGAGTCAGATCGATTTATTCGTCATGGCCAATGGTCGCCTAGCAATGTCTGGTCGCCCGATTTTTTTGTTGGCAAAGACCTGGGGGGCGCGACGCTGGGCATTATCGGCTTGGGAGAAATTGGTAAAGCCGTGGCACGAAGAGCGACGGGTTTTGGTATGAAGTTGGTAGCCTCGAACCGCAGCGCCGTGTCCGTGCCAGGCATTGATATATTGCCACTGGAAGAGCTACTGGCCAGCAGTGACTTTATCAGCGTTCACGTGGCTCTGACTGATGACACGCGCAACCTACTAAGCGCCGAGCGAATCGCTTTGATCAAGCCGGGCGCGGTATTGGTAAATACAGCCCGAGGCGGCATTATCGACGAGGCTGCGCTTGCCCAAGCGCTTACGGATGGGCGACTGTCTGCGGCGGGAATAGATGTGTTTAGCGAAGAACCGATTACCCGCGATAATCCACTGTTAAACCTGCCGAATGTGGTGCTTACACCTCATATCGGCAGCGCTTCGGCGCGAACGCGAAACCGCATGGCTGATATGGCGGTCGCCAATGCCATAGCAGCTTTGGCTGGTGAAGCTATGCCATGCTGCGTCAACCCGCAGGTGTATGTCTGATGGGTTTAGCTTGCGGGCGGGACGGTACTGAGCGCTTCGCGAATCCCTGTTCTCAGGCT
>JBCCNJ010000120.1:0-13572 GCA_039025905.1 Pseudomonadota bacterium | reverse complement strand
TGACGATCTGGCAAAACGTCTCATCCATTAAGCGCTTGCCGGTTCCGGATTCGCCAGTCTTAATAGTCTCCAGTGCCAAGGGCATTTCCGCCATGGCTTGCGCAAGAAAGCGCATAAAGTCTTCATTTAGATCTGGCCTGCCTTTTTTGTCGAGGGTGCCGATCATCTCGGCAGCGGTGTCGATCTCCGTAGCCAAAAGAATCACCCTCAGCGCGAAATAGTGCGCTCCGTAGCAGATCAGGGCATGATCCACACGTTGACCGTATAGCCCCGCGGCCAGCGCGCTGGCGGTCTTGCCCCAGTGAGCTCGATTGGGTAGGTCTGAGATAAACGCTCTGGCCGCGTAATCGGCCAGTGCGGTCATAAACTGATAGCCAAACTGCTGCGAACTGGCTGCGTAGCCTTGCGCATACTCGCGTTTAAACTTGTCCAAGTCTTCAGCAGACCATTCGCCGTTTTCAACCAGCGCTTTAGCGAGCGGGTCACTGAATTGCATATAAGAGAGGAAGTAGCTGGCCAGTTTATTAGCCACTTCCAAGCCCAAGAAGCCCGCTGCCTCAAACTCCAACTCGTCAAATGGGAAGGGTGCGTCTGTGTTCAGCGCCTTGAGCTGACGATAGGAAAACAATATCTCTCTTAACTTGGGTACGAACAGACTCCACGATCGCGGGCAGGGGTAGGGTACGCCATCACGGCTGCGTTTGGGCACATGGAATAAGTCAGGGTAGCGCTTTAAAAAGCCTGCGATACCACCGTCGCCAACGTCATCAGTATAGAGGCCGCGTGTTCTGTCCACCCAGTGGTCTATTGTGTCGATCACAAGAAAGTTGGCAACCCGTGTCACTATCGCGTTGGAGGTCGCGCTAATATGGGTGCCGTCGCTGGTGCCCAGATTGCCGGTCGCGCCCACGAGCGTGTTACCCAGCTCAAGCCCCTGAAAACGATTCTCTGTGAGGATGGACAGCGCAACGTTTTGGATATTGGGGGAAGCGTTGGAAAAATCGTCCAGTAAAAGGACAGCCGCCCCGGCATGCTGCAGCGATACCAGCCGTTTATTGGAGAGCTTGGTCATAAAGGCCTGAGCCTGACCGCTGGGTGTTTGAAACTCCTGAACATTGGGGATGCCACCAAAGTCGACGGACGATACCTGACCCGAAAGTTCCTGCACGATGAACAGCAGCTCGCCACCGGAGGGCACATAGCTGTCCTGGGGATTGACCACGAACTCCAGATTCAACATGGCGGCGACGCGACTGGCTGCCACGCGATAGCTGGTGGTTTTACCCTGTCCGGGATAACCGCGGAGATAGGTGGGTGTAACCGACCGTGCTAAAAAAGACACGCCTCTGCACTGTTGCCAGGCAGCTTCAATTGTCTCATCGAGTTTAGGGTTGCACCCCGCAGTGTGGAAGCACTGCAGCATATCCAGCACCAAACGTTCTACAATCTGGTCTGTCGTCGCTTCTCGCAGTGCAATGTCTGGTGAACTTATCATCGGCTAGCGTCTGGTTGATCTGTGTTGGGTTATCGTCACGTAATAAGTAATATACGCAACCATTGTCGTTTAGATTTCTAGCATCCCATGACTCGTTTTACCTTGTCTAGCGAATTGGACGGTGGGCCAACGCCCTTACGCGAGGCCGCCGTGGCAGGCAAGCTCAATCAACAGCAGTGCTGGAACATGCCGTTACAGAAGCTGCGCAGCCATATCATTCAAAGTGATGAACGCGGCCTTCCGCGTTACGGCGTGCTCTCTATTCTCGCAAGGCGAGTCCCCTTCCATCTGTATGATCACATTGCATTAACACGCCTTTGTGATACTGCATTTACCGATGGTATTCACGTATTCGTGAACACGGCATTCTTTGCAGAACTTATGCAGGATCCGCACTTCGATCGATTGCTTGAGAAGCAACAACCCATGGTGCTCGTGCTACTGCATGAACTGGCGCATATCTTGTTTCGGCACCACGCTCGTCTACCGCCGATGGCACCGCCCCTGCTGTGGGCCATTGCCTGTGATATCGCCATCAATACCCGACTGCTGGAGAGCTATCCCAATCTGGATGGCGGCGAACTGTTCGACGACGCTTGGGGAACAAAACCTGAGGAACGACTGTTTTATCGCGGCCAGAGCGAGGAACATATTCTCCACGGTTTGTGGGAGCAACCAGAGGCTGATGCCGCTCGCTTCGTCCAGCAACTAAAGGAATCACTTGCCGATAGCGGCGACAGTCAAGCGCCAGATAAACTGGATCAGCGGGGCGAGCGACAGGATATTCATCACCATTTGGTACCCCCTGAAGAGTTAGCCAAGTCCCTGAATGAACATGGCCTACAGCACGTTAGGGAACATCTTAAACTGCCGAATCCGCATGACAAACCTGCCTATCAAGATTTGCAGGCAGTTAGCGAGCTGCAACTATTGGCCGATCTAGACAAAGCGAAGGAGATTCGGGATCTACACCCAACGGGCAGCGCAATGGCCGGTGATCATTTGGAGGCGGCCTCGTCGCACTGGGTTGAAAACCGCTACCGCGGCAAACTGGAATGGAAGAACTTGTTGCGAGATTTGGTAGTAGGAGAGGGTATTCATTACGAACACTGTGACGAGATACCCAGCGACATTTACTATGTTTCACCTGATCAGATGGGCCTTGATGCGCCTGTGTTTGTCGGCTCCCCCACACCGGCATCGCCATCGGGGAATGTCATTTGCATCGTCGATACATCGGGCTCGATATCAAACAGCACCCTACAAATTTTCGTTGGCGAGTTAACAGGTTTGATCGAACAAGAGTCGGGCAAACTCAATCACGTGTATTTAACGTCCGCAGACACCAGCTTCCGCGGTGACATGATTACGTTCTCAAAGCACGATTTATTGGATGTGCCCGAAAGACTGTTGCTTCATGGTCGCGGCGGAACCGATATTGCGAGGGTCATCAATGAAGCGCTGACCTGGGCCGATCAACAAATGAAGTACACGGACGGCGAACTGCAGGCAGTTATTTACTTCACGGATTTACTGGACCGGCCTCCAGCTATTGAAGATTTGCCCGGCGACATGCCAAAGATCCTTTTTCTAAGTCCCCCCAGCCCCTTTGTCGATCAGTTCCGGGCCCGCGTCGAATCCTTTGCGACGGTGGCGGAGATCCGCGATGGTACGGTGATCGACCTGTGCTAGAACTGCGCACACCAATGGAAATTGCCACCCAAAACGCGGACCTGGCGACTGTGAAGGAGCGCTTGTCGAAGGGCGATACGCCGCAGGACTTAAATCATCTGGGCATCCCCGTTCTGTATGATGCATTGAAGACTAATCGTCTGGAGCTACTGGAAGCACTCTATGGCGCCGGTCTCGATCTGAGTACGCCCTACAATCAAAATGGCTACACACCGTTGATTTATGCCTGCCTGTTTTGTGAGATAGTCACCATCGAGTGGTTGCTGGATAAAGGCCTCAACGTGAACGAGCAGACGCCGATGGGTATCAGCGCGATGCATGTTGCCGCCCAACGCGGGGAACTGGTCGTTACGGCGTTTCTCTATCAGGTTGGTGCAAACATCTTCTCCCAAACGAAACACGGTGAATCTCCGCTACTGGTTAGCCTCACATCGAGTAACGGATTGTCTGTATTTAAGTTCCTATTGCAGTGTTATCGCGAGAATGAACGCGGTGTTGGCAACGACCTCATGCGCTGCATCGCCTATATTTTTGAGAAGCAACATACACAGGCGGTTGAGGCTATTGAGGTGTTGCTTCCCTTTGCAGAATACATCCCCAATGAGCAGGATATACGGCTGCACATGGAGAAGCCGGGCAATTATTCCTCGTCCGGCTTGCGCAGTCTTGAGAATACACTTAATACGCGCTTAAGCCGTGCACTTTTTGCACTACTCAAGTCCGAGAGAGTAAGCCGTGCGAGCCATAAAACCATTGCATGTGCCCACAGCTGGCAGGGAATGGAAGGTCTGTAGATAGGGTCACTGCGCGAGCGTTTCTAACGATATTCACCAAGACAGGAAGGACACTTGCCCCAGTTGGTGTTAAGTTATTCCTGCGGGCGAGCTATCCAAGGCAGAGACTGCTCCGCCCCAGTAGGAGTCGCGCAGCCAACTGACTTGCTAGTTCGCAGGCCGCTGCGCGCGAGATTGACACCGGGCTCTAATCCCCGGCACTGACGTTGAGACTGGTATCCATGAGCTTTCGAACCCCGATACTCACAGTAGTAAGCTTATTGCTCTGCTGGCTGCCGCAGCTCGCTGTTGCTGAATCCTCGGTTTGGAAAGTCAGTAATGGCTCAGAGTACTTCTATTTAGGTGGAACCATACATTTGTTGGCCGCAGATGATTATCCACTTCCCGAAGAGTTTGATTCCGCGTATCAGGATGCGCAAACCATCGTCTTGGAGACCGACATTTCCGCAGTTCATTCCCCCGATTTCCAGGCAAAGCTGATGACCGCCATGTCCTATGACGATGAGCGAACGTTAGCAAGCGTGCTCGAGCCGCAAGTGTATAGCGATCTCGAACAGTTCATGGCCTCGAGGCAGATTCCCTCTCTGGGCTTTTTCGCGATACAGCCCTGGGGCGTGATGCTCTTGGTTACCATGATGGAATATCAACGCATAGGATTGCTTCCCGGTTACGGGGTTGATCTGCATTTCAATAACCGAGCGCTGGCGGACAACAAGACGATCTTAGGACTCGAAACCGCCGAAGAACAACTGAGTTTCCTCGCTTCTATGGGTGATGTTGATCCTAATCTCATGGTCAAAAATACGCTCCAGGATCTACAGCGCCTGCCAGAATTTGTTGATCTGATGAAGTCCAGCTGGCGCTCTGGTGATCTTGAAGCACTATCTGAATACGGGATGGTTGAGCAGATGAAAGCCGACGCTCCCGAGCTGTATGCGACACTCATTAGCCGGCGTAACGATGCCTGGATGGCGCAACTTCCAGACTTGCTGGAAAGGGACGATGTCATGTTTATCTTGGTGGGCGCTATGCATCTTAACGGGGGTGACGGCATGCTCAATCAGCTGCGTCAGCAGGGCTATGAGGTTACCCAGGTGAAGACGCAATAGGCTCTCGTTGCGGCGTCAGCAAGTGCAAGAGAAAAATAACGCATACGTTCAGCCCAAAAGCCCATATTCCTGCGTGGATATCTGGCAGTGGGGATAACCCAGGCCACCAGCGCAAACATACGGCCGCCGCGCAGCCGCACAGCAAGCCGATGACCAGAGTGCGGGGTCTTACCGCGATACCGTATACACCTGCGATCACGGTTGGGAATACCTGAATCACTATCTCCAGTTTCAACACCAGCAGTGACCAAATGGAATTCGGAAGTGTGATAGCGAGAAACGCCATAGTTGCCATCATAATCCAGGTGAGCAGCATGCCCAGCTGATGCAGTCGCGATTGACTCAGCCCCGGTTGTTTTGACGCGATCATGTCTTTATTAATGATGGAGCCCATAGTCAGCAGGGCTGAATCAATCGTAGACATGATGGCTGCAATGGCAGCGCCCAGATAGAGCGGGAGAAGCCAGCGTAAATAGCCGCCACCTTCGAGCAAGTCGCCGATAGCATAGATTACCACCTGCTCGGTATCGCTGCCCTGCAGGTCGGGAAACCAGTCAGCCGCACTCATACCAATCAAAAACAAGGGCGCGGTGGTCACAAGTGGCATGAAGAACATAAACAGGTAGGAGCGCTTGAGAACGCCGACGCTGCGCGCGGCATAAGCCCGCTGTATGGCCTGTGGGTACACGCCAGCGCCAAACGCGAAGAGGGCGATCAAGCTGAAAAGTTCTATAGTTAGCAAGGGTTGTGCAAAAAAATCGCCGGTGGCGGTGAGTAACTGAGCGGGCTGGTTCATAACCCCGTCGTCTCTGGCGATCAGCAGACTGATGAATATCAATAGACTACCGCTCATGAGCATCAAACCCTGAATAATATCCGTCCAAACCACGCTGCGCATACCGCCCAGCGTCTCGTAGATCGCCATGATCAGGCAGATGAGGATAATCCCTGCAGCGAAGGGGATCATGCCGGCCGTGGCGGTGTCTAACAGCAAACCTACCGCTTTGAGATTGCCCAGGATGAAGGTAATCAGTGTGACCAGAAAAATGGCGTTCACTGTTACCAGTAATGCTGTGCTGTCATAGCGCCAGCGTATGAAGTCGCCAACCGAGATAAACTGCTGTTGCTTGGCGATGCGATGTAAGCGCGGTGCATAGGTGAGATACACCAGTACAACACTCATGATCCCTATGATAAAGGCGGTGGCCATAATGCCCTCGCGGTAGGCTTTACCAGGGAGGGCGAAGAAACTGTTGCCGCTGTACTGTGTGGCGTAAAGCGTGAAGAACATGCCGACAACGCCGAGTGATCCGCCGGCGAGGTAGTAGTCTTTCAAGCTGGCTTCGCGCCGCGCGCGGTTGGCGAGGTAACCAATGAACAGTAACGAACAAAGGTATACTACCACTAGTGTGATTCCGGACTCGTCCAGGTTTACATCCACGGTCTCATCTCTCTCGTCGGCATCGGTAAACAGGCGCTACGCATAGAGATCAATCATCAGAAAAATAAATTGATCCGCTCTGGACCTTAGGTCTGACTCCAACGGTTTACCCTCACCGTCCATACCGACACCCGCGTGCCTTGCGTCCCTCGGTACATGCAGGAGAAAGTCTCGCAGTAAAGCCAGGGTATTATCGCTGTCGTCTCGAACAATGCGCAGCTTGCCCTGCCTGCGCTTGCCGCGGAGTACGAGATGGATACCCTCTGCCTGCAGCAAGTTACGCCACCATATGTTGTCCTTTGCGGTGCAGCAAATAATCTGATTCTGTTGCTGGAAGTAGCTTACCGGCAAAATAAAGGCTCTACCGGATTTGCGTCCTTTGAATTTCAGCAGCACGGTATTGGCGCTCATCAAGCCGTGCAGCGGGGAACGCAGCAGCGTTCGCACGATGGGATTAATGATTCGAAAGAGTTGTTTATTCAAGGTCGCTCGGCTCTTTGAGAGAGGAATCGCTTGCCATGCTTTGTTCTGACCCAAGACCAGCCGGAGTGAGACTGTCTTCTACAGCTAACCTTGAGTTTATCGCGCTCTGTTTCGACTGGTTCATGGCTTCGGCATACTGTTTTGGCTGATGCTATGATACCAGCCGGTATGATTGTTCGCCCTTAGGGAGTGAAAGCCCATATGACTCGCTTTAACCAAGACACACACTACTATTTAGGCCAACATGACGATGCGCTTGTGCGCTATCAGCTCTTCAATCGGGCTTACCAGCCTGGAACCGAGCAGGTTTTTTCCTGGCTGAAGCTCCCATCGAATTCACACATATTGGAGCTTGGTTGTGGAATCGGGGCGACCGCCTGCTACATGGCGCGGGAGATTGTTCCTGAAGGTCACGTCACCGCCTTCGATGTCGCCGAGGAACTTGTTGACGCCGGGCGCCGGACTGCAAAAGAGCTAGGGATACAGAACATCACTTTTGTCCACGCGAGTGCACAAGACTTTAAATATGAGCCAGACAAATACGACCTTGTCCATACACGGTTTGTGATCTCCTATTTGCCTGATGCCGCGGACGTAGTGAAAGCAGTGTTTGCTGCACTAAAACCGTCGGGCCTGTTTTTTAGTGAAGAAGTTACACAGGTTTACATGAATGATGGTGATACACAGTGGTATGACAATATGAAGACCTGGTTCACTAAATTGATAGAAGCGGGTGGTGGCAACGCCGAGTATGGAGCGGCGCAACTTGCTGGGGATATGCGTAAGGCGGGTTTTACCATCGAAAATGCGAGCGCGTTCTGGCCCCTACGGGAACAGGGGGTTATAAAGCGTATGCTCGCGATCGCGCTTGCTAGTGAGATGAAGCAAAATCTCGTGGGCTTGAATCTGGCCACTGAAGAAGAGGTGGACACTGTCGTCGCCCGATTGAAGGCGGAGGATGATGGGGTCTACATCAGCCCGACTATGGCTGCTCAAGTGATTGCCAGGAAACCGAAGCCGTGAGCCACCGCCGGAAACATCGCATTCAGGATGAGGAGTTAGGCTAGAGCCACTGTTGATTCTCTATCGCCACTTTAAGCAGCGCGTTGGGGCCATCGATTCGAAGCTTCCTACAGATGTTCACGCGATGGTTTTGTACGGTCCTTAAGCTTACTTCCAATTGGATAGCGATCTCTTTGCTTGTCTTGTTCTGCGCAATCAATGCAAGAATCTGCTTCTCACGCTTGCTCAGGCGATCCAGATCAGTGGCCTGAATCGAGTCATCCGTCGGTTCGTAGTCTGACTTGCCTCGAATAGTGGGGCTGACATAGTGTACGCCATACCGAACGCTGTGAAGACATTCAATAACGAATCTGTCGGGATCAGACTTGAGCAGGTACCCGACTGCACCCTTGATCCTCGATTCCACCACATAATTGGGGTTATCGTGCATGCTGATCATGATGCATTGGGTAGTGGGCGAACGCTGCTTGATGAGTTCCAATGTCTTAAGGCCATCGAGACCTGGCATTGCGATATCCAGCATCACACAGTCAGTGCGGTGGCTCTCTAGCTGCTTTAGCGCTTCTTCACCGGTATCGGCTTCTAGCACTCGCTCATAGTCTTTACAGTGATTGATGATGAGTTCCCGAATACCCCTTCGAAATATCGGGTGATCATCAACCAACAGTAGTGTCTTGCTCATCGTATAGATCCTGAGAAGCAACAGGTAACAGTATAGACACGGTTGTTCCCCCTTGCTGTGTGGATTGGAGTGTCAACGTCCCACCAAAAGACTTGCAGTGCTCGTTTAAAATTCGTAAACCAAAACCCCAATGTTCCGGTGAAGCGTCAAATCCCGAACCATCGTCTCTGATTGTAAACTGAACCCTGTGGCTCTCTTCATGGTAGTGAAGCCTGACCAAGCACTCGCTAGCGTTACTGTGTTTGATTATGTTGGTGATACATTCCTGTACGGCTCGATAGAGAAACACCTGCGCGTCGTAACTCAGTGGAACCTCATCGAGATAGAGATCCCATTGCATACTGTAATCGAAGGATTTCTCAAGAAGTGATCTGAGTGCAGGTTCCAGTCCGAGATGTCTGACGATTTGTGGGTGCGACAAGTGGGCGATATTTCGAACATCATTGATCACCTTCTCCAACAGCTCGTCAATCTCAGCCGTTTTGTGTTCGCCTTCTACTCGCCCCTGCTGATCAAGGTCGGCAATTTTTTCCAGGCGTTTTCTAGCCACCGCCAGATCATGATTGACTGTGTCATGTAGAATCTCGCTGATCTCCGCGCGTTCATTTTCTCTGGTTTTAATCAGCTGCTGAGAAAGCTTTTCCTGATTAATCCGACGTTCTCTTTCACCTCGCTCATTCTGTATTCGCAGTGTGGCGATCCTGTCTGACAAGCCTATTGATAACACGACCGCCTCCACCAGAATGGCGAACGCCAGGATATAGTCAATTGAATGAAAGTGATCGATTAAGCCCGCCTGGAACAGGAGAGCAAGACTAATAGCACTGAACAAAACGCTGTAGCTTGCTAGCAGGTATATTGCAGGCCGCCGATTAGCGCTGAAAACAGAGAGAGTGCTTGCAACCACCGCGGCCATGGATATCGCGCTGAGGGTATGGATGACGAACTGGGTATAGGCGTAGTGTGGTAGTGCCAGGAAAGGTGCAGGTATGAGCACTATCAACGACAGCCAGTGTAACGCCCTACCGAGACGGGGACGATACTTTTCTAAGCTAAGGAAATGGATAACGAATCTAACTAGTAGGCAGTTAGTCAAGATGATCGCCAGTAGTGCGATGCGAGTAGTGGCGTTATCTATGGTGGGCCAGAGGAACTGTTGTCCCATACCTGTGGTACTCGCCTGCACCATAGTAAATGCCAACACATAGAGCACGTAGTACAGATAGCTTTTGTCCTTCAGAGAAACAAACATGACGGCGTTATAGAGTGCAAGAATGACAATCGCGCCATAGAAGATGCCGTACCAAAAAAGCTCAGTTTGCTGTCGCGCCAGCTGTTGTTCTACAGTGACGAGACTCAACGGAAGGCTAAGCGGTGTTTCGTTAATCACCCGCAAATAGACTTTCGCGGAGTGCTCGTCGAGGTGGAAAAGAGGCAAGGTTGGTTTCCGATAGTCAACCGGCCACGCGTTGTACGCAATCTCATCCCCAGAAATGTACTCATAACGCTGTCCGTCTGCGTATTCAACCAGCGCTTGTATTTCATCCACATTTGCAAAAGAGATTTCTAGTAGCCACTGCGAGGGTGCTGCTGCCTCATTGCGCTGTAGATCAATCAATACCCAGTGTGAGCCATTGCCTAGCGGTACATCGGCCTCGACAAAAGGTTGTCCTAACTCAGAAAAAAAATTGGAATTCGCTACCTGCTGAAAGCTGAGACGTCCTTCTGGCTCGTAAAAATATAACGCTTCGATATCTGGTTTGTGAGCGAACGATGGATAGGACAGGGTAATGCAGGCGCAAGCGGCAAGCGCAGAGGCTATCGCGCGCGTAGAACGGTTTAACGTAAGCTTAGAAAAGGCGGTAAGAGTAGTCCTAACACACTTGTCTTTTAACAATCGAAAGCGGTTGCGAAATGACAAACGACTAACCTTTATAAAATGGGCCGACATAGAGAACATGAACCGTACTAAAGCATAGATTGCCTAGATCAGATTACCGAATTTGTGGAAATTTTTTTGTGACGAGGGCCGCAACTGTAAACCTATCGGCCAGTGGATAGAGGAATAGGTGAGTAGATATAACTAAGTATTAATACATGAGTATATGTACTTAAATATTGCGAGTTCACCGATGTGTTTGATTGTGCGTGCGCGGTTTACCCAGACCAGCAATCCGATTTAGAACTACAATGAAAGAGCAAAAATTACCGGACGCAACAAGCGTTATCGGTGCGGTATTACGTAGTATTTTTCATTTTTCTCCCCTTAAAAATGAGTATATGTAACTAGAGATAAGTCACTAATAAATAAAGAAAAAATGATCCTTTTATCGTCAGAAAAATTTACATTTTTCCAAGACTTTTCGAACCGCTTTTAATCACTCTAAAACCTAAACTGCTGATTTTTAATTTGTTCCCGATTTGCGGTACTGAATTTGCACCGCGCAAGCGACGAAGACGGTGCGGCACCCGCACGGGCAGCCCGCGTCTGTGGCTTGATTGTGTAGTTGACGCTAATTGGACCAGGGAATGTTCTATGTTGAACTCACGTGATGATCGCCAACTTATCGCTGCGATGACACTGTTTACCGTTGTTGGCATGGCAAGCTCTAAGGCTTACACCGCCGACTTTAGCTGTGTCAGCGACGGCAGTAATTTCACGTGGACCAGTGCAAGCAACTGGTCAAGTTGCAATGGCGTCTTTCCCAACAACAACGCTAGTACTTTCGACGCGAGCATTGGCGCGGGAACCGTGACCTTAAATACTGCCGTGGAGATTGAGGATTTAAACCTCGGCGGGGGTAATGTGGCACACACCACCAATACGCTGCAGGTCAACGGCACCGCGACTATCGGTGATGGGTCTGTATACACCTTGACGTCAGGCACTTTACAAGGTGGAACCTGGAATACGGCTGGCTCGGGTGAAATACGCGTAGAAGGCGGGGGTATCGGCGTCCTTCGGGATGTGACGTTGGGTACCAATGCAGCGGTCATCGTAAACGGTAACCAGTTTCTTGATCTGGATAATTCTCTTGTAAACAACGGTGACATCTTTGTTACTGGCCCAAGTTCGACGCAGCTGCGCGTGCTAGACAACGGTTTTACCTTTGACGGCACCGGCTCAGTTACCCTCGACGATTCCGCCGGTGCGAGTACTGCCATTCTGACAACCACCGTCACCGGCAACGACGTCATCAATTCAGCGGACCATACCATCAAAGGCGCCGGCCGTGTCGGTGCCAATGTGATGGACCTACAAAATCTGGGAACCATCAGTGCCGATGTTAGCGGCGGTATATTGGAGATTGACACCCGTGGTGTTTCCACTAATGCCCCTACACTCAATAACGATGGCTTGATGCGCGCTACCAATAGCGGGACGCTTTTGCTCCTCGGCAGCTCTATCGATAATGAGACGGGCACTATTGCGGCCGAAAACGATTCCACCGTGTTGATCGCAAACTCTCAAATTATCGGTGGAACACTGCAGACTGCGGGCTCTGGAACCATTGAGATTGCCAATAATTCTGTTAACACCCTAACCGGTGGCACATCTGGGTTGACGCTCGATGGCGTGCTAAATCTAACTGGCAATACGGATACGTTTGTCACAGGCACGGTCACCAATAACAACGCAGTTAATCTTGATAACAATAATCTTGGGGGACTCTCCGATCTGATCGTTGGCAATTTGGACGGCGACCCCGCTACCCCGGATGCCACATTCACAGGCTCCGGCACAATAACAATGAACGATGCGAACGGCGGGGTTCGTATCGTGGGCTCAAGCGTGAATAGCTTATTGGTAAACGATACAGACCACACGATTGAAGGCGCCGGAAGTATCGGCGGCAACACTTTATACATTGACAATCTGGGAGTGATCGATGCCAATCAATCGACTGGTAGCGGCACGCTCACCATCGACACCTCGCTGGTCAGTACTTCCGCCCCCTCTGTGGATAATGATGGGGAAATGCGAGCGAGTAGCGGTGGAACCCTGCTCCTAGTCAGCAGCCATATAGATAATATAGATGGTAGCATTACTGCCGGCGACGGCTCTACGGTTGAACTGGCAAATTCGCAGGTCCGCGGGGGTACGCTAGCGACGCAAGGCTCGGGCACAGTTGAAGTTACTAACAACACGACCAACTATTTTACAGGTGATGCCGCTGGACTGATTATCGATGGGACACTAAACCTAACGGGTAATACGGACAACATTTTTACCAATACCATTACCAACAGCAGTAACACCATCAATCTCGACAACAACTCGTTAGGGGGAAACACAGAGCTTGTCATCAACAACTTAGATTCTGATCCAACAACAGCTGACGTTATCTTTACGGGTGGGGGTACGCTCGCGATGACGGACGAAAATGGCGGTGTATTCGTACGCGGCATTAGCAGCAACTCCCTGCTGATAAACGATGTGGGTCATACCATCGAAGGTTCCGGCGCGATCGGAGCAAATGTTCTCTTTTTGCAAAACCTGGGAGACATCACCGCCAATATCAGCGGGCGTACACTTGAAATCGATACTACCGGGGTTTCCACAAGCCCTGCGTCTATAGACAACGATGGCTTATTGCAGGCGAACAACGGCGCTACTTTACGCTTCTTAAATAGCAACATTGATAACGTCGATGGTGTGATTCGCGCTGATGGATCCGGTTCGGTTGTCGAACTGGCGAACGCTTTCATATTAGGTGGCATGTTGGAGAGCGCCAATGGCGCGAGCTTTGAAGTTGCCAATGCCACTACGAATTATCTGATCGGCGGTGTCAACGGCTTGACCTTGGATGGAACGCTTAATTTGACGGGCAATACGGACCTATTTATTAGCG
>JBCCNJ010000119.1:0-13935 GCA_039025905.1 Pseudomonadota bacterium | reverse complement strand
TATTTATATATATTATATATAATAAGTGTCTATGGAGTTCAGAAAGCTAGAGATCTTTTCACGCGTGGCGCAACTGAAAAACTTCAGCGCAGCCGCTCGCAGCCTGCACATGGCGCAGCCGGCTGTCAGCATCGCAATTCAAAAGTTGGAGCAGGAGCTAGGGCTGAGGTTGTTGGATCGAAGTGGGCGAGAAGTGCGTGTAACGGCAGAAGGCCAAGCGCTGCTGCAGCGTGCAGATGCTATTTTGCAGCAAGTCGAAGAGCTCAAAAGTACACACACCGCGCTACGGGATTTGTTGCAAGGCGAGTTGAGTATTGCCTGCCCGTCCATGCTGGCGACCTATCTGCTGCCCGACATCCTCAGTCGCTTCCTGACTGATCATCCTGGTCTGCAGGCAGCCGTGACCCAGGCAGGTACGACCCGCGTGCAAGAGATGCTTCTGAATGATGAAATCGAAGTAGGTGTCATCACCTCATCGCAGCCAGACGCCGAAGATCGATTTGACGTAGTTCCCCTTGCGACTCAGCAGATGGTTCTGTGTGTGAGTGTTTATCATGAATGGGCTTCTCGCAAGCGTGTCAGCATTAGCGACCTGGATAAAACACCCATGGTTGTTTACGAAAGTGGTTACTATATTCGCAGCGCGCTCGATCGCCTTTGCCAGGAGCGCAGCGTCGCTCCGATCTATCGTATGGAAACGAATTTTCTACCCTTGCTGTTGAGTCTTGTAAAGCAGGGGATTGGTACGACCGTGGCATTAGCCATCGTCGCGGAACAGGAAGAGGGCCTCGTTGGCGTACCGATCAGCCCCAAAGTCTCAGTGGCGATGTCCCTGGCCAAGCGCCGCGGCCGCCCGATCTCTATCGCGAATCAAGCATTTATGGATTGGGCGGCGACTGGGTAGTGAAGCCGGGCGCGACCGGTACCCTGCTACAGGTCGCGTCGCCTAGGGTATGCCGCGTATCTCTATAGTTCTCAAGGCAACCTAGGCTGCATCAAGCAAACAAAACGAGCATGGCAATAACCGGGCAGTGATTGGCAGCTGGATTAGTGCTGGCAGAGAGTAGTGGCTATGTACGCGGCCGACTGCAGGCCACAGGCGCTTCGCCGACCATCTCCGGGGAAGTCTCGCCACCGATTCCGACCACAACAAAAGAACCATTGAGTAATTCCAGCAGATACTTATCGCGGGCTGCGCCCATGGAGTATTGGGCGTCAGTTGACAAAACATATCCATCAGTTTGGGCTCGGTAGCTGCCATTTCTTAGTGCGTCCAGTACCTCCCTGGTAGTCGCAAGAGAGGCATCCGGACCATATTCCTCACGGCAGGTTCTAAAACCCTCTCGTATTGTGGGGTCTATGCCTTCAACGGTAAATCCAGCGAACACGTATTCGGAAGATGCTTCGCGAAGGTCTTCGACCAACTCTTCGAGTAACTGCACCCGTTCCTGCAGAGTTTTGATACGGTCGTTCAGCTGTTTGTTATTGGGCACCGCATTGGTCACGGCAGCCAAGCTCATCGCGAGGACGAAAAGCAGGATCAGTTTCATATGCCTAATCCGGAGTCACTGCACAAGTGCTAGAGTTTAACAGATCGATTTGAGCGAGGTGTAATTAAACACGGTATCAAGCCTGGTGGTAATGAGTTGCAGCCGTGATGATCAAGACTCGGAAAGCTTATTCACCCAATCGAGCTGCTTCACCAAAGATACACGCCTTAAATCATATCTCTGCACGATTAAGTTTCTTGCGTTTTGCCCTAACCGTTGTCGCTCTTGCGGATCCTCCAGCAGGGAAATGATACTAGCCGCAAGTCCGTTAACATCGAAGAAATCCACCAACTTCCCGGTCTCATTATGCTCGATTACCTCCTTCACCGGGTCAGTATCGCAGGCCACGATGGCACATTGCAGGCTCATAGCCTCTAAAAGGCTCCAACTCAGCACGAACGGGTAGGAGAGATAAACGTGCACCGTTGAGAGCTGTAGTAAGCGAACGAAGTCTGGATAAGCCAGTTTTCCGATGAAGTGAACCCTAGCCATCTCGTCTGCCGAGACTCTTGTCCGAAATTCCTCAAAAAATACCTCTTTCCAGGTCTTGCCTTCTTTGTTGGGTCCTCCGTAGCCGACCTCATCGCCGCCCACAATTAGAATGCGAACACTTTTTTTCCGTTTCAGTATTTCTGGTACGGCACGCAAAAAAATATGGTAACCGCGAAGTGGTTCGAGATTGCGGTTTATGAACGTGACAACCTCGTCCTGTTTCGTGATTCGCAGCTTATTGCCGAGCTTGATCCAGGAAGAATCCGATGGTTTCAGCCGGTCTGTGTCGATCCCATCGTGCACGACATCAATTTTGTCTCTAAAAGAAGATGGAAACGTATTCGCCTGCCATTGGGTTGGCGCGATTGCGGCGTCCGCAATCTCAAAGTGAAGTTTGTTGTTGATGTTTCTGAGTGTCATTCTGCAAGAGGTGTCAATCTCAAGCTGAGGAAACTCGGGATCGAAGCCAATGTCACCACCGGATGCGCGATAGTAGTACTCGCAGTAGATTCCCAGTTTGGCATGCGGCCAGACTTCCTTGAGAAATAGGCTTTCGCCCCATCCTGGATGAGCAATGATTAGGTCTGGTGTAAAGCCTGAAGATTCGACTCGCATGGCTGCATTGAAACACGCTTCAGCGCGGATCGTTTTCGTCTCAAAGTCCTTTAACCATGGGTGGGTATCTTTTCCGCTGTTTCGCTTTATTGCGTAGGGAAATATCTTAACGCCTCCCCAACTTTGAGACAGACCTTCCCTGGGTGTAAGTGCGGCAACCTGGTGATCGGGAGTTGCTGCGAGTGCTGGCGCAAGGTGTTTAAATTGCCCGGGAAAATTCTGATGAATGAACAGAATATTCACTTACACCAGCCTGGAGATTGTGTGCGAGATGGATTGCAACTCCTTGTCACCTGGAAATACAAATTGCAATCGTCCTACTCTTTGCAAAAAGTTAATCCTATTAAGCATAAGCACCCTATCTTCACTTGATCCGAGCAAAATACTTTTGTTGTTAGCAAAGATATCTAGGGCTCGTGCGTATTCTGCCTGCAACTCGTCACGGTAATGATCCTTCAAGAAGGAGTAGGCTGCTTCACAGAGAGCGGCCTTATGCTTGTTAAGAATATCAGCTCGACTGAACATATCTGTGAAACCCCAAATCATATCAGCCATTGGGGCCGTGCTCTCGTACTTCGCAAAAATCGACCTTTCCGATACACCGTAAGTTGAATCCTCTGAAAAAATATCGACCAGCGAGGACTGACGATCATGCTTTCTCTCCGAGGAAAGCGCGACAGGAATGCAGGCAATATTTGCATATAAAGATGCTTCACAAACCATTATTTTATCACTACCGAAAATATGCCTCAGCGGCTGCAATCTCTCTAATGTGCTTCTTCGGTAAAGTCCAAAAAAAGAGGCCGGGTGGAAAAAACGACTGATGACGCTTGATCCTGCCCGTACAGGGTCATCGCAATGCGTTTCGAAATAGGTTTCCGAAGCGTGCTGCCGCTCTGCGATTTTGTCATTAGCATCTATAGTCGCAGTGCGTGTGTAAACGAGCCCCAGTGCTGGGTCTTTAATGATCGCATTGAACGTTTCCTTCAGATAATCAGGATGCAATAAATCGTTGCCGCTGCAAATTCCGACAAAATCTGCCACTGCAGGCTTAGTGCACCTATTAAAATTGTTGATCTGTCCAATGTTACAGGTGCTCTCATATAACTTAATACGTGAATCAGATTCGCAGAACTGTCGGCAGATTGAGACTGTGGCGTCGCTGGAAGCATTGTCGAATATGAGAAGTTCGAACTGCTCTAGTGTCTGTGCCTGTAATGAGCGCAGCGTGTCGGCGATATAGTTCTCTTCGTTCCTTACGGGCATGCAAAGACTGACCAATGGCCTGAATCTACTGGAGTCAGGCATAATGGTTTTGTTCGTTGGCTTGTGATGAATCTTCGATGATTTCAGCTTCAACGCCGAGTCGGTCGAGCTGCCTCCGGATTTCTGGGGTATACATGGGGTTTAGCACAATGATGGCGTCTACACTTTGTTGCAAGAGGAACTCAGGGGCGCAGATACGATGTCCGCTGCCGGCTATGTAGCGACCTTGTTTTTCGAGGTTGATGTCGATTAAGTATTGGATACTGTCTTTTTCACGCATGATGTTGCAGAAGGATACCCCCTTTGATCCTGCACCCCATACCGCCGCGACCTTACCGCTAGCGTGCAGAGAATCAAGAGCGTTTTTCCAGTAATCGACCTTTAATCGGTACTGGTTGGCGAAATTTAGCATAGCGCTTTCCAAAGCGGGTACAGATTCGAGAGCGAATGCTCTGATGCTTTGGACACCGTTGTTGTCGCCAACTCTTGCATGCATCCCGAGGAACTGGTTGCCAAAATCTTCTGTGAGTTCACTTACGGTGAAACCACTGTGTTCAAATGCGAAACGAAGGGATTGTTCGGTGAAGTATCCGCAATGCTCATAAATCAGATCCCAGATACCCAGATCTAAAAGTGTAAATCCCGCGTTAGGCACTTCAAAATATACGGGGGTATTCATCCCCATCTTTTGATTAATCTCCATCAGTAAAGTGATTGGTTTGTGAAAGTGCTCAAGAGCATGACGGCAGCAAAGGAAGTCGGCCGGTCTTTGCATTGGCCTTGTTCCAAACTGCTCTTGGAGGATACTTATTTTTGCACTGGAGTAATCGGAGCTGCCTTCGCTCTTGTAGCTAGGGTCGAAGCCGATACCCTGGTTGTTGCCCTTGCTGCATAGAAGTGAAAGAAAGTGGCCTGGCCCGCAGCCGATCTCCACAATATATTTTTCTCGAAGGTCGTAGAGCTTCACCAACTCAGCTGATAGTGACTCCGCATAGTCGAGAAACCGCGCTGAATGATGAAGCGCGTTTTCGTACTCGACCGCGTAGTCAACAATGTCGGGCTCGAATGCCGCGTTAAAAAGGTGGCTACACCGATTGCAAAACTGCAGGTCAATATCACCTCGAGGTGCCTCTAGGCCTTGCTGCTGACTCTCATAAGATACATTGCAGTAGATCGGCACGTCAGCGATAGATATGCATCTATTCACGTCGGCAGAGTCGCAAACCGGGCAGCGAATGGCGCTCGCTGAGAATGGCTGCTGCTCAATCACAGAGTCGCAACCACAGGGTGCAGGTTCATATCATCGAGGTGCCTTTCGATCTCCTCACGATAGATGGGGTTCATTACGATGACGTGATCTGGTCGGTATTGCGCGAGAAAATTCGGTCCGACGATGGGCAGAGCCCCACCTGGGAGAAAAAAACCATGTTTATGTGGATTGATGTCGACCCCGTACTCTACGTGCGCTGCTTCATTAACAGAGCTCATAAGGGCAACGGCTTTAGATGCCGCCCCCCAGATGACAGTCTTTTTGCGTTGCGCAGATAGATGCTGAAAATGATCGCGCCATTGAGCCTGTTTCACCGCCAGCTTTCTGGGAAATTCTGTTACGAGACTTTTCAGACTGGATAGGTCGTGACAACTAGCACTGGGGGCAATGCCGGATCCCGACGGATTACTCACGCCCTCAAGGGTCAGATATTGCCCCGAGAAACCCGTTGAGACTGAATCGATTTCAAATCCGTGGCGGGCAAATAGTGCCCTTAAAGATGCCTCGGAGAAATAAGAGCAATGCTCATAGTAAATGTCTTCGAACGCGCAGTCTTTTAGGATACGCGTGGCGTCTGGGACTTGAAAAAACACCGGTACACCAGAGCGATCGCCTATGCAGTCTCGTATCTCTGCTAGAAAAGACCCAACATCATGTATGTGCTCCAGTGTCATTTTACAAATGATGATGTCCGCATTCACGTCGGCGTAAGCAGTAGAAAAAAAATCTCTTACGAAAGTGATGCTTTCAGGAAATTCCTCGTCGGGCCGTCTAGCTGCGGCACCTGGATCAAACCCTGTACCTCGATTTTCCCCCATCGCGCAAATCATCTTCAGAAACTCGCCTTTGCCACAGCCGATTTCGACCACATGTTTGTTTCGTAGGTGGTATTTCTCGATAAGCCTTTGTGCGAGTTTTTGATGAAAACGATTAAAAGTCGCCGAGTAGCTTTGAGTTTCCTCATAACGCTCGGAATACTCAGGGATGTGCGGTTTGAATGCATAATTTGACATGAATCCGCAATCCAAACAGAACCCCAGCTGGATTTGGCCATGAGGGTAAGCCGTCGCTTCTTCTTGAGACGGTAACAGAATACAACTGTTAACCGGCACCGATTCAAGTTCGAAAAACATTTCAATATGATTGCCACCACAAGCGGGGCAAGTCATTTTTCTGAGCTCACTCATCATGGATCGGATCTAAAATACGCGGTTTGGGAACAGGTACGATGAAGCGACCACCACCCCTCTCGTAGTCACGCTGTTGAGCACGAATTTCATCGCAAAAATTCCATGCCAGCAACAACAGGTAGTCGGGCATGCGTTCAGTAAGCGCTTCGGTAGGCAGGATGGGCAAGTGCATTCCCGGCATGAAGCGGCCCTGCTTGAAGCTGTTTTTGTCCACTACGTAGTCGACTAGATCGCGCCCAATGCCCATAGTGTTAAGTAGAGTGCTACCTTTAGCCGCTGCACCGTACGCGGCGATTGTCTTGCCCTGCTCGCGCAATCCCGTGAGCAGGCTGAGTAGTTCATCTTTTAATTCCCATACTCTCTCTGAAAAGCGCGAATAACCGCCGACGTGGTGCAGACCTGCTTTCTGTTCATCTGCGATCATCCTAGTGAGTGCATGGCAGCTTGACTGCTTTTTACTCAAATAAACTCGGACAGATCCTCCGTGTATCGGCAGGCTGCGAATATCGCAAATGTATAAACCATGCCGTCGGAACAGTGTTTCCAGTGCTTTTATAGAAAAGTAGCAAAGGTGTTCATGATAGATCGTGTCAAAGGCGCATTGCTCGACAAGCGGTTTTATAGTTGGCACCTCGATGACGGCAATTCCATCGTCTTTTAGCAGGCAATGCATGCCTTTGACGAAATCGTTTAGTGCTGGCACATGCGCCAGAACATTGTTCGCATGGATCACGTCGGCCTGAATATCGTCAGCAATCAAGTCACGCGCAACGTCGAGATTGAAAAAAGCGTTGATTGTCTTAATACCAATTTCTGACGCGACCCTTGCGGGCCCATCTGCTGGGTCGATTCCTAGGACATTGATGCCTTGCGCCCGATAGTGCCTTAAAAGATAACCGTCGTTGCTTGCGATTTCGATCACTTGGCTGCGAGCATCGAGGGATCTTGAGTCGATCAGCTCAAGCACATTCTGCCGTGAGTGAACCTGCAGCTCTGACGAGATCGAGGAAAAGTACGGGTAATCCTCGCAATACAGCTGCTCAGGTGGCACGGTTTCACTGATCTGTAGCAGTGAGCAAGCCTCACAAAAAACCAGGCTCAAAGGATATCTTGGTTCTGCCTGTGACAGCTGAGCTGGCGACAACATCCTGTCCGCCAGCGGCGTATCCCCCAAGTCGATTATCCTGTGCAGATCCGTGCTTGAACAACTGCGGCATGTCTTGCCTACGTGCAATATCTATCCTCGCAAGGGATTTGCCAGTGTAGAGAATCGCAAAGCCTGCCCTGGCTTTGCAGCATCTTTATATGAGCGATTCTTGAGAAACGTTCGCCTTCGAATTCCTTAAGTTGCAATCCTACGCCGCGATAGAGCTGATGTAGTTGCTCAATTCCTTGCTGCGCTGTCCATGTGGGGTGAAAACCTTCGAGCTCCGATAAAATCCTATCGCAATTGACACGATAACTGCGCGCGTCTGCTTCGGCGCCCGGGGCAAATTGGACTTCGCTGTTTGGAACCACTTCAGCGATCAGTTTGGCAAGATCAATAATCCTATAGTTTTCTGACGTGGCGCCGATATTGAATGCTCGGCAAGAGACATCCCGCGTGGGAGCATCCAGCACGGCAGAGTAGGCCCGGGCGATATCCGCGACGTGAACCACTGGTCGCCAAGCCTCTCCAGTGCTCTTTAAATAAATGCGGCCAGTGGTAAATGCCCAGGCTGTAAGATTGTTAATAACCAGGTCAAAGCGCAACATCGGTGATGAGCCGTAGGCTGTGCTGGCACGCAAAAATACAGGCACGAAGTCTTCGTTAGCGAGATGCGCAAGTTCTGCTTCCACTGTTACTTTTGAGCGTGCGTAGGGGGTGGTCGGAGCTGCTTGCGAATCTTCGCAAACGAAATCGTCACCCGCGCGACCGTAGTTGCTACAGGAGGAAGCAAACAGAAAGCGATGAACGCCTGCGGCTTTGGCTAGCTTCGCCAACCTTAGGGTCGCGAGTGTATTAATTTGGTGTGTGAGCTCCGGCTGATAGTCACCCAGGGGATCATTGGATAGCGCGGCCAAATGAATGACTGCATCGAAGCCTTGAACATCGCTTAACTCGGCGTTGCGTATATCCTTGGTAACAGAAGGGACTTCAGGTAGCTCGCCGCTAAACACACTGGCGCTATAGTAGTTGGTATCAAATCCGTGCACATCGTGCCCCAGAGAGAGCAAATGTGGTACCAGCACGCAACCGATATATCCATTGTGCCCAGTGACTAATATGCGCATTTCAAGCCCAGGTCTTCCAGGGAGCCCTATCCTCGCGCCATAGCCTTTCCAGCAGTTTTTTGTCGCGCAGAGTATCCATGCATTGCCAGAAACCGTCGTGGCGGAAAGCCATCAGCTGGCCATCCTCGGCAAGGCGTTCTAATGGCTCTAACTCCCATTGGCAGTCGTCACCCGATATATAGTCGAGCACGCTTGGCTCCAGCACGAAGAAGGCCCCGTTAATCCAGCCTTCGCTGGTCTGGGGCTTTTCCTGGAAGCGTGCAATTCTATCCCCATCCAGTTCGATATGACCGAATCTCGCGGGCGGTCTCACCGCAGTCATTGTTGCCAGGCGACCATGATGTTTGTGAAAACGCAGTAGTTTGTTGATGTCGACGTTGGAAACACCGTCTCCCCAAGTCAGCATGAAGGTGTCATCGCCAAGCCACTTTCGCAAACGCTTTATACGCCCACCAGTGGCCGTTTCCTGACCGGTATTAACCAGATCGACGGTCCAATTTTGTGCACTGCTTTGGTGTAGTTTGATCTCACCAGTACCGGTTTGCACGGTCATATTGCTGTGCAGACCGGCGTATTCCCGCATCCAGCGCTTGATGTATTCGCCCTTGTAACCCAGGGCGATCACAAACTCATCATAACCGTGGACTGCGTAATGCATCATGATGTGCCACAGCAGTGGCTGCGTGCCAATTTCCACCATAGGTTTCGGCTTTACTTCAGTCTCCTCCGCAAGGCGTGCACCGAGTCCCCCCGCTAAAATGGCAACTTTCATGAGGCGATTTTTGTCATTCTGATCCTGCTAAGTGCGACCTACTCAAGGAATATCATCGAATGTCGGTACGGGCTGTCTCTAGGTGGCCGCGGATTTTACCATGTTACGGGACCAGGTCGCTCTGAGACTGCCGTGATTAAGGGCAGGGCATCGCTAGTTGCGAATTGGCAACGCGGCTAGTTGTCGTCAAGCGCGTAAAGGCTGATGTCCGACCACTGTGTCGGCGTGCCAAAGTACTGGAATAGTCCAAAGCTAGCCAGTTGGTTACGCGGAAAGCCTCGAGGAATCTTCGCCGTTGTTGCACCACACAGCCACTGGCTGGGCTCTCTCTGTTGGATCGGCCAGATTCTAAAGCGAGACATAGCCTCCAGCCCTCGCATGCGAAGCTGATGACGTACTCGGTATTTCACGCCGGCTTCAATGGGGAAATACTTCGCACCTTGCTTGGTAGATACTGTCCAGCTCTGGGAGTTGTTTGCGAGATTATCTCCCCATGCCATCCAGCTTCGAACACCTCCTCTGCGGTCGAGAGTTGCCAGACCGTTGGTGCAGTATCCAGGTTTGATCCCGAGGTCTGGAGTCTCTGCCAAATGGCCAGCGAAAAAATCACTGGTGCCTATCCAGATGCCATCTAGAGCCCCAAATTCGACGCTGTATTGCGCCTCTTGACTGCGACCAGGTGGACCCAGAAGCAGAAGAACATCGGCACCTACTGGGTGGACTGGACGAATAGTATTCTGGGTGCGATCGATCTCAAACAGACCATTGACCGCCTGACCAATGTCCTGGATTGACTGGATGTGACTCAGGTCTTGGAAGTGCAGAGGAAAGCTTGGCGGCACCGGATTCCAGTGGAAGCGGGCCGTCAGTGAATGTCTGATTTGGTGCGCATCATTAATGAGGATCTCTATGCTATTCCAGCCTACCAGCAGCTCCGAGCAGTTGATGGGAATTTCTATATTGAACCAGCCAGGTCGGTGACGGAGGCGATGACATCCAGCCGTGCGAAGCCCATCGGCGTAGATTGGTAAATCTGTACGCTTTTCAAGGGGTTCAATGTAGAAATGGGTGGCTTGACCGCGATTGAGGCGATATTGACTTTCAATAGCGGGCAGAGGGGCGTTCAGGTAACCAAGGAGGTTGATGTCCGCGTGACGGCGCTGGAAACGTTGGGCGTCACCGTAGTGGAGTTGGATCATCGAAGCGACAATGAGACGTTATGAGCTACGGGGCTCATCACTCTTGCCTGGCAGCGAAAATCAGGCTGTTGCGCAATCAATTTCACGTCAATTAGCGTACCGCTGAGCCAGGCGAGAGATGAATGCTTCGGACGCAAAAATAGAACGGCAGCAGCAAAAAAGTGGGTTGTGAATATTTACATTTGACGCTAATGGCATGTACTCGAGACTCTTTGGGATGTTTTTGGCGTATCCTATTGAAAAATATCGAGTTAACATATCGTTGATTGTTGCGCGAACTGTGCTAACATTTGTCGCGGGTTGGGTCGGTAACATCCGAATATAAAAGCTGGGGAGTTAGCAAGACACGTATCGCTGCGGTGTGAAGCAGTTCACAGATGCGTTGCTCGTGTTCCGCGGCCTAAAAAAGCGTTTGACACTTCATGCGCGCTCGATAAAACTGGCCACCCTTAAGATTAGATTCCGCTAGCAGTGGGGCTATTGCTAGTGGCGGGGCGTTTCAGCGCACTGCGAAAGGCGGGTTGACGAACCCGTTGGGGGCTTCATCTATTCGGGTCTAATAATAGAAGCGTTTTACAAATGGAGAACTCCTAGCATGTCTGATTATGTAACACCCAGTACCAACTACGACGAAGAGATCGAGCTGACGACCGGCACCGATATCGTCGATGGCAGCCCCAACTCGCTCGTTATCGGTGAATTAACCGACGATGGCGGTGGTGGGTTAGATACCTTCAACCCCTCCGACCAGATTAACAGTGCCGGCACCGTGCGCATTACAGGTACCGGCACGGATATCAACTTCGCTGGTGCCGTGGTACAGAACACCAATGCCTTCGAGATCCGCAACTTCGTTACAGGTGAGCTGACCTTTAACGCGATCAACTGGGGCGTTATCCCGAACTGGGTGTCCTTCAACAGCTCCGGCGATACGGCAATCACCAACATCGCTGGTGCGGGCAATTTTTCCTTCATCGGCGGGCCCATCGGTTCCCCAGCGCACTTCAGCGCTGACTTTGCTCCGTCGGCGTATTCTGGTGCCAGCGATGACATGAGCTTCTGGCTCGATGGCGCGAACGTTGAAATCGAAATCAACACCAACTCAACCGGCGACGTTGAAACTGGGCACTTTCTGGCACAGAACCGTGACTCGATGGCGTATTTCAACGTAACAGGTATGTCTCACGCATTCGTCACAGGCGATGCGAGCAACTTCGGCCTGATGCAGAGCAGCTCTACCCCGATCAGCTATCTGGAGTTGGTTGATAGCACCGGCTACGACGGCAACTTCTCCTTCATGGGCTACCTGAGTAACGGTAATTCAATTGCGCCTACCATGGTACTCACCGGTGACGGAGCGAACGATCTGGACCTGATAGGGGACGGCTTGGGAGACAGCCTCTCCGTGATAGCAGGCGACAGTGCAGACTCTGTCACTGCCGGTACGGGGTTCGACGACAACTTCTTTAACGTTGACCTCAACCTCGGCAGGGGTGCTGACGAAGCGTCGTTGTACGCAAGCGGAGCCGTCAACATCATCTCCGGCAATGGTGGAGATAGCATAGACGTTTGGGATGCGTTTGAATTGGTGGGCGCCAAGCTGGGCGCTGGAAACGACTATATATCATTCAATGTCACCCATGATGCCAGGGTCAATGCGGGTAACCGCAATGACTCGGTTGACGGAACTGCTGGTAATGATGCCAACATCTTCCTCGGTTCGGGCGACAACAGTGCCAGCATCACAGCTGGGTCGGATGCGAAAATCCGATCTGGTAATGACGACGACACCATAAGCGTCACGGCATCAACCACCATAGACGTACTAGCAAGAGACGGAAACAACTGGGTAGACGCGTTTATCAACGGCGGTGATGTATTTGACTTCGGTAAGATTGTCACCGGCACAGGCAGCGACACGGTTGACGCTGGTGGTTATAGCTACGACATCACTACGGGTGGCGGTGCTGACGAAGTCGATATCGCTGATGTGATCGATTCCGCTATCGTGAAGTTGGGTGGTGGAAACGACTGGATGGACGTCGAAGGTCGCGGATTGTTGGATGTGGATAGCGTCAACTTTGGCGGCGGGTCTGATACGCTGACTGCGAGCGACCTTGATGTGCTCTCCGGGACTGGCGACTTTGACGTCGTGAACCCAGGTACACTGGAATGGTTGTCTTTCGGCGAGGCCAGCGGCGACGTAAGTTTCGACGGTGTTGATACTGGCGCAAATACCGCCGGTGTCATGAATTATCTGCTCACGGATCCGCTCACTCAAAATTATGACTTCTCTAATCTGGTTGATGGGGCCTCAATCTTCATGTCTGGTGGCAGTAGCACCAACATAGATCTTGGTCTGGAAAACCCAGGTGGCGTCCTCAACTTCCAGTTTACCGCGACTAGCAGCCACACATTTGCAGACTTTGATCTCGAGAGTGTGGGCACGCTAAATCTGAACACCATCGATGCCCAGCTCATAGGCGTTCCCACGGTTGTGTTTGGTGAGAAAACCACCAGCTTCACCGATGATAGTGGCGTGTTGAGTACAGTAGTCTTAACTGGTAACACCCACATCACCATGGGCGGTGTAAACGCGCCAAATCTATCTTCGATTGACGGCAGCGCTGTGACAGGCAACGTCGATATCCAGCTGATAGATGTTGCCGATACGATCAATGTGTTGACGGGTAGCGGCAATGATATCGTGGACGGATCAGCTGCTGATAGCAGCCTCATAGCCTCTACGGGTCTTGGAGCTGACTCGGTATTGGGTGGCGGCCTTGACGATGTGATCGAAACCGGTGGTGGCAATGACACCATCAACGCCGGTGCTGAAAACGATGATATCGACATGGGCGCTGAGAACGATATTGCCATCTTTGATGAAGACGAGCTGGATAGCTTTGACACCATCGACGGCGGCCTGGGTATCGACACCGTAGAAGCGGGCAGCAGTCTGGGCAACCAGGTTGATGACTTCTTCTTCAACTGGTCAAACACTGAAGTGCTGTTGCTATCGTCCGGCGGTAACAACCTGACGCTTAACGATATTGCCAACCAGAATGGACCCGATACCATTGTCTCTGATGGCGGTGACGACAAGATCACTCTCGGCTCAGGCTATGGACGAGCACTGGAAGTGCAGATTCAAGTCGGTTCCAATGATGATATTGACGCATCGGGTGTCACCAACGGTACCGGAGCGGTGGTCGTGACAGGTTTGGTAGAGGCGTTTAACAACGACACTATCAAAGGCTCTGGCAACGGCGATGAGCTGATCATGACAGCCGATGGCATGACCGCT
>JBCCNJ010000118.1:0-14021 GCA_039025905.1 Pseudomonadota bacterium | reverse complement strand
GCAGTCATCACTGGCGGTAACAGCGGCATCGGTCTGACAACCGCGCAAACCTATATCAACGAGGGGGCGCGCGTCATTATCACGGGTCGCAACCAAGAAACGCTTGATCGAGCGCTTGAGACCTTAGGCAGCAACGCCATCGGCGTACAGGGCGATGTTAGCAGCATGGAGGATCTAGATCGTCTTGCGGATACCCTTCGGCAGAAAGTAGGCAACATCGATATTTTGTTCGCCAATGCAGGAATGGGCGTGTTCGCTCCCATAGATGGCGTAACCGAAGCAGACTTTGATAAGCAGTTTGATATCAACGTTAAGGGGGCTTTCTTCACCGTGCAAAAACTGCTGCCCCTTCTTAAAGAAGGCGCCAGCGTCATCCTGACAGCATCTGCTGTGCATGAGAAGGGCGTCGCAACGGGTAGCTTGTACTTCGCCACCAAGGCTGCGGTGCGCTCACTCGCCAGAACCCTGGCCAGCGAATTAGCGCCTAAGGGCATACGCGTCAACACCCTGAGTCCGGGCATCGTGCGAACCCACTTTGCAGAAAACACCAACGTCGGCTCCGATGCCTTCGAAGGTTTCGTAGGCATGGTGGAGTCGCAAGCCCCGTTGGCTCGCGCAGGCAAAACCCAGGATATGGCCAACGCCGCCCTGTTCTTGGGCAGCGATGACTCTACCTACATGACCGCAGCGGACTTGCTCGTGGATGGCGGCTGGATGAATGTGTAGCCTGAAGGGTCGGTCCCGACTCAGGGGCCGACCCAGGCTCCCCGCTCTGGTCGAGCTCGCCGACCCAATTCGTATGCTTTCGGGGAGATGGTGAGACAGAGGCCCCTCAAAATTTCATTTCTAAGCGATCAAGTCCGGCTACTACCAACGCTCACGATCACCCGTGCTCTCTCCATAGTCTAGTGAACATCGAGTTCCGCTACTGATCAGTTGCACGATGTCGCTATTTCGAGTTTGGGTGCTATCCTAAAGTTATCCAGATGAGCTGACACACATGTTGTCTACACTTTCACCTAAGTGGGAGAAGACGTTATGTTCAAGACCTGCATACGCCTCGTCATATCTTTAGCGTTCGTTCTCGTATCATCAACGACACGGGCTGACGGGCCTTTTGTTACCGACTTTGAAAGTGGCCTTGATTGGTTGAAGCTCAGCGAGACCGCCGGCATGGAATATAACGCGGCCTTAGCCATGTTCCCCGGTTGGCGTCACGCGACGAATCTCGAGGTTGAAAACCTGTTTGCCAAGCGTTTTCCCGGATTCGTGCCAAATCCGCTCACGGGGGCAGCCAATCCGTACCCAACACTCAACGATGATGCAAGAGCATTTATCGCAGCTTTCGGGGTGACCTTTGATTCATCGGGCCCCGTTTGGTCCGTGGGCGTGTACACGGATGAAGACGAGAACCTGACAATCTTGGGTGCGCTTGAACTACTTTTTGACGCCGGCGGCAGCGTATTGGGACCCGAATATAGAAACAACGCGATTATTACAGCCAATCCGAGATACGGGATTTTTCTTGTCAGAGGTACGGACGAAACGCCGAGTGAAAATCTGGAGATCTCCGGCGACCCTGAAATACCTCGGTATCTCACCGACCGGCTATCTATCGCTGAAGTGAGCTCGGGCGATGTACTGAGCATCTCAAGCTCCAGACCCTCGATCGTTCAGTTCAGCGCGAGTTGCAGCAACAATTCCCCGCAAGATTTCCAACCCACCCCAGATTTGGTGATGCCTGGAAATTCCAGTTTCTCGTTCTGCGTCCATGGCGAAAATTTCGGTGACACCACCATCATCGTAGACAGCTCAGATGGTAGAAGCGGACGCTTTGACGTAACGGTTACTCCGATGGTACTGGGATTTTCTGGGGTAAAAACAAACTACTATCGCAGAGAGCCTTCCAGTTTTTTCAATATCGTTTTGAGCCGCGGGACTCCAACCTTTCTTTTCGACCTTTCTGGAAACGAAATTAAACTCCGCTCACCTCTCGCACTCAGCCCACTTGTTCCAAACGGATTCCTAAATTACCGGGTTAGATCAAATGATTCCCTGGTAGCAAAACTAGTCAATCGCCAAGGCAGAAAAAGGGTTTCAGTATTCGGTAAAATCCGGGTCGGAGAGACCGGTAAATCTCTGGCAATACAGCCTATAAGGCCGGGTAAGGCCAAGCTCACGGCTTCAGTAGCAGCGTACGAACCTGGTGAGTTTGTTATCAAATCGAAACGCGTTAGCGTCGTGAGACCTACACCGCTATTTGAACCTCTGGTTTCGGCAATTAGATCCGCGTCTATCCTTGAAAGTGCCGAGCGGAGAAGCACAAACCTGATCCGTAGAGCCGACGTCGCGTATTCGAACGGTAACTACACTCTTGCGCGCACCAAAATGGAGCAGATTTCAAGTTTCTTGTTCTTGCATCCTATCAGACTTTTCCCCCTAGAATATGAGGTAGTCATAAGCGACCTCATTGAGTCGATTACCTTTCAAATAACCATAGCAGAGCAAGCTGCAGGGCCGCCTTAGTTGATGTGACCACTAACGCATCAATATCACGGGAGAACGCTCGCACTGACAAGTGAGACACAGCAACCCCAACTTGAGTGACATGCAACGCGCTGCCCCACAGCCCAGCTCCAAGAATGACTAGAATCTGTCCATCATTTATCGGCGAACGGGCCCACCTAATCATAGAGTGGCCCATGCCCAATAAGATGGCTCAAGCATCACGGCTGTTAGCTTCTCGCTTTGTTCACGGCCATAGCTCTAAGGACACAATAAGACGTATATAATCATGCCCACCCAAAATTTATTCGCGAATTGCGAACCAAGATTGGCAACGAACTACTTCAGCTTCCTACCGTCACACTCCTCATTTTCGACGATAAGGGCCGCTTTCTGCTGGTTAAGACAATCGATGGGGATAGTGAGCCGAAAGCCGATTAGGAGGAAACCAGTGATGTGCTGTTTTTCCGCGAAGCAGATCTTGAGCCCCACGCGACCTCTCCACACGTCTGGACGTTTTTGAAGGCGGCATCACAAAGCGGACAGGACTGATACTTTCAGCCGTCGCGTAGGTTGCCCTCAACGTAAAATCTGCAACAGTCTGCTTAGAGACGAATCAACAGAGTACTAAGGTAGCAAACGTGATGGCGAGGCAAACCAATCGCCAATACAGGAATGATGAGAACGATGAGGACTGCCCCTGACTTACCTCCCGCCATTCAACCCTTGGGCACCTCCATCACCCAGTGCGTCGCCATGGGCCTGCGCCTAGTTTGTAAAGCCCTTATGATTAGCAACATCCGGACGGAGGAGCGCTCGGATCACTGAACGAAATGGATATCCAGGGCCCATAGCTTGTCTCCTCACGTCGGTGAAAGCTGTAAGAGGCACCAGATAGAAACGCGTGAACGTCCTTTCCAGTCGTGGAAAGGTCTGTCACCCTGCCAATACAGGGACTACGTTTAAGCACTTATGTCCGCTAGAAGGTTAAACAAAGAAAAGCTGCTCGAGGGCTACGAGCGCTTGGACAAAGCCTCGCTCATCGGCGGGTGCAGACTGTTGAGTCGGACCGTAGAGGTCGGAGTGCTGCGCAGCGAGGTCGATGCTATACCCGAGGACCGGTGGACAGGCCCTGCGGGAAGAGTTGGGGTTCATGCCAGAGCGGATGCAGTTTTTCTGCGTGGTTACGCCCCTACTGAAGGCGAGCAAAAACCCATTGAAGACCGGGCGATTCTGGCAGCCATGCCCTATGCAAACGAGCTGATTCACTCCATAGGCGCTAAGCCACTACGCTGTGTACTGGCCAAGCTGAAGGCGGGCGACTCTATTCGATCCCATATAGATCGCGGCCCCATCCTGGTGAGAAGTGTTCGTATCCATGTGCCGGTGATCACCAATGACGAGGTACAGATGCACTGTAACGGCAGCGCCTACCGCATGAAGCCAGGAGAAATGTGGGTGATTAACAACGGCGCCCAACACGCCGCACACAACTATCACGCGAGTGAAGACCGGGTCCACCTGATTTGTGACTATCTGCCAGAGGCGGGCCTACTCGAGTTGGTTGCGCGCGGAAACGGCGGCCTGGGATTACCTCTGCCCGACGTGTAGGAAATACTCAAGAACATGCTAGTCACCAATCGTTTCGTTTTTCTGCACCTGCATAAGTCTGGAGGCACCTTCGTCAATCGCTTTGTACGCGGGCATTTTCCCGAGGCGAGAATGATTGGCTACCACCTGCCGTATAGCGAACTGCCCGAGGTTTATAAGGATCTACCTGTATTTGGTCTGGTTAGAAATCCCTGGTCATACTACCAATCCTGGTACAACTTTCAGACCGGCAAACAACGTCGCAACCTGCTGTTCAATTGCGTTAGTAACCAGGGAACGCTGGATTTCCAGGCATCGATTAGCAACCTGCTGATGCTATCGGAGGATAGTGAGCGTATCGACTTCCTGGCGGCGAACCTACCGCGCGAGTACCCCAACCGCGGCATCAATATGACCGGGCGCGTCATCGAGAGACTCCGCGGTAGGGACATGGGCTTTTATTCCTTCCTCTATGACCGGATGTATTCAGGGTGCGCGCAGCTGACGCTGGGTAAGATGGAAAGCCTCAGAGAAGATTTGCTCGCTTTCCTGGAAAAAATTGGAGCTGACCTGGACGCTGCAGCAAAGTCGGCCTTAATGACGTCGCCGAAGCTCAACGAAAGCGAACCTGGTGACACGAAAGCTTGCTACGATCAGGAACTGGCTGCGTTGGTCACAGCCAAAGATCAATTGGTTCTCGCGAGGCACGCCTATAAGAAACCTCCTGAGAGATAGAAGGGTAAGCTAAGTCACTGCGCGCGCATTCCCCGAACTTCAGTCTCGGGGACCGAGCCTATCCGTTTGGCCTAAAACAGTGAACGAAAAACGGCGAATGCGAAGCACACGTGGATGAGGGGGGTGTGATCGCCGTTGCCGGCGTCTGCGGACATCGTGTGTATCCACCCTACTTCTCAAGGGCTGCGGTCTTTCAGTGCGCGTTGGAACGCTGATTCATATTGACGGGTAACGACCGCGGGAGAATTGTGCTCTTTAACCCCTTCGCGAGCATGCTGGCAAAGCTGCTCGTATTCCTCTGACTGCAGTAGCCAGACAATCTGTTCCGCAAGCGATTCGGCAGAGAATGCGGTGGCCAGCGCGCCATTGCGTCGATGTCGGATCAGGTCGGGCAATCCGCCAGTGTCAAAAGCAATACAGGGTGTACCGCAGGCCAGCGCTTCCAGCACCGTGTTGGGCAGATTATCCTGCAACGAGGGTGCGATGAGTGCATCTGCAGCCGAGTAGACAAGGGCGATACTCAACTCATCGCTCAACGCGCCAAGATAGCGCGTTGGAAACCCCATATTCTCGGGTTCCAGCGGCTCGCTCGCCCCCATAACCAGCAGCTCCACGCCTTCCAGTTTCGGCTGCAATAACCGCAATGCCGCTTGCAACTGACGAAAACCCTTGCGGGTATCGCTCGTGCTCGACATCGCCGCAAACAACAGAAACCGTCGGTCACGCGGCAACCCCAATAGCTCACGCGCCTGGTCACGCGCCAAAGGCCGAAAGGTTTGCAAATCCAGGCAGTTCTGGATCGGCGTAACATGCGCTCCCTGAAGTAGGCTACTGCGCCGAACGCACTCGGCCATCCAGCGACTCGGCGTCACAAATTGCATGCCGCGATCAGACCAGTGGCGCTGCTTGCGTCGGTATACCCAGCGATCAAGACGGCAACTCCCAGCGGGTATCGCATCATTCTCGTAGCCGCTAAGATACCTCTCCGGGTCTTCCAGGCTTTCATAGTGTCCTGCACCAGAGAACGCCCACATATCGTGCAGCGTCCACACCACAGGGTGGCGAATCTTGCCGATCTCTGCGATGGACATCATTTCGCGATTGATCCAGTGCAGGTTAACGACATCTACGTCCATGGCGTTGATCTTTTTGTGCAGGCCACTGGGGAAGATGTTGAAAGACTGCAAGCCGCTGTTACCCGCATTGTGTAGCGCATGCAGGGGAGCGGCCAGATAGTTGCGTACATCAGCCCAGGTGTTAGCGAATCCGGAGCGAGGTCCCAGCACGGTAGGATCATCACCGCTGCGACGCGCCACCAGCATTGTCGATTGGTAGCCCTGCTCAAGAAAGCCGCGATGCAGGCGCAGGGCTGCTCTAGCAGCCCCGCCATGAATGTCTGCCTGGGACACAACCAGAATCTTCATGACTGCGCAGCCATCATGTTGGCGAGATGACGAGCAGTGAGTTCGGTCACGCGCTAATCAGCGCTGCAGTGCCGCGCGTAGATCGCAGGCGAAACTACTCGTCTCCTCACCCTCTACAAGCGCAGCGCGCTCCTGAGCAAAACAGGCAAGCAGCGCTTCCTCAAAGCTGGGGCCCCCAACCTGACTGAGCTGAAAAACCGGCAACTTGAGGCGCCGCGCCAACTGCGCGACCTTGCCGCGACCCTCGGTATAATCGACCGCCACAGCAGGCACCCCTCGCTCGGCGGCAAAAACCAGGGAGTGAAAGCGCATGCCGAGCACCACATCCGCACTGGCAAACACGCCGCTTGCCTCCTGCAGTGATAGTTCACCGGACAGGTAGCGCTTATCCAACACGGGATCAAGCTGTTTATAGGCTTCAGGGTGGCGAGCCAGTAAGCGCCGGTAGTACCAACGATCATCGCCCCCATGGTGATTGGTGCACATGGGGAAGGGAATGACTTCCAGGGCCGGAACCGTCTTTACCAGGCGAGTCAGACAAGACATCACGGCGGTTTCGAATTCCGACTGAATAATCTGAGCGCGGTCTGGTTTGTGTTTCGAGTACTGCTGATGCGGCCAGTCGCGCAGCGCTAGCAGCAGCCGGCGCCCACCGCGGGCCAGATTCGGTAACGGTGTGGAGCAGGCACGCAGCCAAAAATGCGCCGGGTCCTCAGTTACCCTATCGCGACTGACGTCTACACCGAGGGACGCAGCATTCTCGAACGAAAGCTGGTCGCGAAACAGTCTCACACTGGATAGTTGCAATAGTCGTTGAATATAAGTGTTGTGAATATCACTGCCCAGCGGGCCGACTCCACAACCGGCTATCACGGTCGGTTTGCCGCGAGATGCTGCGGCGCGAAAGATTGCCAGCATATCCAAGATGGCATTCACCGCCATCAGAGGTCCACCGCCAAACATGACCATATCCATAGCAGAAGTGCGCTCCACAGCATCCTCGAGTGGGATGATGGTCGCGCCGGCCAGCTCGGGCATCTGAGCCTGAGTCATGCGGGAGATATAGGGCTCAAGGCTGACAAGGTGCAAACGATAATCTTCAAACTGTTCATTCAGTGCCCGAACAATTCCGCCAAGAATCGCTTTGTCGCCGAGAGTTTCTGTTCCGTACCAACCACAAATCATAATCTGTGGTGACCTTGGTAGCGTTCCCAGGGGCGCTGGCAGTGGGTCTGGGGAGCGTATACCGTAGCGCGATTCCCTCCGTCCTAACTTGATACCGCGCAGCCACTGGCTCACCGGTACCAGTCGCTCACCGCGCTCAAACTCGCGCAGAGGCAGGCCAACACGGGAGGCTGCCTCGACCAGGCATTGTCTGGCATATTCGCCATCCGCGGGGATACCACCGTAGTCGTGGGTACAGCCATCGCATTTTGTGCGAAGAATGTCCTGCAAATGATCTTGATTATCGTAGTACAAAGCATCGGCATCCCGTTCGGTCAGACTGCCCAAGGTGTCGCTTTGTACGGCACAATAAAGCAGTTCACCTCGCGCCGAGATTGTGACGCCGCGGTGCTGCCAGTTGCACCCCGCCTTGCGCGGTGCGTCGTACATAATCTGATCAATCAAAGAACGGTAGAAAAAACGTTGTGGCTCCGACTGCTCATAACTGGTGATGAGTGTTTCAAGAAAGACACATAAGTCGTACTTCTCCTGTTCATTTAGAGCGAAGGGAGCGCTCACTCCATCCGTATACAGGCGTCGATGCGGGACGCCAAGGCGATACTTGATATAGGTGTCTCGAGAGATCGCATAGTCAAGCAGGTCGAATAATCCGGGTACGTTGTCCCTAACTACTGTGCAGGCGAGTTGGTAGGTCCAGGCACCGCCGCTTGTACTGAGGAAATCCAACACCTTCTCAGCATTCTTAAAATTACCTTCACGACCCCGCACTTTGTCATGGATTTCCCCCACTCCATCTAAAGAGACCATGACGTCTAGGTGACCATCGTGTCTTTGAACGACTGCTGCAAGTGCTTCGATCGCTGCAATCACGCGCTTTGATACCAATGCATTGGTAATCAGACTAATCGTTTTCAACCGCGGCAGCTTGCGATAGAGAACATCCACCAGGTCTGACAGATCTTTTCGCAGTGTGGGTTCGCCACCATTAATGCCGACGCTAGCCACGTCACTGAAGAGATCGTTAGATAGTGCCGACTCGAGTTGTTCAGGGCTTATCTGCGTATCGAGCTTCTGCTGCCAGATATTGCACATCTGGCATCTGGCGTTGCAAATGTCGTTAACTGGGAACTGGATAACGCGCGGTTTCACCAAAGGCCAAGGTTTGGCCTGGTAGGATTGCACAACTTCGCTGACGACCTTAATGAGAGACAATCAGGGCCTCCCGTCTTCGGCACGTCGGAGGCACAGGCCTGATATAGCAATCACAACAAGCGTTAGAGCAGAGTCAGATTTTCGCAAGGCGTTTGCCCACCCTGCGTAAAAAATCTTTCCATTTTGGCTCGGCATGAAAAGACTGCGGATAGCGTTGACGCAGAGACGACGGCCGTCCGCCGTGCAACACGATTGGAGTTCCTCGGGGAGTCGTAAGCGCATCAAAACCTTGATAGGAGATCCGATAGGCTCGCCGCGGATCGTCAGAATGACACTCGTCGCTGGAGTGGAGTAATCTGGCGTCAAAGATAAGCGCATCCCCCGCCGCCATTTCGACATACACGGCGTCCTCTTCCTTGACGTATTCTTCCAAGACGCGGTCGTGATGCGTTTCACCTTTGATTCGCTTCCACGGCAGATAGCCTTGGCGATGCGAACCCGGAATGACCTTCAAGGTGCCATTCGCTTCCGTGACCGGGTCGAGCGTTATCCACGCGATGTACTTCATGGGCTCATCGGGGCGGGAGAGAAAGTCCTGATGCCAGGGCACCGCATTAGCCCTACCCGAGGGTTTGTAAACAAGGCTGTTTTCGTAAAGAAAAATATCCTCACCCAGTACGCCAGTAAGAGTGTTCAGTACCTGCGGATTCTTCGCTAGCATCTGAAACTCAGGATGGCGTTGATAGAGATCGTAAAGCACACCTTGGTCATTTCGGTGACGCAAATAGTAGCGCCAAAAAGGATCCTCTAGCCCTTCCTCGGCATAAGCTACGATTTCATCAGTCAGCGATTTGGCCTGCTCAATAAGGGTAGGCTCGGCCACAGAGGGTATGACGCAGAACCCCAAGTCGCGTAAAGCATCTAGGTGTTGGGAGCTACTGTCAGATGCTCCAATTTCCATCACTGTATTACTTTGCATCGTCCTTTCCTGCTTGCTCTTGAGCGTCTGAGCGCTCTTGCCTGGGCAGGTACTCCATGAGATAGCTGACTAGGCCCCAAAGTACCAACGCCCGTGATTTCATCACAAACAGCACCCGCATGTCTTTAATACATAAGTCAAAAAGGTAAAAAGCAACAAACAAAGATAACACCGTAGCCAACGCTGCTCCGTGCCCTCCCCATAACGGTATCAGGGTGACGTTGAGGACAAAATTCACCGAGGCGCCCAGAATTGTTCGATATGCGGTAAGTTTGATCCGGCCTTCAGCGAAAATCCACGAGCCTGAACAGGAACCCCACGCAATTAAAGGGAGGCAAAGAATATAGATCGCCAGCATGCTTGCAGCCTGCTGATAAGCCTCACCAAACAACCAGTCGATGAGCAAGTGCGAGAGCAGCACCGTCGGCAGAACAATCGCATAACTTACCGCAGTTAGCAGCAACAACAAATTCTGTAGGGAGCGGAGATAGCCCTCATGGGAGACTTCGCGCTGAGCGACCACGCCAGGGAACGTCGCCGAAACAAGCGCGACCGGTACAAAATACCACGCATCCGTTAGCCGCGCGGCCACCGCAAAAATGCCTAGCTCCTCAACGCCTACTAGGTGTTCCAGCATAAACTGGTCAAGGCGAAGGCACAGTAGCGTGCAAATACCGGCGAGCACCTCAGGCCAACTTTCTAGCAACAACCTACGGGCCGTTGCCGAATGAAATCGCCATGGCGCCGAGTCGCCAAAATTTCGGCGAAATGTAAGCAGACCCAACACGCCTGCAAAAACGAGTTCCAAACTATTGGCGATCGCAAAAAAAAGCAGCGGCGCCTCCCCCAGAACCAGTGCAAGCTTTAACAAAGAGGCGAGGAGAAATGCACCCGTTTTATACAGAGAGGCGAACTTAGCCTTCAATCGGGCTTGAAAAAAAAGTTCGATTACTGACAGGGCCAGAAACAAATTACCCAAGGCAAGTGCAATCACAAGGGGTCGGGCCTGATCAGAGCCAAATACGGAAAAGTAAGCCAATGCGCCCAAACCAACCATGCACAATAAGGCAATGACCAATCGACAGACAAACACCGTCCCAAGTAGTTGCCCTTCCTGCTGGGGAAACTTCACCAGGTCGCGTACCAAAATCCTATTGAGCCCCAGCGCAATCAGTGGTTCGCAGAAGGCTGCAAGCACAACGGCATAACTCAATACACCAAACTCAGCAGGACCCAAGTACCTGGCGATATAAGCAAAAAGAAAGATCCCGACCAGGATACGGGCGGACTTTTCTGCCAACATCCACAAGGTGTTGTTTAGGTAGGGGCGAACACGATCTAGTTTCATACTGGGTCTGTTTTTGACCGGCTTGCGCTCAATAGAGTTCAGAATGAGGTTGCCAAAAACAAACCTGCTGATCCAAAGTGCGAGTAAACCCAGGCATTGCGCAAACAACTTTTTATGTGGCTCACGGGCATTATTTTACGACCCTTGCGTCTCATTAAATGGAAAGGATCTATCCGTTGTGCGCAGCCAAAGGCTGCCAGCAAGCAGTATATACAAATGTGGACACATGAAGCTGCAAATCAATTTCGGAAAAGTCGGTTTTGTCTAAATCGAAAGCAGGCTATTAACAGCATGGTGTTTAAGCACAACCTCGATTCGCGCGACACTATTTCTATGATCTAATCTCAATGACCTTGTTTGCAATCCCCCTATTTCTGCGACCCAGTTTTTGAATCCCGAGGTAACGCTCGCCCGCACGTTCATCAGTCTCATGGCTGCCCCACTAGCCTTGGCATCAATTGTGCTTGAAGTCTTCGACAGGCGGGACAAAGCCAGGTATCTGCACCAAAACTGCGCGACCTGGTAGGACATCCAGCCGACACTGAGCGCCAAAGGAGCACGCTATGGGTAAAGTCAAAAAGAAATCTTCAGTCCAACTACGTGAAGTACTGGTAGGGGATGTTAAGGCGTCGTCGAAGAAGCTCGACAACGAGGTCTATGAAAAAGAACTGGCCAGGCTACAGATCGAGCTGGTGAAGATGCAAGAGTGGATTAAGCATGAGAAGCTCAAAGTCGTGGTCATCTTCGAGGGGCGAGATGCCGCAGGCAAAGGGGGGGTCATCAAGCGCATCACAGAGAGCCTGAATCCCCGGCTGTGTCGCGTGGTTGCATTAGGTACACCGACCGACCGCGAAAAATCGTCTTGGTATTTTCAGCGCTATGTTCCGCACCTGCCAACTGCGGGCGAAATGGTCTTATTCGATAGGAGCTGGTACAACCGGGCCGGCGTTGAGCGCGTGATGGGGTTTTGCACTGACTTCGAATATCAAGAGTTTATGCGCAGCTGTCCCGAGTTCGAGCGTATGCTTGTACGCTCGGGTATTGTCCTGATCAAGTATTGGTTCTCGGTAAGTGATGATGAACAGGAGAAGCGATTTCAGAAACGCATGCGCGATCGTTCGAGAAGCTGGAAGTTAAGCCCGATGGATCTCGAATCACGCTCGCGCTGGGTAGAGTACTCCCGCGCTAAGGACAATATGTTCGCTCACACCGACATTAAGCAAGCGCCTTGGTACGTCGTACCTGCCGATTCCAAAAAGAGCGCCCGGCTCAACTGTATCTCGCACCTGCTCAGCCTTATTGAGTACAAAGACCTGACCCCCACTCCGCCAGGCAAGCTACCGCCGCGACCCAAGGGAGGTGATTACGTTCGCCCACCACTAGACGAACAGACCTTCGTGCCGCAGCTATGGTAGTACTAGGTCCGGCCAGTGAACCAACATCATGTGAATACTGATCCACCAAGAGAGAGTCATCGGCTTGAGGCCATATCCTGATAAAGGGCGCAACCCGAGCAAGTTCACTTTCACATGCTGCGGTATTGAGCCTTGCCAGGCATTTCCAACTACTGTTCGCTTTCAACCCAGCTGTTCCGCTAGATGGCATTGGCATCATTAGTACGGCGCTCGCTTACCGGACCTCAGCTGATATCGCGACCCAGGTTGTAAAACTCGTTATTCGGCCGCATGCCAGATAAATTCGCTAAGCGATTACTCTGAGCAAAAAAGGCGGCAATGGCACCAATGTCCCAGATTTCATCGTTGCTAAAGCCACGGTCACGCATAGCTTGGATATCTTCTTCCTCCACGAGGTGGCTTTGCTCACAGATCAACATGGCGAAATCCAACATGGACCGTTGCCGCTCGCTCAGGTCTGCTTTTAAGTAGTTAATGGCAACCTGGTCCGCCAGCTGCGGATTTTTAGCGCGTATACGAAGAATGGCGCCGTGGGCAATCACGCAGTAATGACACGCGTTTGCACTGGACGTCGCAACCACAATCATCTCTCGCTCCGTTTTTGTTAAGCCTTCGACTTTTTCCATAAGCGCATCATGATGGGCAAAAAAAGCGCGAAACTCATCCGGTCGACCTGCCAGCGCTAGAAAAACGTTAGGTACAAACCCGGACTTTTCCTGCACAGTTTCAATGCGCGCACGGATATCTTCAGGCATCTCTTTCAAACTTGGGACGGGGAATCGACTGATTGGGGGTGGCTTGCTCATGGTGGTTGTTTCTCCAACGCTGCCGCTCCGAGAAGTATCGCCTTGGCGAGGGAGCGAAGTTGACTATTGCCGAGCGAAGGTTATTCGTCCAGCAATCGCATAGGGGCCACTTTCTTCAATGACCAGCTCCATGCTGTTGGCATCGACCAAGGCACCGCTGAAAAAACCAGTGTCGGGATGGTCGGCCAAGCTGATGGTCTTGCCATCGTGGTGGATCACACCAACGAAGGTCTCCTCCGATTCATGGGTGACCTTTTCGCCATCGTGCATATCCTGCATGCGTTCCGGATGCACCCAGCCATAGCTCCCGGAAAAGACGGGACCGTTTTGGCTTGCGATGGTGATGACAACGGTGGAGGTGTCGCCGACCATCATGTCATCGCCGCCAGTGGTGCGGATGAAGCCGCTGACGCCGACCCATGTTCCGGTAAGATCTGCTTCCTCGGCGGCTGCGGGAAGTGCTAAAAGCATCGCAAAGAATAGAGTCGTGACAGCGATTGGCTTCATAGGGGGTTCCTTACTTGGAATGCCAGCGAGTCTAACGGTTCGCCTGGCTATGGATTGATCATAGCACCCTATGGTGGGGGGAGCGCACACTCGCTGTGACCCTGCGAGCTTTGCGCATTGGGTAGCGTTTTGCCGAACCGGACAGTCCGGCGTTACGGGGGTCGAATAATAGACTAGACCGAAACCAACCGGTTTTGCACCGATGCAGTTTACTGGCTCCTTTTAACCTTCCGCTGCCACCAGGTACAGCCAAATCTCGAGACCTTCTTTCCTGGGTTTGTACCTGGACATCTATCCCATTCGTCTGGCACGCCATCGTTATCGCTATCCGGATACGTCACAAGATCAATTTCCTCACGCAGCTGCTGATATTCG